>NZ_JBIWPP010000053.1:0-46843 GCF_044768335.1 Streptomyces sp. NPDC101151 | reverse complement strand
CGGGGGCGGGGCGGCGCTGGCGGTCACCAAGCGTTTGTAGGGGGGGTAGTAACGCCCCCCCGCCCACTCACCCCGGGTGTCGACCGGGCGGGGGGTCCGGCACCCGCCGACCCCCGCGCCGTGGTTTGAGGCAGGCTGTGCGCATGAACGAGTCCGGCCGCGTGGAGGCCTTCAGCGACGGTGTGTTCGCCATCGCCATCACCCTGCTCATCCTGGAGATCAAGGTCCCCGAGGTCGGCGAGCACGGGAGTCTGTGGCACGCGTTGGGCGCGCAGTGGCCCTCCTACGCCGCGTACGTGGTGAGTTTCCTGGTCATCGGCATCATGTGGATCAACCACCACCAGCTGTTCAGCTACGTCGCCCGGGTGGACCGGACGCTGATGTTCCTGAACCTGCTGGTGCTCATGGTGGTGGCCGCGGTGCCCTGGCCGACGGCGATGCTCGCGGAGTACCTGCGCGAGGACAAGGCCTCGCACGTGGCCGCCGCCGTGTACAGCCTGGCGATGGTGGCGATGGCGCTCGCCTTCCAGGCCCTGTGGTGGCACCTCACCCGCACCGGCCACCTCTTCGACGCCCGGGTGGACACCCCCGCGGCCAGGGCGACCCGGGTCCGCTTCGCCCTGGGCTCCCTCGGCTATCCGCTGACCGTCGCCCTGGCCTTCGTCTCCGCGCCGCTGACCCTGGCCGCACACGGGCTGCTGGCCCTGTACTACGGCTTCAACCAGGTCCCGATGCCGACGCGTCGGGACCCGGCCACGCCATGAGGTTGGCGAGCAGATCGGCCTGCTCGACAGCGTCGTCGAGTGCGTGGTGCGTGTGGCGACGCCTCGACAGCAGGTGCCTGGGCATGGTGCCCTTCGCGACCGAACGCAGCGGAAGGCCCGCCTTGGTGGCGTACAGCGTCTTCATGTCCAGGCAGCCCGAGTGGCCGAAGGGGCTCTCGCCGGTGAAGCGGATCAGGTACCAGTACAGGAACGTCCAGTCGTACGACGCCGGATAGCCGCACATCACCGGCTGCGCTCCGACGCTCACCTCACGGACCCAGGCGGCGAACTCGCCGAGAGCGACGGCCGGTTCGGCACCCTCGGTCCGGAGCAGGTCCCGGTCCAGACCGCTGACCGCCAGGGCCTCCGGCACGAACTGATCGCTGATCGGGCGCAGTTCGCGGTAGAAGGTCAGCTGCTCCGGGTCGGCGGCCGTGAAGCCGTCGGCGTCCTGCGTCCCCGCGACGGCGGCCCCCAGGCTCAGCATCGAGTACGGGCCCGGAATCGGACCGTCCGCCTCGATGTCGACGGAGATGCAGCGGCCGGGTTTCACACGTCGTGCGGACATGGCACGGGAGCATCGCAGGCGGGAGGCGTCCTGCGCATCCGAATTCAGGGGCGGCGACCCGCCTGGCACGCGGTGGCCGCGGGCCGCCGGCCGGTGAAGTACGAGCGGGGCGGGACACCCATCAGGGCGCGGAAATCGGACGTCATGTGCGACTGGTCGTAGTAGCCGGTGGCGGCGGCCAGTTCGGACCAGGGGGCGGTCGTGGCCCGGTCGATGACCGTGCGGACGCGGTTGATGCGGGCATAGTGCTTCGGGGACACGCCGACACCCTCGGCGAACAGGTTGCGCAACTGCCGCTCGCTTACGGCCAGTTCGCGGGCCACGTCGCGAACCTGGCCGGGTACCCGGCCCGACCCGACGGACAGGGCGTCGACCCCGGCCCGCAGCAGCGCCGTACGGGAGGAGCCGGCGGTGTCGGACAGCAGCTCCGGGAGGACGTCCGCGAGACGGGACGCACCCTCCTCCGGGTCGAGCCACCGCGCCTGGGCGGCCAGCCGGCGCGCCGCCCGGCCCGGCAGCCGGTCCAACGGCACCACCCGGCCGACCAGTTCGGCCGCCGGAACGCCCAGCAGGGGAAGGGACGTGCCGGGGGCCAGACGCAGCTCGACACAGGACACGGGAAGTCCGGCGTCGTGGTACGCGGCACGCACCCGCGGGCCGACGGCCAGTACATCGCGGTGCCCGCCCCTGCCCACCCGTACGACGACCTTCGTCTCGGCGTCCGGGAGGTGCGCGAACGTCTCCTCGGAGGAGGCGGACCCGGAGAGGGCCCGGATCCCGGTGATCCACGGGCGCAGATCCTCGGGCACGGGCAGCGTCCGCTCGGCGGTGGTGTTCGTCACCTCTCCACCGTAAGCGCGCCGCACGAGCCGGCGGGTCGCCAACCGTGCCGGAATTTCCAAGAGTCCGGCCCCTCGCCCGCGCCACCGTGGTCCTCATGATCCTGGTTACGGGTGCCACGGGCACCACCGGCAGTGAAGTCGTACGACAGCTTGCGGCGCGCGGCGAGAAGGTGCGCGCCCTGACACGGGACCCGGCGCGGGCCGCCGTGCCCCCGGGAGTGGAGGTGGTGCGCGGGGACTACCTCGACGCGGATTCGCTGTCCCGCGCGATGTCCGGGGCCACGGCCGCGTACCTGGTGGGCGTTCCGGACGGAGAGGCACAGCACGACCGGGCCCTGGTGGCGGCGGCACGCGTGGCGGGGGTGCCCCGGCTGGTGCTGCTCTCGGCGATCGCAACGGGTGATCCCGACGTCGGTCCGTTCGGCATGTGGCACGCCCTGGGGGAGGAGGCGGTCAAGGAGAGCGGGGCCGAGTGGACCGTCCTGCGGCCCTCCACCTTCGCCTCGAACACCCTTGGCTGGGCACGGGCGGTCACGGCCGGGGAGCCGGTGCCGAACATGACCGGGGAGGGCGCGCAGGGGGTGATCGATCCCCGTGACGTGTCCGAGGTGGCGGCGCGCGCCCTGACCGAGGGCCGGTGGGCGGGGCGGACCTACACCCTGACCGGGCCCGAGGCGCTCACCGTCCCCGACCAGGCCGCCGTGCTCGCCGCCGTCCTGGGCCGCCCGGTCACCACACGCGATCTCTCGCCGGACGAGACGCTCGACCACCTGCGCACCGCGTGGGGTCTGGACGAGTCCGGCGCGGAGGCGGTGCTCACCGCCTCCGCGTACGTCCGTGACGGGCGCAGTGACCTCGTCACCGACGACGTGCCGGAGGTACTGGGCAGGCAGGCCCGGACCTTCCGGGAGTGGGCCCAGGATCACCAGGGGGCGTTCACGGCGGAGTGAGGGGGCGCGCGGCCGGCTTCACCCGTCTCGGCGGTGCCGGTGGCTCGATCCCGCGACTCCGGACTGATCCGCCGGACAGGCCTCAGAGACCGAAAAGGGCGAGGTCCGTCGCCACCTCCTTGAACACCTCCAGGGGATCGGCGATCAGCTTCCGTTCCTGGAGGTTCAGCAGGCCGCCCACCGCGGTCAGCTCCGCCGCCACCGTGCCGTCGGTCCTGCGTATCTCCTGCACAATGCGGAAGGTCTTGCCGTCACCCCATTCGAACGCGCAGGTCACGTCCACCTCGTCGCCGGCGAGCAGCTCGCGTTTGTAGCGGATCGTCGTCTCCAGGGTCACCGGGCCGACGCCCCGGGCGACGAGCCGGGCCTGGCTGATCCCGGTGGCCTGGAGCATCGACCAGCGGGCGTGCTCCGCGTAGTTCATGTACACCGACTGATTGAGGTGCCCCTGCACGTCGGTCTCGTAGCCGCGGACTGTCACACGGACGGAAAACGGTTCAGCCACTGCTTGCCCTTCTCGCGTTCGAATCTTTGATCGATCGATCTTGGCATGCCGGTCACACCCGGCGCGGGGAGGCCAGCAGATAGCGCACCCGGGTGCGCGGCTCGGTGTACTCACCGGCCTGCCAGCCCGCTGCCTCCAGTGTGGCCGCGCAGGACCGCAGGCTCTCGTCTTCCGCCGCGTACACGGCGACCGCCTCCGGCTGCGGGGTCGCGCGCACCCGGTAGCCGTCGCCGTCGGGGCCCGCCGGTCGGTGCCCGGCGGCCTCCAGGGCGAGTGCGGCGGCTTGCACCAGATGCGTCCGCTCCCAGGCGCACGGCCGGTCCGTCGCCCCGCCCGGGTCGGTCATCCGGCGCAGTTCAAGCAGCCCCTGCCAGGCGCTGTGCACCTCTCGCGGCCGGGCCGGACCCGACGCGGGCGCCTCCTCCTCGCCGCCGACACGCGCCGCGAACACCCCGGTGGAGGGCCTCGGTTCTTGCCGGGCCTCGGGCACCGCCTCCCGTATGCGGTGCCCCGCGGCGGTGAGGAAGTGGTCGTGCGGTGGCCGAGGGTGCCGGAAGGCGAGCCCCCGCTTCACCAGCGCGGTCAGCTGCGACTCCGTCCCGTGCAGCCGCCCGGTGACCGTGTCGGCAGCTTCGATCACCCGCCGCTGCGCGGCGGTCGGCGGTCGGGTCACGGTGTGCTCCCTCCGGTGCGTCGGCGCCCTGGAGCCGCCAGGTGGACGGCTCGGTCGAAGCGTACGACCGGGGTCTGACAGTGAGGATGTACGCGGCATCGCTCGGGGGTCTGACTCTGGGTCCGACTGGCGCTTCGGCTGCCTGTGTGTTGAATCGTCGGCCCGCGGGTGATTCCACTGCGTGTACGCGCGGGCGTCCGTGACCTCAGGGGCGTCCTGTCGATCACCCGGCGACGGGCGGTCCGGACGGCGGGGGCCGGCGGACACCCCCGGGGCGGCCGCGTGGCTCAGTCGTGCGGCCGGATGTTCCACCCCGCCACCACCGGCCGCCCGTGTTCCGTGCCGAGCCGGCACAGCGCCCCCGTCGCCAGCTGGAACAGGGCCCCGTGCTGCGGGTGCAGGCCGAGGCGGCGGGCGGTGAGGACACGCAGGAAGTGGCCGTGGGCGACCAGGACGACGACACCCTCGGTGTTGGCGAGAGCGGCGTCCACCTTGCCCAGCATCCGGTCGGCGCGCTCCCCGACCTGCTCCGGACTCTCCCCGGGGCGCTCGGGCGGGCCCGGTGCCACCCCGTCCGTGAACAGGAACCAGTCGGGCCGGGTGCGCTGGATCTCCACGGTGGTCACGCCCTCGTACCCGCCGTAGTCCCACTCGCGCAGGTCGGCGTCGACACGGGCGTCGTGGATCCCGATGAGTTCGGCGGTCTCCCGGGCCCGCTGCAGCGGGCTGACGAAGGCGGCGCCGATCCGGTGCGAGCGGATCAGCGGCACCAGCCGGCGCGCCTCCTCCCGGCCGTGCTCGGTGAGGGGTACGTCGGTCCAGCCGGTGTGCCGTCCGGACCGCGACCACTCGGTCTCACCGTGCCGGACGAGAAAGAGGTCACCCACGTCAGCACCCTTCCCGCTTGCCTTCAGGCACGGTGTCACACGGCCGCGGCGGCCCGCAGGACGGACTGGGCCAGACGGGCCGGGGCCGACCCCCGCCGGGACGACCGAGCGGCCCCCGTCAGTGGTCTCCTGCCGTCGGGCGAGTGGCCGCCGTCAGTGGTCCTCTGCCGTCGGGCGCGGGGCCGCCAGGGCCATGGATTCACCGCAGGCGTCGATCGAGGTCGTCCTGTGGTGCGTGTCCAGGACGGGGACGACGGTGCGGTCGGAGTCGTGCGGTGCCCGGACCACCGCCTCGCTCTGGCGCACGCACCAGGTGTCCGTACCGTTGGTGTCATGGGGCGTGTAGTGGATGTCGACGGTCGCCGTCGCCTTGCCGGCCAGCGGGAACGACGCGGGGTGCCCGTGCCCGGCGCCGTCGATGCTCTCCGCCTTGCCGTTGTGGATCTCGATCCCCGGATAGCCGTCGAACACGCAGGTGTCCGGGCCCTTGTTGACGGCCGTCAGCCGCGCGTTGGGCCGGCTGCCGCCCTTTTCCCCGTCGAGCAGGACCAGCGTCCACTTCAGTGAAGCGGTCCGGCAGTCGGCCGGTTCGGCGTCGTGCGCGTCGGTGGCGGTGGTGGTGCCGCAGGCCGTCAGGGCCAGGGCGGCCATGAGGACGGCCGTGCCGCCGGTCGGACGAGTCGAAGCTCGCATCGTTCCCCCTGGAACTCTGAGTGCGTGGGCGTTCATGTGCCCGGGTGGACCAGCGTGTTCTCGGTACCGAGGGCTGTGGCGCCGGTGTCGGCGTACAGGGTCGTGCCGCCGTCGGACCAGCGGACGATCAGGTCATTGCCGGTGCGGTCGGAGGTGTAGTCGCCCGCCGTCATGACCAGGCCGTGCTTCCACCGGTTGTTCGGGGCGCGCAGCCGCGACTCGGTGCCGAGTCCTGCCGCCGAGGTGCCCACGTGGGCGTCGAGTTCGCCGTCCGTCCAGCGCACGAGAACGTCCCAGTCCGCGCTGCCGCTGAAGTTCCCGCTGGTGAGCAGAGTCGCGTTCCTCCAGGTGCCGTTGGGCGCCCGCAGTCGCTTCTCGGTGCCGAAGGTGCCGGAGCCGACGCGGGTGTGGAGGGTCAGTTCGCCGTCGGCCCAGCGGACCAGCAGGTCGGTGGCGTACCTGTCGCCGCCGTGGAACTGCCCGGCCGCGATCTGGACGGCGTTCTTCCAGACGGAGCCGGGCTTCGCCATCCGGACCTCCCTGCCCAGGCCCGAGGCGCTGACGTCCGGGTAGAGGGTCACCTCGCCGTCGGACCAGCGCACCAGGAGACCGGAGAGTTCGCGGCCGGTGAAGTGACCTCCCGTGAGGGTTCGCGCGTGCGTCCAGGTGGAGTTGGCCGCCCGCAGCCGCTTCTCGTGCCGGAACCCGCCCTTGCCGTCTCCCGGATACAGGGTGGTCTCGCCGTCGGTCCAGACCACGATCAGGTCGCCGCGGTGGTCGCCCGTGTAGTCCCCTGAGGTCATCAGCCTCGCGTGCTGCCACAGCTTGGCTCCGCCCGGGAGCTTCGCCTCGACGCCCTTGTACGGGGGAAGGCCGGACGGCATGGGCTTGTCGGCGACGGCGTGGGCGAGGAGATCGGCGGCCTCGGCCCCGAATGCCGGGGCGTAGCTGATGTAGTCGACGTCGGCGTCGTTTCCGCCGCCGTTGTAGCCACCGAGGTTGCCGATGACATGGCCGGTGCGGGCGTCGTCCTTGTAGTCGGTGATCCACGGGCTGCCGGAGACACCGCCGTAGTAGCCGCCGCAGGTCATGGACATCTGCCGGTACCCGGGCAGCTGCTTCGTCGGGACGGTGCACTTGATGGCGCGTCCGGCGCTGTTGTGCGCGTGCGACGGGTACCCGACCACGGTGACGTTGCGGTGGGTGTAGCCGGACGGCCGGGCGAAGGTCAGTCCGCCTCCCACGGCGTCCTGCAGCTTCTTGCCGCGCTGGTTGGCCGACACGCGGGCGAACGCGGTGTCCAGGTCCGACCAGGGCTTCTTGGTGGTGGTCGAACCCCTGTCGGGGACGTAGCGGGGGTCGATGAAGATCTTCTGGATGTGGAAGATGCCGTAGGGCTGCTGGTCGGGACCGGCTCCCTTCACGAACTTGGGCACGAAGACGTAGTCGCTCCTCATGTTCAGCCCACAGTGCGCGGCGGTGAGCACGATGTTCTTCGACGCGGCGGCGATCACACTGCCTGTGCAGTGCCAGGCGGTGCCGCGCGGGCTGGAACCGAAGAAGGTCCCTATGAGCCGGGTCCCCGCGAACTTCGTGCCCTGGGGCCTGGCCGCTGCCGCGACCCCTGGCGGCTTCGACCCGGACGGCGCCGACCGGACCTCGTCCAGCGGCCGGGCGTCCGCCATGCGCTGCGCGGTCCAGTACCGGGCGGCTTTCCGGGCCTCCTGGCCCGCCTCCCGCCGCGGCGGCGCGGTCGACGCCACGGCGTCAGGCCTGGGGGTGCTCGATGCGACCGCACTCGGGCCGACGCCCGGTGCGACCGTGCCCGGTGCGACCGCGCTCGGTGCGAAGGACGCACGCGGCGAGGGCGGCTCCGCCCGTGCGGCCGGAGCCGCGAGTCCGAGCATGGCCGCGGCGAGCACGCCGACGACCATCCGTCGTCTTCGGTACGACAACAAGTCCGTTCCCCCTGGTGTCACGAAGGCCGGACCAGGAAGGACGAACTCCGCCCGCGCGACGCTGGTCAGGCGCGCACGGCCGAATTCGGTGCGTACTGCGGTGGATCCCCCTGGTCATGTCTGCCGCCGGACGACGGCAGTCCCGGGTGATCTTCGCACATGCTTGCGAGGTGCGGCGGTTCGGGCGGCAGGCCGGTGCGGGGACCGTCGGTCCGGGACGCTGCGCCTGTCCGCTACTGCCGGTAGCCGCTCAGGAACCGTCCGATCCGCCCGATCGCCGCCTCCAGGTCATCGGCGTGGGGCAGGGTGAGGATGCGGAAGTGGTCCGGCGCCGGCCAGTTGAAGCCCGTGCCCTGGACGACCTGGATCTTCTCCCGCAGCAGCAGGTCGAGGACGAACTTCTCGTCGTCGTGGATCCGGTGGACCTTCGGATCCAGGCGCGGGAAGGCGTACAGGGCGCCCTTGGGCTTCACGCAGGACACGCCCGGGATCTCGTTCAGCTTCTCCCAGGCCACGTTCCGCTGCTCGTACAACCGCCCGCCCGGAGCGGCGAGTTCGCCGATGGACTGGCGGCCGCCGAGCGCGGCCTGGATGGCGTACTGGGCGGGCGCGTTGGCACACAGGCGCATGGAGGCCAGCATGGTGAGGCCCTCCAGATAGTCCTTCGCGTGCTGCTTGGGGCCCGTCACCACCAGCCAGCCGGAGCGGAAGCCCGCCACCCGGTACGTCTTCGACAGGCCGCAGAAGGTGAGGACCACCAGGTCGGGGGCGAGGGCGGCGGCCGAGTGGTGGACTGCGTCGTCGTAGAGGATCTGGTCGTAGATCTCGTCGGCCAAGACCATCAGGCCGTGCCGGCGGGCCAGGTCCAGGATGCCCTCCACCACCTCCTTCGGGTACACCGCGCCCGTCGGGTTGTTCGGGTTGATGATGACCACGGCCTTGGTGCGGTCGGTGATCTTCGACGCCATGTCGGCGAGGTCCGGGTTCCAGTCGGCCTGCTCGTCGCACAGGTAGTGGACCGCCTTGCCGCCGGCCAGGGTCGTCACCGCCGTCCACAGGGGGAAGTCCGGCGCGGGGATGAGGATCTCGTCGCCGTCCTCGATCAGCGCCTGCACGGCCATGGACACCAGCTCGGAGACGCCGTTGCCGAGGAAGACGTCGTCGACGTCCACCTCCAGGCCCAGGCTCTGGTAGCGCTGGGCGACCGCGCGGCGGGCGGAGAGGATGCCGCGCGAGTCCGTGTAGCCGTGCGCCTGCGGCAGCATCCGGATCATGTCCTGGAGGATCTCCTCCGGCGCCTCGAAGCCGAACAGTGCGGGGTTGCCGGTGTTCAGGCGCAGCACGCTGTGGCCCGCCTCCTCCAGTGCGTTGGCGTGCTCGATCACCGGGCCGCGGATCTCGTAACAGACCTCGCTGAGCTTGTTCGACTGCCGGAACTCCATGCGCGCTCGCCCCTCCGGTTTCGTGTGTTACTTGGTTTTACCAAGTTCGAGCTTGGAAAGTCCAACAACATGTCTAGACTGCGTCGCATGCCACCACGCCGAAGCTACGACCAGTACTGTTCCGCAGCCCGCGCCCTCGACCTCGTCGGCGACCGCTGGACCCTGCTGATCGTCCGGGAACTGCTCGCCGGCCCGCGCCGCTACACGGACCTGCACGCGGACCTGCCCGGCGTGAGCACGGACGTACTCGCCTCGCGGCTGAAGGACATGGAACGGGACGGGCTCACCACCCGGCGGCGGCTGCCTCCTCCGGGTGCGGCCTATGTGTACGAACTCACCCCGAAGGGCCGTGAGCTGCTGCCCGTACTGCAGGCCCTGGGCCGGTGGGGGCAGACGGAGCTGGGGGAGCGGCGGCCCACGGACGCCGTGCGCGCCCACTGGTTCGCCCTGCCGCTCCTGCGCGCCCTCGAGGGCGAGGGCGTCGTCGAAGTCCGGCTGGAGGAAGGGGAGTTCCATCTGCGCGTCGGCGCCGAGGACGGGCCGGTGTACGGCGACGGGCCCGCGCCCGGCGAGGCGGACGCGCGGCTCGTGATGGACTCCGAGACCTGCGCCGCCCTCGCCCGCGGTGAGTCCACCCTGCCGGAGGCCGTCAACGCCGGGCGAGTCACCGTGACCGGTGACGGCACGCTCGCCAAGGCGCTGCGGGAGGCCTGAGCAAGCAGCCCGGGAACGGCAGTCCGGGACAAGCCGCCGGGAATACAGGCGGAAAAGGCAGAAGGCCCGCCGGGCAGGCGGGCCTTCGGGCGGCTCAGACGTTCGACGGGACCCGGGACGGCCGCCCCGAGCCGCGCGTGAGCGCGTACCCGCCGATGCCCGCGAGCGCGGCGAGCAGTCCGCCCACCGCGGTCCACACCCAGCGGTCGGACCACCAGCCGGAGGACCAGCCGTCGTCGGGCTCGATGCTCGACAGCACCGCCGACTTCGAACCGTCCTCCTTCGCCTCGGACTTGACGGCCACACCCGGGACGAGCGGCTCGGCCAGCGAGCCGTCCACGGCCGCAGCCCCGCCGATGTCCTTGCAGTCGACGCGCACCTCGGTGCTCACCGGCTGGCCGAGATCGGAGGAACCGAGGTCCACCACCGTCAGCCGGACGTAGTACGTGCCGGGCAGCGGGTCGTTGGCCCACGGCTCCGACCAGGCGCGCACCGTGCGCAGCACACAGGCGAGCTCGACCAGGGACGCCCCCTGCGCGGCGGCGCGCGTCGCCGCGCCGTACTGGCAGGACTGCCGGCGCCGCAGACCGTCGTAGACGTCGATCTGCCAGGTCTGCGTCCCGTGCGTCTCGGGCAGCTTCACGGTCGCCTTGACCGTCGGGCGCTGCCCGGCGTCCGCGGGGAACGACCAGTACAGGTAGTCGCCGGTGGAACCGGACGCGGTGGCCTGCTGCCCCTGCTCGATCTCGGTCGCCGTACGGAAGGACGTGCCGGCCCGGGTGGGCGCCTTGCCGTCGTCCGAGGCGCTCGGCGACGGAGAGCTGTCGGCCGCCGCGGGTCCCGCGGCCAGTCCGAGCGCCAGCAGCGTGGCACCCAGTACTCGCGTGATACGCATCAGTTCGTCCTCCAGACGGCGACCCGCCAGCGCGACAGCCAGCCCCACAGCAGACCGGCCACAAAGCCGGCCAGCACCAGCGCGCCCAGCAGCCACCAGCCGCGCCCCAGCCCGAAGGAGGCCACGTCGCCCGCCTTGCTCGGGCCGTCCACGACGTCGACGGTCAGCTCCAGCGGCAGACCCGGCGTCGTCTTGACGCCCGCGGCGGCCGAGAAGGAGTTGGTGACCTGCAGACACACCGTCTCGGCGGTGGCGGAGTCGTCGTCGCTCTCGGGCTTCGGATACCGCAGGCCCGTGGACACGACGTCCGTACGGCCGTTGCCGGCCGCCTCACCGCGCACGATCTCCCTGCCGTGCAGTGTCACCGCCCGCAGCAGCACCCCGTAGTCCGGGTTGACGGCACGGTCGTCCGACACGCTCACCGAAGCCCGCAGTTCCTGGCCCGGCTCGAGGTCCACCTTGTACCAGCGCTGCTGACCGAACTCCTCACGGTCCGTGTACAGCCCGGACTTGACCGACGGTGCCTTCGTGCACTCGCTCGCGCCCTCGGTCGCCACCGGCGACACCACCGGATCCGCCGCCCGGTCCACCAACTGCCCGACACGGTCGGTCAGTTCTTCCTTGTGCTGCACCGAGGTGTAGGTGCCGCCGGTCGCGTCCGCGATGCAGCTGAGCTGGTCGCGGGTCTTGGCGTCCGGCACCAGGCCGAGGGTGTCGATGGTCAGCCCGATGCCCTTGGCCGCTATCTCGCGGGCCACCTCGCACGGGTCGAGCGGCTGGCAGGTGTCCTCGCCGTCGCTGATCAGGACGATACGGCGGGTGCCGTCACCGCCGTCGAGATCGGCGGCCGCCTTCTGCAGCGCGGGACCGATGGGCGTCCAGCCGGTCGGCGCCAGGGTGGCCACCGCGGTCTTCGCCTCGGTCCGGTCGAGCGGGCCGACCGGGTAGAGCTGTGCGGTGTCCTTGCAGCCCGTCTTGCGGTCGTTGCCGCGGTAGTTGGCGCCCAGAGTGCGGATGCCCAGCCGGACCTCCTCCGGAGTCGCGTCGAGCACCTCGTTGAACGCCTGCTTCGCCGCGGCCATCCGGGTGCCACCGTCGATGTCCCGGGTCCGCATGGAACCGCTGACGTCCAGCACGAGTTCGACCTTCGGAGCGGCCTGTTCGGTCTCGTCGGCCGCGGCCGGGGCGGGAACCGCGAGCCCGGCCGTCAGGGCGGCGAGCAGCGCACAGACGCCCGCCGCCAGCCGTTGTCTTCTGATCATCGGCGGATCCTATTGATCAGAGGTGCCGGGCTCCAAAACGAGCGGGTTCGGCAGCGCGGTCCACTGGTCGCCGGGGGTGTCCGGGGAGAGCCGCATCAGCGTCAACGCCTTCGCGGGCAGCGGACCTTCGCGCAGGGCGGTCAGGTCCGGGGTGCGGGGCAGATCCGGCAGGACGGCCGACAGCGCCGCGCCCAGCGCCGGTCCCGAACCCGCCGTTCCGGCGAGCGCGCCCGCCACCAGGGAACCGAACAGCTTGCGGCGCAGCGTCGTCTCATCGTCCGTGATCAGCCGGCCGGTCAGCGCCGGCGGCGTGATGCCGTGGCGGGAGAGGCGGGCGGGGCTGATGCGGATGTCGGCGAGGTCGCGGTAGACGAGACGCAGAGGAGTGCTGTCGGCCGCGAGGACCACCAGGAGGTTCTGGCCGTGGGCCTCCAGGGCCACCCCGAGGTCGAGCAGCCGCAGACCGACCGTGAGGGCGAGGCGGGCGAAGGCGGCCAGCCAGCCCGGGGAGCCGGGGAGGGAGGTGGCGGGGAGCGCCGCCACCGGAATCACCCGCTCGCCCGGGCCCGCGTACACCTGCGGCGACTCCCGCAGCAGCGCGGCCAGATCGGGGGAGTGGGCGGTGGCCGCGCCCAGGGTGCGGGTGATGTGCAGCAGCCCGTCCGTGCGCGCGGCCAGGTCCGTGCCGAGGGCCGACAGCACCGCGGACGCCCCGACGGAGTACGCGGAGATGTCCCGTACCGAGGAGGTCAGCCGGGCGCTCAGCGCGGTCTTCACATGCGGGCCGTCGGGCAGGGCCAGAGTGCGCAGGGACATCAGCGGGTGCGCGGGGCGCCAGGGGGCGTACGAACGCTTGAGCACATGGGTCGCCTGCCAGGGGTGCACCGGCAGCAACAGATCCTTTCCGTCCCGCAGTTCCCGGGGCCAGTCGCCGGACACCAGGCACTCGGCGGCCGGCACCGCGACCGTCCCCAGTTCGACCACCTGCCGGTGCTCGGGACCGTAGGCCAGCTGGTCCGCCACCGAGAAGCCCGGCCGGGAACGGCAGTTGGGATGGAACGGATGGCCGTCCACCACCCGTTGCTCCCACTCCCAGTCCCGCGCGGACCACTCCTTCGGATGATCCGCGTCGGCCCGGGACAGCGCCAACGAGGCCACGCTGTGGCCGAGTTCGACCGCGAAACCCGCCGCGTGCGGCACCGGCAGATCGGTCATGAGCCGCGCCGGGTCGTCGTAGCGCTCCCGGTCCAGGCGCACGGCGGCGACGTGTCCGCCGGTCGCGTACGGGTCCGCGTGCGGGCCGTGCAGGGTCCGGCCGTCGGCCAGCCTGAGGGCCAGGCTGTGCGCCCCGCTGACCCTGCCCGTCACCCACGGCAGGGGCTCGTGGGCCAGCGCCCGCCACAGACGGGTCAGCACCGCCGCGCGGGCGCCCGGCAACTCGGCCGTGTACCGGGGCAGCAGGCCGGGCCGGACGGCGGCCAGCTCCTCGGCGACCTCGGCCTCGGCGGTGGGGGAGTGGTACACGGACGGCTCCTCACGTACGGGCAGCTCGGGGCACGATTGTCAGGGACGACAGACATACTGGTTGCTCGGGCCCCGGACGAAGAACGAATGGATCGCGTGGACCTCAAGCCCCCCGCCGACACCGTCGGACAGCGTGCCGACGCGTACGCGGCCGCCCCTCTGCTCAACTGCCTGCTGCGGGAAGTCGCCGAGCAGCTGCCGGACTCCGGGCGACGGCCGGTTCACCGCCTGCCCGCCACCGGCCGCCTGCTGCGTGTGCGGCCGGGGCGCCGGCCCGCCGACCCCGAGGTGTACGGCGCCGGGGCCTGGCACCGCCTGGGTCACACCGAGTTGGTCAAACTGGTTGCCGAGGAGCTGCTCCGGCACACCGGGGTGTCGGGCGGCGACCTGCCCGCCGAGATGATCGACAGCCGGGAGGCGGTCACCGCCCTGCTCGTCGCGCGGGCCCGGGCGACGGCGCCCGAGGACCCGTATCTGCGCTCCGAGCAGTCCCTGATCACCGGTCACCCCTTCCACCCCGCTCCGAAGGCCCGCGGCGGCGGCCCGGTCGCGGCCTGGCTGCCGTACGCCCCCGAGGCGCACGCGCACTTCCCGCTGGTGCTGCTCGGCGTCCGCGAGGACCAGGTGGCCGAGGAGGGCGACCTGCGCGCCCTGGACGCCCTCGGGACGGCCCCGCCCGGCTACCGGCTGCTGCCTGCCCACCCCTGGCAGCTCGCCCTCCTCGACCGCGACCTGGCGCCCGCCTTCGCCGACGGCCGGCTGGTCCGGCTCGGCACCACCGCCTTCGACGCCTGGCCGACGGCTGCGGTCCGCACGGTGTACGCGCCCCGGCGCGATCTCTTTCTGAAGTTCAGCCTGGATGTGCGCATCACCAACGACATCCGCCGGCTGTGGCGCCACGACCTGCTGAAACTGCGCCGCATCGACACCGCCGTCACCCAGGCCTTCGCCGCCATGGACTCGCCCGCGGCCTGGCTGAGCGACCGCGGCTACCGCACCGCCGTCTTCGCCTTCGAGGAACTGGCCGTGCTGGTGAGGGACGGGCTGCGCGGCCACCTCCGGCCGGCCGCCACCCCGCTGCTCGCGGCCGGCTTCACCGAGGGCTTCGAGGGCAGCCCGCCGGCCGCCACGGCCGATCCGGACGCCTGGTGGGAGGCGTACCTGCGGCAGGTCGTCCCGCCCGCCCTCACGGCGTTCCACGACCACGGGGTCGTCCTGGAGGCGCACCTGCAGAACACCCTGGTCGCCGTGGACGCGGCCGGCACCCCCGTGCAGGCGCTGTTCCGGGACGCGGAGGGCGCCAAGGTGCTGCCGGACGTCTCCCGCGCCGCCGGCTGGGAGCGGCTGGTGTACTGCCTGGTCGTCAACCACCTCAGCGAGATCGCCGCCGCCCTGGCAGAACACCACCCCGGCCTCGACCCCTGGCCCGCCGCCCGCCGTGAACTCGCCCGCCACGACCTGCCCGAGATCCCCGCCCTGCTCGCCTCGCCGACCCTGCCCGGCAAGACCAACCTGCTGCTGCGCTGGACGGGCGCGGACGGCGCCGACGCCCGATACCTGCCGCTGCCCAACCCCTTGGCGACCGGCTGACCTGCCCCACGCTGCCGGCGCGTCGCACGACGCGACCGCTGTCCGGGGCTGCATGCGGTTGCCTGCTCGGGCCCTCGCCGGCTGTCACGCTCGCTCACTATGCTCACTTCATGCCGGAAACCGGGAGCAAGGGACGCACCGCCGTCGACATGCCGGTCGCGACTCCCCGGATTATCCCCCGGCGAGGATCATGGCCGGCTCCCCGAGGTGAGCACGCCCGGGCCGGGACGCGGACTGAGGCTGGTGAGTCGTATGGGCTGGGAAAATGCTGACTGAAGTCACCGCAACCCGCTATGTCGCGCCCTTGCGGTCCGGTGGATCCGTGCCCGGAGTCGTCGAGGCCGACGACCTCGGCACGTACGTCGTGAAGTTCACCGGCTCGGCACAGGGCCACAAGGCGCTGGTCGCCGAGGTGATCGTCGGAGAACTCGCCCGCGCCCTCGGCCTGCGCTTCCCCGAGCTGGTCCTCGTCCGCTTCGACCCGGCCATCGCCGCCGACGAGCCGCACCAGGAGGTGCGCGAGCTGCACGGGGCCAGCGCGGGCATCAACCTCGGCATGGACTACCTGTCGGGCGCGAGGGACTTCACGCCCGAGATCGCGAAGACCTTCCCGGTGGACCCCCTGGAGGCGGGCAGGATCGTCTGGCTGGACGCCCTGACGGTCAACGTGGACCGTACGGTCCACAGCTCCAACCTCATGATCTGGCCGACGCTCGGCACGGCACCCCCGCGGCTGTGGCTCATCGACCACGGCGCAGCCCTCGTCTTCCACCACCGCTGGGACACCACGACCCCCGGCAAGAGGTACGACTTCCGCCACCACGCCCTCGGCCACTACGCCCCCGACGTCCGCGCCGCCGACGCCGAACTGGCCCCCCGGGTGACCGAGGAACTGCTGCGGGCCGTCGTGGCCGAAGTGCCGGACGCCTGGCTGGCCGAGGACGCCGGATTCGCCACGCCCGACGACGTCCGCGCCGCCTATGTCGACCACCTCCTCGCGCGCGTCCGGCTGTCCGGGGAGTGGCTGCCCACCGACTTCCCGAGCCGCGAGGAACTCGCGGCCGAGGAAGCCGCCCGTACGGCGAAGACCCGGCAGGGCCGCCCGGACTGGCTCAAGCGGGTCCCCGACCTGCACGGCAAGCCGGCGGCGGAACAGGATTGGTCGGTGCACCTCGGATGATCCAGCGCGTCCAGATCGAGTACTGCACACAGTGCCGCTGGCTGCCCCGCGCGGCCTGGCTGGCGCAGGAGCTGCTCACCACCTTCGAGACCGAGCTGACCGAGCTGTCGCTCAAGCCCGGCACCGGCGGCGTCTTCGTCGTCAGGGTGAACGACCAGGTCGTCTGGGACCGCCGCGAACAGGGCTTCCCGGAGCCCACGGCGGTCAAGCGCCTGGTGCGCGACCTCGTGGCCCCGGGCAAACCGCTGGGCCACTCGGACAGGGCCGCCGAGTGACACCGGCTCGGCCGGCGTCCTGTGAAGGGAACCCGGAGGACGAATCTCGACCTCACGTCGCGTCGGACGGCGGCCGTCTTGCGGGACAGTGACGCCGTGTATCTCAGGGAGCCCGGCTCCGGGCTGCGGAAGGTCGTCGCCGCCCGGGATCCCAAACCGATGCGGGTGGCCTGGCAGCCCGGTGGGGACCGGCTGGCCGTCTCGTTTCCCCACGGCCTGGTGGAGCTCGTGGATCCGGCCTCGGGACGGTGCGCCGCCGCGCTGTCCACGGCGTACGGCGTGGTGGACCGCATCCTGTGGTCCCCGGACGGTTCGCTGCTCGCGACGGTCAGCCATGACTTCGTGACGGTCACCTGCCGCATCGAGGTATGGGATCCCCTGACCGGGCACCGCGTCGCTCGGACCGAGGACGTCGAGCGCGGGACCGGCGTGCTGACCTGGAGCCCCGACGGCCGTCGTCCGGTGACCGCAGAGAAGGAGGGGCCCGTCGTGGTCCGGGACACCTCGACCGGGCGTCGGCTGCTCGACATCCCCGTGGGTGAGGGGTCCACCGCCGCAGCCGCCTGCTGGTCACCCGACGGCCGCCGGCTCGCCTTCCTCGACGGGGAGTCGGCGATACGGATCTGCGATGCCGACGACGGCACCCTCCTGGTGCGCTCCGCGGCCACCTACGGCAGGGCCGCCGTGCTCCTGTGGTCACCCGACGGCCGCCTGCTCGCGACCGCGGGGGAGGGGTGGGTCGCCTTCTGGCGGGCGTCCACGGGAGAGTGCCAGGCCGTGTCGCGGCTGGAGTGCCGGCTGCCGCTGGACGCGCACTGGTCGGCCGACGGCCGCTCGTTCGCCGTCATCGGCGAGGACCACCGCCGCTCCACCTGGTCGCTGCCGGACGGCATGGACGCCCGGGAGTGCGAAGCGCTCCTGGCGCGGTCGGCGGCCGAGCCGGGCGAGCTGACCGCCGAGGAGCGCCGGCGCCACGGGCTGCCCACGTGAGGGCCCCCGGCGCCGAGCGGTGCCGGGGGCGCGGGCGGGGTCAGCCGCGCAGTTGCTCGTACGCCGGCAGGGTGAGGAAGTCGGCGTAGTCGGCGTCGAGGGACACCTGGAGCAGCAGGTCGTGGGCCTCCTGCCAGTGGCCGGCCGCGAAGGCCTGCTCGCCGATCTCCTTGCGGATGGTGTCCAGTTCCTCGGCGGCGACCTTGCGGGCCAGCTCGGGCGTGGCCCTGTCGCCGTTCTCGAACTCGACACCCGCGTTGATCCACTGCCAGATCTGCGAGCGGGAGATCTCCGCGGTGGCCGCGTCCTCCATCAGGTTGAAGATGGCGACAGCGCCGAGGCCGCGCAGCCAGGCCTCGATGTACCGGATGCCGACCTGGACGGCGTTGACGAGCCCGTTGTACGTCGGCTTCGCGTCCAGCGAGTCGATGGCGATCAGGTCGGCCGCCTCGACGTGGACGTCCTCGCGCAGGCGGTCCTTCTGGTTCGGCCTGTCGCCGAGGACCCGGTCGAAGGACTCCATGGCGATCGGGACCAGGTCCGGGTGGGCGACCCAGGAGCCGTCGAAGCCGTCGTTCGCCTCGCGGTCCTTGTCGGCCCGGACCTTCTCGAAGGCCACCTTGTTGACCTCGGCGTCCTTGCGGGAGGGGATGAAGGCCGCCATGCCGCCGATGGCGTGCGCACCGCGCTTGTGGCAGGTGCGGACGAGGAGTTCGGTGTACGCGCGCATGAACGGGGCCGTCATCGTCACCGCGTTGCGGTCCGGCAGGACGAACCTCTGCCCGCCGTCACGGAAGTTCTTCACGATGGAGAACAGGTAGTCCCAGCGGCCGGCGTTCAGCCCGGAGGCGTGGTCGCGCAGCTCGTAGAGGATCTCCTCCATCTCGTACGCCGCCGTGATCGTCTCGATCAGGACGGTCGCCCGGACGGTGCCCTGCGGGATGCCGAGGTGGTCCTGCGCGAAGACGAACACGTCGTTCCACAGGCGGGCCTCGAGGTGCGACTCGGTCTTGGGCAGGTAGAAGTACGGCCCCTTGCCGAGGTCCAGCAGGCGCTGGGCGTTGTGGAAGAAGTACAGGCCGAAGTCGACGAAGGCGCCGGGGACCGCCTTGCCGTCGGCGTCGACGAGGTGCCGTTCGTTCAGGTGCCAGCCGCGCGGGCGCATGACGACCGTTGCCAGCTCCTCGTTCGGGCGCAGGGCGTACGACTTGCCGGTGCGCTCGTCCGTGAAGTCGATGCTGCGGGTGTAGGCGGAGATCAGGTTGACCTGGCCGAGGATGACGTTCTCCCAGGTCGGCGCAGAGGCGTCCTCGAAGTCGGCGAGCCAGACCCGTGCGCCCGAGTTGAGCGCGTTGATGGTCATCTTGCGGTCGGTGGGGCCGGTGATCTCGACGCGCCGGTCGTTCAGCGCGGCCGGGGCCGGGGCGACCTTCCAGGAGTCGTCCGCGCGGACGGCGGCCGTATCCGGGAGGAAGTCGAGCGTGGAGGTGCGGGCGATCTCGGCCCGGCGTTCCGCACGGCGGGCGAGGAGTTCGTCACGGCGCGGGGTGAACCGCCGGTGCAGCTCCGCCAGGAAGGCGAGCGCCGCGTCGGTGAGGACCTCCTCCTGCCGGGGCAGGGGCTCGGCGTCGACGATGGTCAACGGGGACGGCGCTGGTGCGGACATGAGCTGTCACTTCCTTCAGCGGTGGCACCGGGTGCCAAGGGGCACGAATGGGACAGTGGGCGCCCGCTGTGCGGTCGGACGCTTCTGAGCAGTGGATAGTAGTTTCCTCATTGTGGAACTTCAATGGTTTGTTGATGTCGAGATTCTCTGAGTCGAGGGAAGGTGGCGCTCGGTGCCACCCCGTTCACTCAAGGTGGCTCAGATCGGCCTCGGTGTCGATGTCGTAGGGCTCGGCCACGTCCGCGCACTCCACGAGCCTGAGCCGTCCCGCGCGGTCCTTCAGGTAGGCGCGGGCCCCGCGGTCGCCCGTGGCGGTCGCCGCGATGCCCGCCCAGTGGGCCGCGCCGAACAGGACCGGATGCCCGCGCTCGCCGTCGTAGGAGGCCGAGGCCAGCGAGCCGTCGCCGTCGTACGCGCCGAGTACCCGGGCGACCGCCTCGGGCCCGATGCCCGGCTGGTCGACCAGGCTCACCAGGGCCGCGCGCGCGCCCGTACCGGCCAGTGAGCCGAGCCCGGCGCGCAGGGAGGAGCCCATGCCCTCGGCCCAGTCGGGGTTGTCCACGAGGACGCAGCCGCTGAGGTCGGCGCGCGAGCGGACGTCGGCCGCCTGCGCCCCGAGCACCACGTGGATCCGCCGGCATCCGGCCGTGCGCAGCACGCCGACCGCGTGCTCGACCAGGAGTCGCCCCCGGTGTTCCAGCAGCGCCTTGGGCCGCCCGCCGAGCCGTCTGCCGCCGCCGGCGGCGAGCAGCAGCCCGGCGATCTCCTCACGATGGTCCCGCTCGTCCGTCATGCGTCCTGCATACCTGACGCGGGCCGCGGGGGCCGGTTTCCTTGGGCTGAATTTCGGTCCGCGCTGTGGCGCAGCCGGACGGCGTGGCGTTTACTGACCCGCGCACGACGGAGTGTGGGGGGAGAGCTGTGTTGCGGAGCTTGGGGCAGAGGCCAGTGACCGGCAGGGGCGAGGACCAGAAAGTGGCGGAACTGCGGACCGCGGTGTCCCGGCTGCGCCGCGAACTCGCCGCGCTTCCGTCGGAGTTCCCGGACCGGGGCATAGCCGAGGACGAACTGGCGACCCTGGCCGCGATGGCCGCCGGTGGCATGCCCGAGATTCCGCGTCTGCGCAGTTCCCTGTTACTCATCGCCGGCGCGATCGGCTCCGTCAGCGCACTGGCGCGGGGCCTCACGGAGGTCCGTGCGGCGGTGGACCTGTTCGGGGAGCCGCCGAGGTCTTGAGGGCGCCGGGCGGGCCTGCCGCCCGGGGTGCGGTGAACCGCGCGTCAAGCCCCCACGCGGCCGCAGCAGCCGCCGACGCCCGGCAGTCCCCCCGCTCTCGGGCGCGGTACTACGCGCCCGAACTGGCCAAGGCCTGGGACAGCTCGACGGCAATGCCCTGCAGTACCGGCACGATCTTCTCGGTGGCCGCTTCGGTGACCCGTCCTGCCGGCCCGGAGATGGAGATCGCGGCCGCCGTGGGGGAGTCCGGCACGGGCACCGCGAGGCAGCGGACGCCGATCTCCTGCTCGTTGTCGTCGACCGCGTAGCCCAGCTGCCGCACATCCTCCAGCGCCGCGAGGAAGCCGTCCGGCGTGGTGATGGTCTTCTCCGTCGCGGCCGGCATGCCGGTGCGGGACAGAAGCGCGCGGACCTCCTCGTCGGGCACGCCCGCCAGCAGCGCCTTGCCGACCCCCGTGGAGTGCGGCAGCACCCGGCGCCCCACCTCGGTGAACATCCGCATCGAGTGCTTCGACGGCACCTGCGCCACGTAGACGATCTCGTCGCCGTCCAGCAGTGCCATGTTCGCCGTCTCGCCGGTCTCCTCGACCAGCCTGGCGAGGTACGGGCGCGCCCAGGTGCCGAGCAGCCGGGAGGAGGACTCGCCCAGCCGGATCAGCCGCGGGCCGAGCGCGTACCGGCGGTTCGGCTGCTGGCGTACATAGCCGCAGGCCACCAGTGTGCGCATCAGGCGGTGGATGGTGGGCAACGGCAGTCCGCTGGTCGCGGACAACTCGCTCAGGCCGACCTCGCCCCCCGCGTCCGCCATCCGCTCGAGCAGATCGAAGGCACGCTCCAGGGACTGGACCCCGCCGCTGGCGGAGGACTTGGCGGAGTCGGTGGTGCTGGCGCTGGACGTCGGCACGGCGCGTTCCTTTCGGCGCTGGCAAGAAGGGCAGAAGCCTACCCGGCGGTCGGTTGACTGCCTGCTTGTGCGGTACCGCTCAGAAGTGTGCCTCTTGACGGCGAGGTGGCGGGAGTGAAGACTCCTTCAACAGAACGTTGAATTCCGTTACGTGGGTGAAAATCCCGTTTCCTGGAAGTAAGACGGCGGCAGAGAGAGGGGTTCGGGTGTCCGACGCTGAACTGGTGCTGCGCTCGACGCGTGTCATCACCCCGGAAGGGACGCGGGCCGCCACGGTCACGGTGTCCGCCGGCAAGATCACGGCCGTACTGCCGTACGACGCCGAGGTCCCGGCCGCGGCACGCCTGGAGGACGTCGGTGACCATGTCCTGCTGCCCGGCCTGGTCGACACCCACGTGCATGTCAACGACCCGGGCCGTACCGAGTGGGAGGGCTTCTGGACCGCCACGCGCGCGGCGGCGGCCGGCGGCATCACCACACTCGTGGACATGCCGCTCAACTCCCTCCCGCCGACCACCACGGTCGACCACCTGCGCACCAAGCAGGACGTGGCCCGGGAGAAGGCGCACATCGACGTCGGCTTCTGGGGCGGCGCCCTGCCGGACAACGTCAAGGACCTGCACCCGCTGCACGACGCCGGGGTCTTCGGCTTCAAGGCGTTCCTGTCGCCGTCGGGCGTGGACGAGTTCCCGCACCTCGACCAGGAGCAGCTGGCCCGGTCCCTGGCGGAGATCGCCGGCTTCGACGGCCTGCTGATCGTGCACGCGGAGGACCCGCACCACCTGGCCGCCGCCCCGCAGCACGGCGGCCCCCGATACGCGGACTTCCTTGCCTCCCGCCCGCGCGACGCCGAGGACACGGCCATCGCGAACCTCGTCGCCCAGGCCAGGCGCCTCGACGCGCGCGTGCACATCCTGCACCTGTCCTCCAGCGACGCGCTGCCGCTCATCGCCGCCGCCCGCGCCGACGGCGTCCGCGTCACCGTGGAGACCTGCCCGCACTACCTCACCCTGACCGCCGAGGAAGTCCCCGACGGCGCGAGCGAGTTCAAATGCTGCCCGCCCATCCGCGAGGCAGCCAACCAGGACCTGCTCTGGCAGGCGCTGGCCGACGGCACCATCGACTGCGTGGTCACCGACCACTCGCCCTCCACGGCCGACCTGAAGACCGACGACTTCGCCACCGCCTGGGGCGGCATCTCCGGCCTCCAGCTGAGCCTGTCGGCCGTGTGGACCGAGGCCCGCGGGCGCGGACACGGCCTGGAGGACGTCGTCCGCTGGATGTCCACGCAGACGGCCGCCCTGGCCGGCCTGCACGACAAGGGCGCCATCGAGGCCGGCCGCGACGCCGACTTCGCCGTTCTCGCCCCTGACGAGACCTTCACCGTCGACCCGGCCGGCCTCCAGCACCGCAACCGGGTCACCGCGTACGCCGGCAAGACCCTGTACGGCGTCGTGAAGTCCACCTGGCTGCGCGGCGAGCGCATCGTCGCGGACGGCGAGTTCACCGAGCCGAAGGGCACGCTGCTCAGCCGCCCCCAGTGACCCCACGCCCCCCGCACCCGCATCCGCCGACTCCCGAAAGGAACCCCTGATCACCGTGACGGCGATACCCACCTTCACCGGCGACGCGAACCCCTACGGAGGAGGCGACCCGTACGTGGACTACCGCACCGCCGACTTCCCCTTCACCCAGTACGCCAACCTCGCCGACCGGCAGCTCGGCGCCGGGGTCATCGCCGCCAACGACGAGTTCTTCGCCCAGCGGGAGAACCTGCTGGTGCCCGAGCGGGCCGAGTTCGACCCCGAGCACTTCGGCCACAAGGGCAAGATCATGGACGGCTGGGAGACCCGCCGCCGGCGCGGCGCCTCGGCCGAGCACCCCTGGCCCACGGCCGAGGACCACGACTGGGCGCTGGTCCGCCTCGGCGCGCCCGGCGTGATCCGCGGGATCGTGGTCGACACCGCCCACTTCCGCGGCAACTACCCGCAGGCGATATCGGTCGAGGCCGCGTCGGTACCGGGCTCCCCGTCCCCGGCGGAACTGCTGGGCGACGACGTGAAGTGGACGACGCTGGTCCCGCGCACGCCGGTCGGCGGCCACGCGGCCAACGGCTTCGCCGTCTCCGTCGAGCGGCGCTTCACGCACGTCCGCGTCAACCAGCACCCCGACGGCGGGATCGCCCGGCTGCGCGTGTACGGCGAGGTCGTCCCGGACCCGAAGTGGCTGGAGGTGCTCGGCACCTTCGACGTGGTCGCCCTGGAGAACGGCGGCCAGGTCGAGGACGCCTCCAACCTCTTCTACTCCCCGGCCACCAACACCATCCAGCCGGGCCGTTCCCGCAAGATGGACGACGGCTGGGAGACCCGCCGCCGTCGCGACCAGGGCAACGACTGGATCCGCTACGGACTGGCCGCCCAGTCACAGATCCGCGCGATCGAGATCGACACGGCCTACCTGAAGGGCAACAGCGCGGGCTGGGCGTCCGTCGCCGTCAAGGACGGCGAGAACGGCGACTGGGTCGAGATCCTCCCGCGCACCCGTCTCCAGCCCGACACCAACCACCGCTTCGTGCTGCCGCAGCCGGCCGTCGGCACGCACGCGCGCGTGGACATCTTCCCCGACGGCGGCATCTCCCGCCTGCGCCTCTTCGGCTCCCTGACGGACCAGGGCGCGACCACCCTGTCGACCCGCCACCAGGAGCTGGGCGGCTAGCGCCTTCTTCCGGATCAGGCCTTGCTCCGGGCGGCGGCGTCTCCTGGGCGACCCCGGCAAGATCCGGAAGACAGGCCCCGGGTCTGTCGGGCGGGTCGGGCGGGCTGCGGCAACGGTGCCCCATCAGCGCAGATGGGCGCACCATGCCCCGCGGCTCCGGGGTGATCCGCCGGACGGGCCCCGGCCGGCCCGCACACGCGTGGGGCGCGCCGGCCTGGACAGCACCGCTGCGCCCCACGTGTCCCTCCCGGACCGGGCTCGGTCATGGAGGGCTCAGGCCGCGTGCCCGCCGTCCACGGCGAACTCCGCGCCCGTGACGTACGCGGCCTCCGGCCCCGCCAGGTACGCCACCATGGACGCCACCTCGTCGGCCGTACCGAACCGCCCCAGTGCCGTCATCGCCGCCTGCGCGGACGCGTACGGCCCGTCCGCCGGGTTCATGTCCGTGTCCGTAGGTCCGGGATGGACGATGTTCGCGGTGATCCCGCGCTCCCCGAGTTCCCGCGCGAGCGCTTTCGTCAGCCCGACCAGCGCCGCCTTGCTCGTCGTGTACAGCGTCCCGCCCGGCCCCGGCACCCGCTGGGTCATGCACGTACCGATCGTGACGATCCGGCCGCCGGCCGGCATCCGCGCGGCCGCCGCCTGGGAGGCCAGGAACACTCCGCGCACGTTCACCGCGAGCACCAGGTCGACCTCCTTCACGGTCAGTGTGTGCAGCGGGCCCAGCAGACCCACGCCCACGTTGTTCACCAGCACGTCGAGCCCGCCGTACACCTCCGCCGTACGTTCCACCGCGCCCGCCGCCTCCGTCGCGTCCGCCGAGTCGGCGCGCAGCGCGACCGCCCGGCGCCCCAGTGCCTCCACGGCCCGTACGACGTCCTCGGCCGCCTCTTTGCCCTGTACATAGGTCACCGCCACGTCCGCACCGGCGTGTGCGAGCCGCAGGGCGACGGCCGCGCCGATGCCCCGGCTGCCCCCGGTCACCAGGGCCGTCTTCCCGTCGAGAGAACCGTGTGTCCACGTCGTCTTCGTCATGCGTCCATCCCAGCGGCCCGGCGCCGCGTCCGCTGGCGGCGAACGGACACCCAGATCCGGCCGTAGCCGGAACTCTCCGCTCCACCTTTTGCGTTCTCCCCGCGTGACCCTTCAGCAAGAGATCGTCGGCAACGCCATGCAGATGGCGGTCGTCAACCTGCACCCCGGCCAGACCATGTACTGCGAGGCCGGAAAGTTCCTGTTCAAGACGACGAACGTGACCATGGAGACGCGGCTGTCCGGCCCGTCCGGCAACGGCGGGCAGCAGAGCGGCGGAGGCGGCGGCATGGGCGGCATGCTGCGCCAGGCCATGGGCACCGCCATGCAGGTCGGTCAGCGCATGCTGGCCGGCGAATCGCTGGCGTTCCAGTACTTCACCGCCCAGGGCGGCGAGGGCACGGTGGGCTTCGCGGGCGTGCTGCCCGGCGAGATGCGCGCTCTGGAACTGGACGGCACGCGCGCGTGGTTCGCCGAGAAGGACGCCTTCGTGGCGGCCGAGTCCAGCGTCGAGTTCGGCATCGCCTTCCAGGGCGGCCGTACGGGCATGAGCGGCGGCGAGGGCTTCATCCTGGAGAAGTTCACCGGGTACGGCACGGTGATCATCGCCGGAGCGGGCAACTTCATCGATCTGAACCCGGCGGACTTCGGCGGCCGGATCGAGGTGGACACCGGCTGTGTGGTCGCCTTCGAGGAGGGCATCCAGTACGGCGTCCAGCGCGTCGGCGGCCTCAACCGCCAGGGCATCATGAACGCCGTCTTCGGCGGCGAGGGCCTGTCCCTGGCCACCCTGGAGGGAAACGGCCGGGTGATCCTGCAGTCCCTCACCATCGAGAGCCTCGCCAACGCCCTGAAGAAGGCCCAGGGCGGCGACAAGCAGGGCCCGACGGGCGGACTGTTCTCGACGCACACCGGCTGAACCGATGAGTTACGGGGGCGGGCGGGGTCTGAGGTGATGACAGCGGACCCCGCACCCGGAAGAAGGCACCCGTCATGGGCAAGCTCGTCTCCACCATCTTCGTCTCCCTCGACGGCGTCCACCAGGCGCCCGGCGGCCCCCAGGAGGACACCAGCGGCGGCTTCGACCAGGGCGGCTGGAGCTTCCCGTACGGCGACGAGGACTTCGGGCGGTTCGTCACCGAGGTCTTCGACCGTGTGGACGCCTTCCTGCTCGGCCGCCGCACGTACGAGATCTTCGCCTCCTACTGGCCGAAGGTGACCGACCCGGCCGACCCGGTCGCCGGCAGGCTCAACGCACTTCCGAAGTACGTCGTCTCCAGTACGCTCCGGGCGCCTGAGTGGTCCGGCACCACAGTGCTGAGCGGCGACCTCGCCAAGGAGGTCGCGGCCCTCAAGGAGCGCACGGACGGTGAACTCCAGATCCACGGCAGCGGCGCGCTGGTCCGCTCCCTGCTGGACCTGCAACTGATCGACACGCTGCACGTGCTGACCTTCCCGGTCGTCCTCGGCGCCGGCCGCCGCCTGTTCCAGGAGGGCGCGGTCCCCACCCGCTTCCGGCACGCCGGCGGGCGGGTCACCGGCGCGGGTGTCTCCATCCAGTCGTACGACCTGCTGGGCCGCCCGGAGTACGGGTCCTTCGCACTTCCCGAGGACGCCTAGCCCCCCGGGGAAACTCCTGGCCGAAGATCGGCACCGCCGGTACGGTGATCGCGCCCCGTGCGAGCCGCCGACGTCTCCGCACCCCTTCCGGAGACCGGGAGAGCCGCCCCCATGTCGTCGATCGCCGTACCGGGTGTCACGGCCGCGCCCCGCCGCGCCTGGCACACCGACCTGCCCGTCCTGCTCGTCGCGGTGTTCTGGGGCGCCAGCTACCTCGCCGCGAAGGACATCACCACCGCCCGCACGGTGATCGCCGTGCTGGTGCTGCGGTTCGCGCTCGTGCTGCCCGTACTGGCCGTCGCCGGACGGCGGTCCCTGCGCGCCCTGACCGGTGCCCAATGGCGCGGCGCGGCCCTGCTGGGGACGGTCCTGAGCGGGATCTTCCTGCTGGAGACGTACGGGGTGGTGCACACCTCGGCGACCAACGCGGGCCTCATCATCAGCCTCACCATGATCTTCACGCCGCTCGCCGAGACGGCGGTCACCCGGACCCGGCCCACGTCCTCCTTCCTGGGCGCGGCGGCCCTCTCGGTGCTCGGCGTCGTGCTGCTCACCCAGGGCGCCGGCTTCACCCGGCCCTCCCTCGGCGACCTGCTGATGCTGCTCGCCGCCCTGGCCCGCACGCTGCACGTCCTCGCGATGTCCCGGATCCGGTCCCTCCAGGACGCCGAGGCCCTGCCGCTCACCGCCGTCCAACTCGGCACCGCCGTCGCCGTCTTCGCACTCCTGTCGGCCGGCACCGGCCCCAGGCCGTGGGCGGCCGCGGCCGGCTTCGGGGTGCGGGAGTGGGCCGGGCTGCTGTTCCTGTCGGCGCTGTGCACGCTGTTCGCCTTCTTCGTGCAGATGTGGGCGGTCCGCCGTACCTCCCCGTCCCGGGTCAGCCTGTTGCTCGGAACCGAGCCGCTGTGGGCGGCCGCGGCCGGCATCGCACTCGGCGGGGAACGACTCGGAGCGCTCGGTCTCGCGGGTGGCGCACTGGTCCTTGTGGGGACCGCGTGGGGGCGGCGGGCCACAGGTTAACTTCCTGAAAACTCATCGGACTTGATGGGAAATTCTTCAACCTTGTCGTTGACATGCCAACGTCTACGCGCGTCATCATGGGTGCATGCGATTCCCCCCACGCGCAACTCGTATCGGCGCTGCAGCCGCCCTCCTGTCCGCCCTCCTCGTGGGCGGCACCGTCTCCGCCACCACGGCGGACGCCGCAGCCGCATCCGTCGGCAGCATCTGCTCCAGCGACCTGCCGTCGCAGGCGCACGACACCCTGGACCTCATCGACCAGGGTGGTCCCTTCCCGTACTCGCAGGACGGCACCGTCTTCTCGAACCGTGAAGGCGTCCTGCCCAAGCAGCAGTCCGGCTACTACCACGAGTACACGGTGAAAACCCCCGGCTCCCCCACCCGCGGTGCCCGGCGCATCGTGACCGGCGAGGAGTCCCAGGAGGACTACTACACCTCCGACCACTACGCCACGTTCGACCTGGTCGACTTCGGCTGCTGAGCCGGGCCGACAGGACCTGCGGAACGGTGCGCACAGCCGGGGGCCCGGCGGCCGGTCAGCCGGCCCCCCGGCTCTCCGCGGCGGCGAAGAGCGCGAACGCCAGCACCACCAGGGCGACACTCGCGTAGACCCCGTAGCCGTCGAGGAGGCCGAGCCGCTGCACGAGGCCGACATGCCAGTCGGTGAACTCGTGCACCAGGCCCAGCGCGCCCTGCATCAGGGCGATGAACCCGAGAACTTCCAGCAGCTGTTTCATGGCACGACTCTCGCCCCGCGGCTTCCCCCCACGCATCGGCCGCGGGGCGAGTTCTGTGCGCCGCAAGGCTGACGTCCCGCCGGGACCGGACCATCGAAAGTCCACGGCGGTGAGACTTTGGTCGGCGATCCGGCCCGCGGGGCGGTGGCCGGAGCCGATGCTGCGTAGATTTGTCGATCGTGAGTAGTGACGAGCCGGCGCGGACGCCGCAGGAGTTTGCGGGCCGCCGGTGGCTGTTCCCTTCCGCCCTGATGCACGAGCTGGACCCGGACGCCGGGATCCCGGGCCGACCGCCGCGGCGCACCGCGCGCGACTGGGTCGTCGACTTCTCCTGCTTCGTGCTGGCCGTCGTCGTCGGTGTGGCGGCAGCGCGGTCCCTGCCCGACGAAGCCGGCCTGCCGCACTCCCTCGCCGTTCTCGACCAGGTGCTGGGCGCCCTCGCCTGTGCGGCGCTCTGGCTGCGCCGCCGGTGGCCGGTCGGGCTCGCCGTCGCGATGATCCCGGCCGGGCTCCTGTCCAACACCGCGGGCGGCGCGGGGCTGGTCGTCATGTTCACCCTCGCCGTGCACCGGCCCTTCCGGTACGTGGCCTGGATCGGCGGCATCGGCCTCGCCCTGCTCCCGCTCTTCTACTGGCTGCGGCCCGACCCCGAGCTCCCGTACGCCGGAGTCGTCGCGTTCACCGCCCTTCTCACCCTCTCCGTCATCGGCTGGGGCATGTTCGTCCGCTCCAAGCGGCAGCTCATGCTGAGCCTGCGCGACCGTGCCCGGCGCGCGGAGACCGAGGCCCGGCTGCGTGCCGAGCAGGCCCAGCGACTGGCCCGCGAGGCCATCGCCCGTGAGATGCACGACGTGCTCGCGCACCGGCTCACCCTGCTCAGCGTGCACGCCGGTGCCCTGGAGTTCCGGCCGGACGCACCTCGGGCGGAGATCGCCCGGGCCGCGGGGGTCATCCGGGAGAGCGCCCACGAGGCGCTGCAGGACCTGCGGGAGATCATCGGCGTGCTGCGCGCGGGCGAGCCCGACGACGCGGCCGGGGGAGGCCCGCAGCCGACGCTGGCCGCGCTGGACGCCCTCGTCGCCGAATCCCGTGAGGCGGGCATGAAGGTCACCCTCGACCACCGCGTCACCGACCCGGCCGCCGTCCCCGCCTCGATCGGCCGCACCGCCTATCGCATCGCCCAGGAGGCCCTGACCAACGCCCGCAAACACGCACCCGGCACCGAGGTCACCGTCCAGGTCACCGGCGCCCCCGGGTCCGGCCTGACGATCGCGGTCCGCAACCCCGCCCCCGCATCGGACGTCCCGCCGGTCCCCGGCTCCGGACAGGGCCTGATCGGCCTGACCGAACGCGCCACGCTGACCGGCGGACACCTGGAGCACGGGGGCACCGCGGACGGCGGGTTCGAGGTGCGGGGCCGGCTGCCGTGGGTCGCGAGCTGAGGGACCCGGCGGGACCTGCCGCCGACGCGGGCCCTGGCCCACGGCGGCCCACCGACCGGCGCGCACGTGATTACGTAACCCCCATGACTGCGACTGCGATCAGACTCCTCCTCGTGGACGACGACCCCCTGGTGCGCGCCGGACTCGCGCTGATGATGGGCGGGGCCGCAGACATCGAGATCGTCGGGGAGGCCGCCGACGGAGGTGAGGTCGAGGACGCGGTCGAGCGGACCCGGCCGGACGTCGTGCTCATGGACATCCGGATGCCCTCGGTGGACGGGCTCACGGCCACCCAGCGGCTGCGGGAGCGGGCGGACCCGCCCGAGGTCGTGGTGCTCACCACCTTCCACGCCGACGAGCACGTGCTGCACGCCCTGCGCGCGGGTGCCGCCGGGTTCGTGCTCAAGGACACCCCGCCCGCCGAGATCGTCGACGCGGTGCGCCGGGTCGCCGCCGGGGAGCCGGTGCTGTCGCCCGCCGTCACGCGCCAGCTGATGCGGCACGCGGCCGGCACCGCCGCCGACTCCCGGCAGGCACGCGCGCGGGATCGGCTCGATGCGCTCAACGACCGCGAGCGGGAGGTCGCCGTCGCCGTCGGCCGGGGCCTGGCCAACGCCCAGATCGCCGCCGAACTCTTCATGAGCGTGGCCACCGTCAAGACGCACGTCTCCCGCATCCTCGCCAAGCTCGGCCTCAACAACCGGGTCCAGATCGCCCTGCTGGCGTACGACGCGGGACTTCTGGACGAGGACGGGCACTGAACGGGCCCCCTGCGCGTTGTCCCTGCACCGGGAGGTGCCCGGTGAGCCTCGGGGGAGTCCGGAAGGGGAACGATGGACAGGCAACACGTGGTCGATCTGGGGGAGTTCGGAGACTCCTTCCACCGGGATCCGCATCCGGTGTACGCCCGTCTGCGGGAGCAGGGCCCGCTGCACCGCGTTCGGCTGCCGGGAGCGGACGAGGGCTACTCGACCTGGCTGGTCGTGGGGTACGAAGAGGCGCGCGCGGCCCTCGCCGACCCCCGGCTGGCCAAGGACGGCGACAAGATCGGCGCGACCTTCCTGGACGAGCAGATGATCGGCAAGCATCTGCTGGCCACCGACCCGCCACAGCACTCCCGCCTGCGCGGCCTCGTCACCCGCGCGTTCACGATGCGCCGGGTGGAGCAGCTGCGCCCGCGGATCCAGCAGATCACCGACGACCTGCTGGACGAGATGCTGCCGCGCGGCCACGCCGACCTCATCGACTCGCTCGCCTTCCCGCTGCCCATCACCGTCATCTGTGAACTCCTCGGCGTGCCGGACATGGACCGCGCGGAGTTCCGGAAGATGTCCACGGAGATGGTCGCCCCGACCGACGGGGACACGGAGTACGCCGCGGTGGTCCGCCTCGCCGAGTACCTCACCGAGCTGATCGAGGACAAGCGGTCCGCCGGACCGACCGACGACCTGCTCAGCGACCTGATCCGCACCACCGCCGAGGACGGCGACCGGCTCTCCCCGCAGGAACTGCGCGGCATGGCCTACCTGCTGCTGATCGCCGGCCACGAGACCACCGTCAACCTCATCGGCAACGGCGTCCTCGCCCTCCTCACCCACCCCGAGCAACTCGCCGCCCTGCGGGCCGACATGAGCCTCCTGGACGGCGCCGTCGAGGAGATGCTGCGCTACGAGGGCCCGGTGCAGAGTGCCACTTTCCGGTACGCGGCCGAGACGCTGGAGATCGCCGGCAGGGTGATCGAGCAGGGCGAGCACGTGGTGGTCGGTCTCACCGCCGCCCAGCGAGACGGCGACCGCTACAGCGATCCGCACCGGTTCGACATCCGCCGCGACACCCGCGGTCACCTCGCCTTCGGTCACGGCCTCCACTACTGCCTGGGCGCTCCGCTGGCCCGCCTGGAGGGCCGTATCGCCGTCGGCACCCTCCTGGGGCGCGCCCCCGGCCTGGCGCTCGACGGTTCCCCGGGCGACTGGCTGCCGGGCATGCTGATGAGAGGGGTGCGCAGCCTTCCGGTGCGCTGGTGAGGCTTTCGTCGAGCCGGTGATCCGCCCGCGGGATCAGCCGTGCGACGACTGTGCCCGGTCCTGGATCTCCGCCAGCCGTACCGGGCGGCGCTCCCGCCGGGACACCTCGCAGGCCTCGGCGATCCGCAGCGCCTGCAGGGCCTCGTGGCCGTCGCACGGATTGGGCCGCCCGCCGCGCAGCAACTCGATGAAGGCGCACAGCTCGGCCTCGTAGGCGGGCCCGAACCGATCCAGGAAGCCGGACCACGGCTTGTCCGCGGCGGGCGGCCCGGTCGGTTCGGTGGAGGCGACCGGCGTACGGTCGTCCAGGCCCACCACGACCGTGTCCCGCTCCCCGGCCAGCTCCATGCGGACGTCGTAGCCTGCGCCGTTGAGCCGGGTCGCCGTCGCTGTGGCCAGTGTGCCGTCGTCCAGCGTGAGCAGGGCCGCGCCGGTGTCGACGTCGCCGGCCTCGCGGAACATGGCGGGCCCGGCGTCCGAGCCGGTCGCGTAGACGTCCACCACCTCACGGCCCGTCACCCAGCGCAGCACGTCGAAGTCGTGGATCAGCGTGTCCCGGAACAGCCCGCCGGACAGCGGCAGCCACTCGGGCGGGGGAGGGGACTGGTCGGAGGTGGTCGCCCGTACGGTGTGCAGCCGCCCGAGCCGTCCGGAGCGCACCGCCTCCCGGGCGCCCGCGTAGCCCGCGTCGAAGCGCCGCTGGAAGCCCATCTGGAGGACGGTGCCGGCCGTCTCGACCTCGGCGAGCGCGGCCAGCGTGCCGGGGAGGTCCAGCGCGATCGGTTTCTCGCAGAAGACCGGCAGGCCCGAGCGCGCTGCCCGACCGATCAGTTCGGCGTGCGCCGCCGTCGCCGTGGTGATCACCACCGCGTCCACGCCCCACTTGAAGATCTCGTCGACCCCGGGCGCAGCCGTCTCGCCCAGCCGGTGTGCCAGCTCCTGCGCCCGCGCCGGATCCGCGTCCGTCAGGATCAGCGATCCGACCTCACGGTGGCGGCTGAGCGTGTTCGCATGAACGGTGCCGATGCGGCCCGTACCGATGACCCCGATGCGCATGGAATCAAAGTGAGGGCGGACCCCGTACGCTGTCAATGCAAATGTCCGGACAATCGGACTACACAACTTCCCGTCAACCATGCACGGGGCTACGCTCGGGCCCGTGCCGAAACCAGATGTGGACCCGACCGTGTCACTCGACCTCCGTGTGGACCGTAGCTCCCCGGTGCCGTTGTACTTCCAGCTCTCCCAGCAGCTGGAGGCCGCCATCGAGCACGGCAGCCTCACGCCGGGCAGCCTGCTGGGCAACGAGATCGAGCTGGCCGCCCGGCTCGGCCTGTCCCGGCCCACTGTCCGCCAGGCCATCCAGTCCCTCGTCGACAAAGGTCTGCTGGTCCGCCGGCGGGGCGTGGGTACGCAGGTCGTGCACAGCCAGGTCAAGCGACCCCTGGAACTGAGCAGCCTCTACGACGACCTGGAGGCGGCCGGCCAGCGCCCCGCGACCAAGGTCCTCGTCAACACCGTCGTCCCCGCCTCCGCCGAGGTCGCCGCCTCGCTCGCCGTCGCCGAGGGCAGCGACGTCCACCGCATCGAGCGCCTGCGCCTCGCGCACGGCGAGCCGATGGCGTACCTGATCAACTACCTGCCGCCCGGCCTGCTCGACCTGAACACCGACCAGCTGGAGGCCACCGGCCTGTACCGGCTGATGCGCTCCGCCGGGATCACCCTGCACAGCGCCCGCCAGTCCATCGGCGCCCGGGGCGCCACCGCCGCCGAGGCCGAGCGGCTCGCCGAGGCCGAGGGCGCCCCGCTGCTCACCATGCAGCGCACCACCTTCGACGACACCGGCCGCGCGGTCGAGTTCGGCGACCACACCTACCGCCCGACGCGCTACTCCTTCGAGTTCCAGCTGCTCGTGCGCCCCTGAGCAGCCGCCCGCGATTCGTCGCAATGTCCGGACAATGCGACGGTCGGGCGCTCCCCGGTCGTGTCATGGGTGTGCCCCGTGTTCGATACTGGAGCGTTTGGGGCCGCTGAGCTGATCACCGGCCCCTTGCGTACGTACGAACACGGCAAGAAGGGCACGGCCTCGTGGCACGGTTTCGGACCTGGGTAGGCATCGCGGTGGCGGGGGCGCTCAGTCTCACCCTCGCCGGCTGCAGCAGCACCGGCGGCAAACGGGCCGAGGACGCCCGCAAGGCTGCCGCCGCCCAGGGCAGGGCGGCGGTGAACACGCCCCGCTGGACCTTCGCGATGATCACCCACTCGGGAGACGGCGACACCTTCTGGGACATCGTGCAGAGCGGCGCCAAGCAGGCCGCCGTCAAGGACAACATCAACTTCCTGTACTCGCACGACGACGAGGCCCAGCAGCAGGCCCAGCTGGTGGACGCGGCCGTCGACAAGAAGGTCGACGGCATCATCGTCACCCTCGCCAAGCCCGACGCCCTCAAGGCCGCCGTGGCCCGCGCGGAGAAGGCCGGCATCCCGGTGATCACGGTGAACTCCGGCTCCGAGGAGTCCAAGGCCTTCGGCGCCCTCACGCACATCGGCCAGGACGAGACCGTCGCCGGCGAGGCGGTGGGCGACGAGCTGAACAAGCGCGGCAGGAAGAAGGCCCTGTGCGTCCTGCACGAGCAGGGCAACGTCGGCCACGAGCAGCGCTGCGACGGTGTCGGGAAGACGTTCCGCGGCACGGTGCAGAAGCTGTACGTCAACGGCACCAACATGCCCGACGTGCAGTCGGCCATCGAGGCCAAGCTCCAGGCGGACAAGTCCGTCGACTCCGTCGTCACCCTCGGCGCCCCCTACGCCGACACCGCCGTGAAGGCGAAGACCGACGCGGGCAGCAAGGCAGAGGTCGACACCTTCGACCTCAACGCCAAGGTCGCCGCCGAACTGAAGGACGGCACCCTCGGCTTCGCCGTGGACCAGCAGCCGTACCTGCAGGGCTACCAGGCCGTCGACCTGCTGTGGCTGTACAAGTACAACAGCGACGTCCTCGGCGGTGGCCGGCCCGTGCTCACCGGCCCGCAGATCATCACCAAGGACCAGGCGGGCGCGCTGGCGGAGTACACCGAGCGGGGCACCCGATGAGCGCGCCGACCGACGCGAAGGTCCCCGGCGAGAAGGTCCCCGGCGAGAAAGTCCCCGGCGAGAAGATCCCCGCCGAACCGGCCGCTGCCGCAAAGTCCCCGGACCAAAGGACTGTGCGGACCCCCACGCTGCGGCGGCTGCTCGCCCGTCCGGAGCTGGGCTCGGTGGTCGGTGCCCTCGCCGTCTTCGCCGTCTTCGCCCTCGCCGCCGACGGCTTCCTGCACGCGGCCAGCCTCAGCACGGTCCTGTACGCCTCCTCGACCATCGGCATCATGGCCGTACCGGTGGCCCTGTTGATGATCGGCGGCGAGTTCGACCTGTCCGCGGGCGTCCTGGTGACGTCGTCCGCACTGATCTCGTCGATGTTCAGCTACCAGATGACGGCGAACACCTGGGTCGGCGTGGGCGTCTCGCTCCTGGTCACCCTCGCCGTCGGCGCCTTCAACGGCTTCGTGCTCACCCGCACCAAGCTGCCCAGCTTCATCGTCACGCTGGGCACCTTCCTGATGCTGACCGGCATGAACCTCGGCTTCACCAAGCTGATCGACGGCACGGTCTCCACCAAGACCATCGCCGACATGGAGGGCTTCCCGAGCGCCCACGCCGTCTTCGCCTCGACCCTCACCGTCGGCGGTGTCGGCTTCAAGGTCACCATCCTGTGGTGGCTCGGCCTGGTCGCCCTCGCCTCCTGGATCCTGCTGCGCACCCGCGCCGGCAACTGGATCTTCGCGGTCGGCGGCAACCAGGACGCGGCCCGCGCGGTCGGCGTCCCGGTCGCCAAGACCAAGATCGGCCTCTACATGGGCGTGGCGTTCGGCGCCTGGATCTCCGGTCAGCACCTGCTCTTCTCCTTCGACGCCGTCCAGTCCGGCGAAGGTGTCGGCAACGAGCTGATCTACATCATCGCGGCCGTCATCGGCGGCTGTCTGATCACCGGCGGCTACGGCAGCGCGGTCGGTTCGGCCGTCGGCGCACTCCTGTTCGGCATGACCAGCAAGGGCATCGTCTTCGCCGAATGGAATCCCGACTGGTTCAAGTTCTTCCTCGGAGCGATGCTGCTCCTCGCGACCCTGCTCAACGCCTGGGTCCGCAAGCGCGCGGAGGCCGACAAGTGACTCTCGTCCAGCTGGCCGACGTCAGCAAGCACTACGGCACCGTCCGTGCCCTCGAAGGCGTCTCGCTGGAGGTCAATCGCGGCGAGATCACCTGCGTCCTCGGCGACAACGGGGCCGGCAAGTCCACCCTCATCAAGATCATCGCGGGCCTGCACCGGCATGACGGCGGCACACTGAGCATCGAGGGCGAGGAGACGACCCTCGCCTCCCCGCGGGAGGCCCTCGACCGCGGTATCGCCACCGTCTACCAGGACCTGGCGGTCGTCCCCCTCATGCCGGTGTGGCGCAACTTCTTCCTCGGCTCCGAGCCCCGCAAGGGCAAGGGCCCCTTCAAGCGCCTGGACATCGACTTCATGCGCGAGACGACCCGGGCCGAACTCCTCCGCATGGGCATCGCCCTCCGCGACGTCGACCAGCCGATCGGCACCCTGTCGGGCGGCGAGCGTCAGTGTGTCGCCATCGCCAGGGCGGTCCATTTCGGCGCGAAGGTCCTGATCCTCGACGAGCCGACGGCCGCACTCGGTGTGAAGCAATCCGGTGTGGTCCTCACATATGTGGCGGCGGCACGCGACGAAGGCCTGGGTGTCGTCCTGATCACCCACAACCCCCACCACGCGTATTTGGTGGGCGACCGCTTCGTACTGCTGCGCCGGGGCACGATGGTGGGCAACTACACACGGGACGAAATCGGCCTGGACGAGCTGACCAAGCAGATGGCGGGGGGAGCCGACCTGGACGCCCTGGTCCACGAACTGCAGCGCATCTGAGGGGCGCGGGGAGCCGCGCGACCAGCCGCGGACGGCCCGGACTCGGCAACGGACGCGCGCCCCCTCCTCCTGCCCCGCGCAGCACTCACCGTGAGCGTGCGGCAGAATCGACAAACGATGAGCACCTATCGCGACCTCACCGCCCCCATCGGCTCCCGCCGGGCCCCGGTCCTGCGAACCGTCGGCACACGAGAGCGCCGGTCCCACCTGACCGCCCCCCGTGTCCCCACCGTCGGCATCGACATCGGCGGCACCAAGGTCATGGCGGGCGTGGTGGACGCGGACGGCAACATCCTGGAGAAGCTCCGCACGGAGACACCGGACAAGTCCAAGAGCCCCAAGGTCGTCGAGGACACCATCGTCGAACTGGTCCTGGACCTGTCCGACCGCCATGACGTCCACGCCGTCGGCATCGGCGCCGCCGGCTGGGTCGACGCCGACCGCAACCGCGTCCTGTTCGCGCCCCACCTGTCCTGGCGCAACGAGCCGCTGCGCGACCGCCTCGCCGGCCGCCTGTCCGTACCGGTCCTGGTGGACAACGACGCCAACACCGCCGCCTGGGCGGAGTGGCGCTTCGGCGCCGGCCGCGGCGAGGACCACCTGGTCATGATCACGCTCGGCACCGGGATCGGCGGCGCCATCCTGGAGGACGGCCAGGTCAAGCGCGGCAAGTACGGCGTCGCGGGCGAGTTCGGCCATATGCAGGTCGTGCCCGGCGGCCACCGCTGCCCGTGCGGCAACCGCGGCTGCTGGGAGCAGTACAGCTCGGGCAACGCGCTCGTCCGCGAGGCCAAGGAGCTGGCCGTGGCGGACTCCCCGGTGGCCTACGGGATCATCGAGCACGTCAAGGGCAACATCGACGACATCACCGGCCCGATGATCACCGAGCTGGCCCGCGAGGGCGACGCCATGTGCGTGGAGCTGCTCCAGGACATCGGCCAGTGGCTCGGCGTCGGCATCGCCAACCTCGCCGCCGCCCTCGACCCGTCGTGCTTCGTGATCGGCGGTGGCGTCAGCGCCGCCGACGACCTGCTCATCGGCCCGGCCCGGGACGCCTTCAAGCGCCACCTCACCGGCCGCGGCTACCGTCCCGAGGCCCGCATCACCCGCGCCCAGCTCGGCCCCGAGGCCGGCATGGTGGGCGCCGCCGACCTGGCCCGGCTGGTCGCCCGGCGGTTCCGGCGGGCCAAGCGGCGTCGGGTGGAGCGGTACGAGCGCTACGAGCGGTACGCCCAGGCCCGCCGCGACCGGGACACCGCATGACCGCGTCGCTGCCCCATCAGGCCGCGCCACCGGACGAGCCGCGCGGGCCGTCCGAGAACCCGCGCCACAAGGCCAGGCGCAGGGCGCTGACCCTGCTGATCATCGTGCTGCTCATCGGCGTACCGGCGGGCTACCTGGTGATCTCCGCCAACCAGAGCCGCAACAGCGGCAAGGACAAGGAGGCGAAGTACTCGGCGACCGGCCTCACCCCGGGCTGGCCGTCGAAGGTGCAGCGCCGCCTCTACCAGGTGGCCGTCCCGCACCCCGCCGACTACATCGCCTACTACGAGACCAACAACTGGAAGACCAGCCGTCTGTACGTCCAGTTCCGCACCAACAGCGCCGGCCTGGACAGCTTCCTCGGGGCCATGGGAGTGCGCCGGGACCAGCTGAAGAAGGACGACGTCACCATCGGCCCCCGCGACCAGAAGGTCTCCGGCTGGAACTTCACCGGCACCGGCCCCTGGTCGGGTCTCACCCACAAGCAGAAGAACCCGGCGCCCACCCAGGACGTCGTCGTGAACATGTCCGACCCGAACTTTCCGATGGTGTACGTCGTCTCCCGCACGGTGCCCTGACAGCCGTCTCGGCCGGTCGCCCGAGCCGGTTGCCGGACCCCGCCCGTAGAGTCGGGGACGTCTGATCCGAAGTACGGGCGGGAGGTGGCAGGACGTATGAGCGGCGGCACGGCCGGGGTGGCCGAGCGCACGGGAGACCCCCGGGACGCGGCGGGGAACGCGCCGCCGGTGCGTCTCGCGTCCGTCTATCTGCCCGCGCCCCTGCCGCGCGCGGGCCGTTTCGCCTTCTGGGACCCCGACGGCGGCCCGCTGCCCACCGGCGGCGACACCGAAGAGCTGACCGTCGTACGACGTCATGGAACGAGCGTGCGCCGCCGGCAGGTGCCCGCGCTGACCCTGCCGCTCGCCGAGGCCCTGCCGCTGCTGGTCCGGGCCCGCCGCGACCCGGCCGCCCACCCGGCCACGGCCTGCTGGGGCGCCGCCGCCGTGCACGCGCTGCGGCTGGTCGCCCGCGGCCGTCTGCTGCCCGGCCTGACCCCGAGCGGCCACGATGCATGGCGGGCCGGCCCGCTGGGACCCGACGACATCGCCCACCTGCGCGCGGTGGCCGCGGCCCTGCCCCCGGAGGGCCACGCCGTGCCGCTGCCCGACCCCGGCCCGCTCCGGCTGCCCGAGCCGGAGGCACTGATCCGCTCCTTCCTGGACGCGGTCGCCGACACCCTGCCCCGCACCCCGGCCGCCCCCCACACCGCAGGCCGTCCCTTCGCCGCCCGCGAGCCCCAGGCGCTGCCGGGCGCCCACGACTGGGCGGCGGAGGTCGCCGCCGGTATGGACGCGGGCGTACGGATCTCGCTGCGTCTGGACCTGTCCGCCCACGACGTCTTCGACGCCGGTGCCGCCGAAGGCGCGCGCGCCGCGGGGGCGGCGATCGTCCAGGTGCACAGCCTCGCCGACCCGACCCTGGTGGCCGACGCGGCGGCCCTGTGGGCGGGGGAGGCCGACGCGGCCTTCGGGCCACGCGCGCGCGTGGATGCCGCCCTCGCCGTACGGCGCGCGGCCCGTGTGTGGCCGCCCCTGGACCGGCTCGCCGAGCAGGAGGTCCCCGAGGCGCTCGCGCTGTCCGAGGAGGAGCTGGGCGAGCTGCTCGGCGTGGCGGCCTCCAGGCTCGCCGCCGCCGGGGTGGCCGTGCACTGGCCCCGGGACCTCGCCCGCGACCTCACCGCCGCCGCGGTGGTACGGCCCGCGCCCGGCTCGGCGACCGACGGTACCGGGTTCTTCGAGGGCGAGGACCTGCTCCAGTTCCGCTGGCAGCTGGCGATCGGCGGTGATCCGCTCAGCGAGGCCGAGATGGACGCGCTCGCCGAGGCCCACCGGCCGGTCGTACGGCTCCGGGACCGCTGGGTACTGGTCGACCCGGCCCTGGTCCGCAAGGCCCGCAAACGCGAACTGGGCCTGCTCGACCCGGTCGACGCGCTCTCCGTCGCGCTCACCGGTACGGCCGAGGTCGACGGCGAGAGTGTCGAGGCCGTCCCCGTCGGCGCGCTGGCCACCCTGCGCGACCGTCTCACGGCAGGCCTCGCCCCGGCCGAACCTCCCGCCGGCCTCGCCGCCACCCTCCGCGACTACCAGCTGCGCGGTCTGGCCTGGCTCGACCTCATGACCACCCTCGGCCTCGGCGGCTGCCTCGCCGACGACATGGGCCTCGGCAAGACGATCACGCTCATCGCCCTGCACCTGAAGCGAGCCCGCACCGAGCCGACCCTCGTCGTCTGCCCCGCGTCCCTGCTGGGCAACTGGCAGCGGGAGATCACCCGGTTCGCGCCCGGCGTCCCCGTGCGCCGCTTCCACGGCCCCGACCGCTCCCTGCAGGGCCTGGCCGGAGGCTTCGTCCTCACGACGTACGGCACGATGCGCTCCACGGCCGCGCACCTCGCCGAGCAGTCCTGGGGCATGGTCGTCGCCGACGAGGCCCAGCACGTGAAGAACCCGTACTCCGCGACCGCCAAGGCACTGCGCACCATCCCGGCCCCCGCGCGCGTGGCCCTCACCGGAACCCCGGTGGAGAACAACCTCTCCGAACTGTGGGCCCTGCTCGACTGGACGACGCCCGGGCTCCTCGGCCCCCTGAAGTCCTTCCGCGCCCGGCACGCACGCGCGGTGGAGAACGGCGAGGACGAGCAGGCGGTGGAGCGCCTGGCCCGGCTGGTACGGCCGTTCCTGCTGCGCCGCAAGAAGTCCGACCCGGGCATCGTCCCCGAGCTGCCGCCCAAGACCGAGACGGACCACCCGGTCCCGCTCACCCGGGAACAGGCCGCGCTGTACGAGGCGGTGGTGCGCGAGTCGCTGCTGGCCATCGAGACCGCGGACGGAATCGCCCGCAGGGGCCTGGTCCTCAAGCTGCTCGGCGCCCTGAAGCAGATCTGCGACCACCCCGCGCTGTACCTGAAGGAGGACACACACGCCGATCGCGCGGTGTCCCGCTCCGGCAAACTCGCCCTCCTGGACGAGCTGGTGGACACCGTGCTCGCCGAGGACGGCTCGGTGCTCGTCTTCACGCAGTACGTCGGCATGGCACGCCTCATCACCGCCCACCTGTCCGCCCGCGCGATCCCCGTGGACCTCCTGCACGGCGGCACACCGGTGGCCGAGCGCGAGCGCATGGTCGACCGCTTCCAGGACGGCGAGACTCCCGTCCTCGTGCTCTCCCTCAAGGCCGCAGGCACCGGCCTGAACCTCACCCGCGCGGGACATGTCGTCCACTTCGACCGCTGGTGGAACCCGGCCGTCGAGGAACAGGCCACCGACCGCGCCTATCGCATCGGCCAGACCCAGCCCGTCCAGGTCCACCGCCTGGTCACCGAAGGCACGGTCGAGGACCGCATCGCCGAGATGCTGGAGGCCAAGCGCGCCCTGGCCGACGCCGTCCTCGGCTCCGGCGAGGCGGCCCTGACCGAACTGACCGACCGGGAGCTGTCCGACCTGGTCTCGCTGCGGAGGACCTCGTGACGACCGGGGAACAGCGTCCCGGCGACGCTGCCCGCCAGGCCCTGCGGGCGGCCCGGGAGCGAACGGAGACCGACCGGGAGGAACCGGCGGAGGAGACGACGCCCGAGCGCGCGGCCGAGCAGTCCGGCACCGTGGCACCGAGGCCGGCGGATGCCGTGCGGGCGGCTCTGCGGTCGGCCGCACCGGCCCGGCGGGGTGAGGACGCAAGGACGGACGAGAGCGGCGACTCCGGCGGGACAGCGGACCGGGACGGGACCGGCGCCATGACGGACTCCCGTGCCGCGGGTGACCGCGACGCGCCCAACGCCGCCCCCACCGCACGGCCTGCGGGACGTCCCGCCGACGCGGCGAGACAAGCCCTCCGGTCCGCCCGCCAGGAGGCGGTGCGTGCCGCGGCGGAGGAGACGGGCTCCCGGCGTGGCACACGTACACCGGCGCGGCCCGCCACGTCCTCACCCGCCTCCGCGCGCCCCGGCGAGGCATCCCCGACCGCCCGCGTCAAAACCGCCCACGACATGCGGCAGTTCCTTACGAGCGCCTTCCGCATGCCCTCCTCGGCCGACACCCCGCAGGACACGGACGACAACGACGCCCCCGGCAGCGACACCGGCCTCGTCGAGCCCCGCCCCCCGGCCCCGGCACCTCCACAGCTCCCCGCCACCATGGCCACCCCCCACCGCGACTCCGAACTCCGCCGCACCTTCCCGGCGTTCCCGGCCAGAGCGACCTCCACCGAGGACTCCTCGTTCGCCGAGACCTGGTGGGGCAACGCCTGGGTGAACGCACTGGAGCAGGGCGCGCTGGACGTCAAGCGGCTGGTCCGCGGCCGGGGTTACGCGGACCATGGCCATGTGGACGCCATCACCGTGACCCCGGGACTGGTGCTGGCATATGTGCGGGGGAGCCGCCCACGGCCGTACCGGGTGCAGGTGCGGCTGCGCACCCTGGAGGGCGAGGGCTGGGAGCGGTTCCTGGACGCGGCCGCCGACCGGCCGGGGCACATCGCGGCGCTCCTGGACAAGGAGCTGCCCCAGTCCCTGGCCGACTGCGGTGTGCCCCTGCTGCCCGGTCCCGGCGACCTCGCCCCGCGGTGCAGTTGCCCCGACTCCGGCCACCCGTGCAAGCACGCGGCCGCCCTCTGCTATCAGACGGCACGCCTCCTCGACGCCGACCCCTTCGTGCTGCTCCTGCTGCGAGGCCGGGGTGAGAAGGAACTGCTCGACGCGCTGTCCCGCCGCAGTGCCGCCCGCGCGGCCCGGGCCGCCCAGCAGGGATCACCACGGTCCCTGCCCGGCGTCCGTGCCGCCGACGCCCTCGCCCCGCGCCGATTCCCGCCGCTGCCGGGCCCGTTGCCCGTGCCACCGCACCCGGAGCAGCCCCCGGTGTACCCGGCCGCGCCCGGCGGACCCGACCCCTTCGCCCTCGACCAGCTGGCCACCGACGCAGCCGCCCGCGCACACGCACTGCTCGCCACCGGCCGTGACCCGGTGGGCGAACTGACCCTGTGGCAGGACGCGGTGCGCCTCGCCGCCGCCCGCCCCGGCTCCGGCCTGACCGCCACCACCCGCACCCTGTACTCCACACTGGCCGCGGCCGTCGGCCGCACCCCGGCCGATCTGGCCCGCGCGGTCGCCGCCTGGCGACAGGGCGGGCTCGAGGCGCTGGCCGTCCTCGAGGAGCCGTGGGATCCGCCGGCCGGCCGCTTCGACCGGGCCCGCCCACTCCTGCTCGCCGCCGACCTCCCGGCCTTCCGCCCCTGGCGCAACCACCTCACCCACCCCCGCGGCCATGTCCAGCTCCGCCTGGGCAGGGACGGCCTGTGGTACGCCTACGAGTCCGAGCCGGGCCACGACGACTGGTGGCCCCGCGGCACCCCCGACCTGGACCCGGTCGGCACCCTCACGGGCCTGGGCACACCGGACGACCTCTGAGGCCGGCTCCGGCAGAGCGCACCAAACCCTGAGGTCTGTCCGGTGATCCCCGGCTGGCGCACGACGACAGCTACGGCACCTCACCACGTTGTCGGATCGCCCGAACACGCCCAGAACGAGGACGACCCTCCGCCTTGCGAGGCACCGCATCCGACGCCGCGCGCTGATCCACCGGTGATTACGGGACAGCCTTAGGACCGGGCAGCCACGGCAGCGACGCCGGACGCGCGCAGCTTCCGGGCCAGGAGTTCCATCTCGGGAAGAGTGCCCGACCAGTCACCGCACAGCACCCGGTGCAGAACGCTCCTTGCCTGCACGAGGTCGATACCGAATTCGGCGCGCAGCACGCGCATGATCGCGACCCTGCTCGCCGACGGACTGCTGACGCGCAGCCTCGCCGGCCCGTGCTCGGCGAGCATCTGGTCCCGGCGCTCGCGCGGCAGGTCGCCACCGCAGACGGCCACCGCGAAGCCACAGCGGAACACGTCTCCTCGACGTCCCACCGCAACCGGCCGCCCACGAGGGCCTGGACACCCCGGCACTCCAGCTCCGCACCGCAGTGCCGACACACCTCGGAGTACCCGACGGATTCGAGAACCGTCTGCTGCTCCCTCCCCACCTCCAGTGGGTACGAAGCCAACAGCCGCCCCTGCTTGAGCAGTTGCCGCTCCCTCCGTCTCCCCGGCCGCCTCCTCGATGTGACGGTCCGGCATCCGGTGAAGGATGTGTGAGAGTTCCCTGGTGATTCCAGGGTGGCTCGGTGCGCGCAGTGGTGATGGTCCAAAGGCCGCCCGCTCGGGCGTGGTTGTCGGCGCGGCCTGCGGTCCTCGACCGGCACGCGGGAGTCAGGTCCCGTCGTCCGATCTCCAGGCTGCCAGGTTGAGTTGTCGTGGCGTCAGATGCGAAAGTCCTTCGGACGAGGTGAGTTGGCAGCGGTTTTCCGCCTTGGGAACCTGTGAGATGGCTCACCGAGATGAGCGCGACGGACGGGAACCTTCGAGCGTGATCACCATGAGTGATGACGGTCGGTAGTTCGAAGCGGATGTTCCTCTTCGTTGCCGCCGGCGTGGTCACTCTCTGTTCGCTGCCCCTGAGGGGCGTGGCGGCATGCCGCCAGCGGTGCGTTCGGGTCGCATCAAATGATGTTGACAATGAGTCCTGGGTTCGGCATAGGCTGCTGATGATGATCGAGATCATTTAGCGTTGCTCGCAGTCGGGGAAAACTGCGTTAGGCTGCGGAAGCGGCGTGCAGCTGCGAGAACTCATTCTTCGACGGCGAACGGGGGCCGGAGATGAAGTCGTCGGATTCTGCCATTTTGCGGAACGGTGCTATTGCGGTAATCGGCATGTCCTGTCGCTTTCCGCAGGCGTCGAATCCGGCAGAATTCTGGCGTTTGCTCAGAGATGGCGTCGATGCTGTCTCCGAGATGCCGCCGGAGCGCTGGGACGTAGCTCAGCTATACGCCGCCGATACTTCTGTACCTGGTAAGTCGAACTCCCGCTGGGGCGGCTTTCTGGAGCGAGTCGACACATTCGACCCGGCATTCTTCGGGATTTCCCCGCGAGAAGCCGCCGCAATGGACCCGCAGCAGCGGTTGATGCTGGAACTCGGCTGGGAAGCCCTGGAAAACAGCGGGATCGCGCCCCCCAAATTGCGCGAGAGCCGTGCCGGTGTCTTCGTCGGCGCGATCTGGGACGACTACGCGGCGTTGGCCAGGGGGCGCGGGCTCGACGGCATTGGCCAGCACTCGCTGACCGGCCAGGCGCGCAGCCTCATCGCCAACCGCGTCTCCTACGCTCTTGGCCTGCGCGGACCCAGTCTCGTGGTCGACACCGGACAGTCCTCGTCGCTGGTGGCGGTCCACCAGGCGGTGCAGGCACTGCGGCACGGAGAGTGCTCACTCGCCCTGGCGGGCGGAGTCAACCTCATGCTGTCGGACGCGGGCGCCGTCGAAACGTCGAAGTTCGGTGGAATGTCGCCGGATGGGCGATGCCGGACGTTCGATGCCGACGCGAATGGCTTTGTGCGCGGAGAGGGCGGCGGCCTCGTCGTCCTGAAGAGACTGTCCGACGCACTCGCCGACAATGACCGGGTTCTCTGTGTGATCCGGGGCAGTGCCGTCAATAACGACGGGGGTGGCGAAGGGCTCACGGCGCCTCGCCAGGCCGCGCAGGAAGATGTCCTGCGTGCAGCCTATGAACAGGCCGGGGTCGACCCCGCGACGGTTCAATACGTCGAACTCCACGGCACCGGCACACGGCTTGGTGACCCGGTGGAAGCCGGCGCGCTGGGCGCGTTTCTGGGAGCCGCCCGACGCGACCGCGATGGATCGGCGCTGCGCGTTGGTTCCGTGAAGACCAATGTGGGGCATTTGGAGGGTGCTGCGGGTATCGCGGGACTTTTGAAAAGTGTTCTGGCGATTCGTTTCGGAGAGCTGCCGGCAAGCCTTCATTTCCACTCGGTAAACCCCTCCATACCGTTGGAAGAATTGCATCTGCGGGTGCAGACGGAGCTGGAGAAGTGGCCGCTGCCGGGCGAACCAGCCGTGGTGGGTGTGTCCTCGTTCGGCATGGGAGGCACCAACTGTCACGTTGTGCTCGAAGGCCCGCCGCTACTCGAAGTAAGCGCGGACCCCGCCGAGACCCCCGCTGATCTGCAGCAGCGCATCGAGCCTGTTGTGGTGCCTTGGGTGGTTTCGGGTCGTGGTGTTGAGGCGTTGCGTGGGCAGGCGGGGCGGTTGGTGTCCTGCGTCGAGGGTGACGTGGGGTTGTCGCCGGTGGATGTCGGTTGGTCGTTGGCGTCGGGGCGGGCGGTTTTCGAGGACCGGGCTGTGGTGCTGGCGTCGGACCGGGACGCTCTGGTGTCCGGGTTGGGTGCGTTGGTGCGTGGCGAGGACGCTGTTGGTGTGGTGTCGGGCTCTGTGGGGGGTGCGGCTGCTGGACCTGTTGCGGTGGTGTTCTCGGGTCAGGGGAGTCAGCGGGTGGGTATGGGGCGGGAGTTGTATGCCTCGTATCCGGTGTTTGCGTCTGTGTTTGATGAGG
>NZ_JBIWPP010000052.1:0-47565 GCF_044768335.1 Streptomyces sp. NPDC101151 | reverse complement strand
CCGGCCCACAACCTGACACCAGCAAGGTCCCCACCCATAACCACACCAACGACCGAGCTGGCCAGCAGTCACGACAAGGACCGTTGCAGTACTAGACGTCGTTCCAACAGGTCATGGCGGACCAGCCCCACCGGTTTCCAACTCTCGTGGCGATGTGGATCCAGCCGTTGGCATTGCTGTGCCCGCACGCATTGTACCGGTCACCTAGTTTGACGCTGTCGAAATAGCAGTAACGCCAATCATGCGCCGCTACTTTTTCCACGACAGGGGCAGTTGTTTTCGGCTCGGTCCTGACGTTCACGCTGGCGAGGGCCACCACTTCCCCCGTAGGACAGCCGCTGGTGAACGAGGCCGACCTGGCGGAACGATCCGCAGCGCTGGCAGTACCCGGGACTGCAAGACCGATGGCCGCGACAGCCATCAGTGATGCGACGTACCTTGATCGCAGCGTCTTTCTCACCAGATCCCCCTCCTGATTTCTTGCGGTCAAGCGGACTTTAGCAGCACAACGCGGAACACACACAAGACAATTGTCAGTGAAAATTCCGTGCAGGTTTGGATGCTTCAGCTTTGACTCTGCAGGCCTCTATCGGAATTCGCAATACCACTCTCCACCAGACCTTTAGCTTTACCCAAAGGCCGTCGCTTGACCTTGCCCCGGAGTCAAGGCCGACAGTGTCCTCATCGATCGCACCAGCGGGTGCTGTCTGTGCTCGCCGGCCATGCAAGACGAACAGGGGGACTCTCATGACCGCGACCTGCGTCATTCTCGATATCGGTGGCGTGCTGGAGATCACGCCGGAAACAGGGTGGGTGCGGCGGTGGGAGGAGCGAGTGGAGCTGCCGCCGGGCACAGTGCACGAGCGCATGCGCGACGTCTGGCGTGCCGGGAGCGTCGGGAGCATCAGCGAACGCGAGGTGCACGAGCAGGTGGCAACCCGCTTGGGCCTCGCATCACCCCAGGTCGAAGCCTTCATGGCCGACCTCTGGGCGCAATACCTGGGAACGCCGAACGAGGAACTCATCGCCTGTGTACGGGAACTGGGGGGAAGCTGCAAGCTGGGCATCCTGAGCAACAGCTTCGTTGGTGCCCGTGAGCGAGAGACAGCGCTGTACCACTTCGACTCACTGGTGGATCAGATCGTCTACTCGCACGAGATCGGTTTCGTCAAGCCTGATCCGCGAGCCTTCGAGTCCGTCTGTTCCAGTTTGGACGTGCGCCCGGAGAACTGTCTCTTCATCGATGACGTCGCAGTCAACGTTGAGGCCGCCCAGGCCATGGGCATGCAGGCCCATCTGTTCGAGGACAACGCACAGACCATGGCGCGCATCGCAGCTCATCTGGCCTCGATCGTTGATGAGGGGCCGTCAGTTGGTTGACGGCTCCTTTGTGGTGGGGGTGGGTGGGGGTTTTCGGAGTCCGGGAAGCGTGACGACCCGGTTGTCACGTCGGGTGTGGCTACGAGGCCTCTACAGCGAGCCGAAGCCGGAGGGTTGCGCCGTTTGCCAAGGCATCGGCAGCGGCGGGCTTGAATCCATGCCAGGGCAAAGGGACAGACCGGCAGGCCAGCCGATCCTAACAATGGCGATGGCGCTGACGCTGACAGCAGGGTGGTCGGGACGGCCGATCGCGTCACAGCGACGAACCGCCCGGGGATCAGGGTCTGTGCTTCCCCTCCCGGTCGTGGGCCTGCGGCTGTCGCTCAGGCTGAGGGATTGTTCCCGGGATACGTCGGCCTCCACGGAACGCCATCACCCGGCAACGGTCCCCACACCAGCGCACCCCGGTGGAACCCGGGAAGACCCTCTGCCAGCAGTGGGCCCGTGCCTTGGGTGATCGCCTCAGCCACGCTGTCCAGGAACTCGCCGAGGGATCCGTACCCGGGGGCGGTCAGCGGTCCCGCCGGTGACTCATTGCTGGCCTGACGGAAGGTGGCGAGGCGGCCTCCGGCGTCGACTGCGAGCCCGTCCCACGGGGTGACGGAGTAGTCGGCGACGGCGAAAGGAATCCAAGGACCCCAGAGCTGGTCGACGCTCCCCCCACTGCCCCGCACTGCCACGATCGCCTCCAGGGGCAGCAGATGGTACTGGGCAAGGAACAGGCCCGGATCGTACTCGTCCGGGTCGCGATCCAGGGTCGCAGCGTCGACCGTCCCGTCGGCGGCCATCAGCACGGTGACCAGGTCACCGGGCAGGCTCACCCCCAGCTCGTACTCGGCAGAACGAACGTCGGCCACCGTCGCGCCGGGCCGCAGTGCGGCCCGGGACGCGGGGGCGTGCGCCGCCAGCCAGTCAGTGATGGCGGCCCAGGCAGGCAGAACGTCGGTCATCATGTCCTCCGTCGAGTCGGGCGAACGGGGAAGGGGGCGCGCCCACCCGACGTTCACCAGGTGGACGTGCCCCCCGCTTGGCCGGACCGCACAGGTCAGGCCATGAAAACCTGCACCACGCGGAGGCCGGTGAGTTCATCTTGCACCTGACCCCGCCCTCGGACGGGTCGCAACCCGCGTACGGGCCGCTATCCGGGTCCACCCAGTACCCGTCGCGTCCAGCAGCCGGAACCGGCTCGCCGAAGCTCACGCCGAACGGCGGCATCCGCTGGGCTTTGACGTCGTTCGACATGGTGCAGCGGCGTCAGCGGGAACTGTCCCAGCTTCTTCGCATGCTTGTTCTGGGCCGGCCGCCTGTGCACCTTCGCACCCAAGAAGGCCTCACAGTTGATGGTGTACCCCGCCTAGCCAGCTGTGGTTCTGGTTCATGCGGGCCACCGGCGCCGCCTCACTCATCGGGGCCGCGGAGGGGCCGGTCCGAGGAGGCGATGATCCGGGCCGTGAGGTCCGGGTCGGGCATCCGCGGGTCGAAGGGGAACATGGGCCGGCGGATGCGGTGGTGGCCGAGGCGTACCAGGTCCTGGTCGACGCCGCCGGGCGTGAGTGCCATCTTCCAGTCGGCGGCCATGGCGAAGAGTTCCGGTTCCAGGTAGCCGATCTTGACGATGACGAGGTCGGCCGTGCGCGGACTCAACTCAAGGTCGGTGAAGTCGTGTTCGTGATGGTATGGCTTGCGCAGTCGCGTCAGGATCACGTGAATGCTGCCGATCCTCAGCACGACCTCTGTCTGTGCGTCCCGGTCGCCGTGCCGGATCGCGTACACCTCACCGGTCATGGTGAGGGGTGCGTCGTGCCGGTCGTCGACCTCCCCGCCCGCGGTGACGGTGACGGTGGCGCCGACCCCCGCCCGCGCAGCCGTGTCGACCGCGGCCGGCCCCGGCAGGGAGGCGTACAGCACGGTCGGGCCGGACGGGTCCTGGAACTCCGGGCGGCTCAGTACCTGTCGAAGGCCCCATGTGACGTCGCCCGCCCCACCCGCGGTCGGGTTGTCGCCGGTGTCGCTGACGAAGTAGGGCCGTGCCGGGGAGGCGAGTGCCTCGTCGAGGCAGTCGTCGAGGGTGCCGGTGGGGGCGACGAAGGCGAAGTCGTGCCGCGAGTCCCAGAATCCGCGCGCCAGGCGCGCGGCGCCGGCGGTGACGGCTGCCTCGTCGGTGCCCGTGACAACCACGGCAGCCCGGTTGCGCGGCTCGTCCGCCCACGCGTAGCCGACCCAGATCGCCGCGTCCGTCACCCCCTCGGCCGCCTCCACCTCCTCGACGGCCGCATACACGGTCCTGGCGGGCTCGATCCGGGTCGAGGTCTGTTCGCCGGCCAGCAGTACCGGTACCGGGATCCACGCCTTCACCGGACGGGGTCCGCCGCCCGCCAGTTGGTGGACGAGGTTGCGGGCGGCCCGCTCCTTGGTGTCCATGGCGTCCTCGTGCGGGGCCATGCGGTAGCAGGTGATCAGATCGGTCAGGTGGACCAGGGCGCGGGACACGTTGCCGTGCAGGTCCATGGAGGTCGAGACGATCACGTCCGGACCGACGGTCTCGCGGATGCGGGCCAGCAGTTCCGCCTCCGCGTCGTCCATGCCCTCGACGGTCATCGCGCCGTGGATGTCGTACCAGAGGCCGTCGATCGGCCCCAACTCCTTGAGCGTCGCGATGAGTTCGCCGGACAGGTCGACGTACGCGGATGCCGTCACCGTGCCGCCGGGCAGGGCCTTGCCGACCAGGGCCCCGCGCCAGTCGGCGGCGGCGCGCAGGGGCTCCCCGGGGGCCAGGAACGGGTAGCGGGCGAGGACGTCCGCGCCGCGCTGCGGGTGGAATGCGGCGGCCTCGGTGCGGGCCGGGGAGAACGTGGACGACTCGATGCCGAGACCGGCGACGGCGATCACGGGACGAGGTGCTGGCATGGCTCCTCCGCGAGTTGACAGGGGGTGGTGGCCGGGGCGTCACAGACGGCTGCCCGTGCCCGACGTCAGGGGTGGTGGTTGCCGGTGACCGTGCGCAAGGCCTCGGCGAGCGCCCGCTGCAGCGCGAACTGGCCCGCGCCGACCAGCCCGGCGTCGGCGCCGAGGCTCGCTCTCTCGATCGCCAGATGTTCGGTCACCAGCGGATGGCAGCCCTCGTACAGCTGGCTTCGTACGGCGGCGACGAAGGGTTCGAGCGTGGACAGGATTCCGCCGAGATACACGGCGTCCGGGTTGAAGAAGTTGACGTTGGCGGCCAGCACCATGCCGAGGTATCGCCCGGCCTGCCGCACCGCGCGCGTGGCTTCGGGGTCGGCGTCGGAGGCGAGCCGTACGACGTCCTCGGTGGATGTCACCGCCAGACCCCGCTCACGCAGGATCCGGACGAGCGCCGCGCCCGAGGCCACGGTCTCCAGACAGCCGGTGTTGCCGCAGGAGCAGGGGATGTCGTGGGCGGCCTCGACCCGGACGTGAGTGATCTCGCCGGCGGCGCCCGAGCCACCCCGGTAGAGCCCCCCGTCGGCGATGACGCCCGCCCCGATCGCCGTACCGGTCTTCACCATGATCGACTGCCGGCGCTCGGCCGGCTGCACGATGTGCTCGCCGACGGCCATGCAGTTGGCGTCGTTCTCGATGGCCGCGGGGACGCCGAAGCGGTCCTCGAGCCAGGCGCGGACGGGGAAGCGGTTCCAGCCGGGCATCCGGGACGGGAGCGTGACGACGCCGGAGGCGATGTCGACCGGGCCGGGCAGCGAGAGGCCGACGCCTTTCAGCAGGTGGCGGCCGTGCTGCTCGGCGAGACCCTCCAAAGTCGCCGCCAGTCCGGGCAGTGCCGCCTCGGGGCCCTCGTCCGTCGCGAACGGCACGGTGGACACGTCGGTGAGCCCGCCGCCGGCCAGCACCACCCCGATGTGGGCGTGCCTGCCGCCCAGTTCGGCCGCCACCGCGAAGCCGTCGCTGCCTCCGAGGCGCAGCATCTTGCGCGGTCGCCCGCCCGTGGAGGTCACCGTGCCCTCTTCGGCGACCAGTCCGAGGGCCAGCAGCTGGCTGACCGTGAACGAGATGGTCGACGGGGCGGCGGCGAGCAGTCCGGCGAGCTCCGTGCGTGTCGACGCCTGCCCGGAGGCGAGGAGTTCGAGAACGCGCTCGGCCAACGACGAGACCCCGGAGGCTTGTTTTCTGCGCGGTGGACTTTTTTCAGTCATGGGCGAGACAACTTCCGGCATCGGCGGTCGGGAGGTCGAGCGTATGCCTGCGACCACCTCTCTTCACTTTTTCCAGAACAGCAGTAACAGGCTTTTTACAGCAGTGCGTCTGTTTCTTCGGACACGGCGGCCGTTGACTGGCTTCCCCATCCGCCTCCGGTCCCTCCCACTCCCCCGAGGTGAACCATGTCCCCTGCTCGCACGAGGCTCCTCGCCGGTGCCGCCCTGTCCGCGGGCACGCTGCTGCTCGCGGGCTGTTCCGGGACGAGCGGCACGTCGTCCGCGTCCCGTGACTCGATCAACTACGCACTTCCCGCGAACTTCACCCCGAACTGGATCCTCCCGATCGGCACCGCGGCGCACCTGAACACCAACAACATCTCCATCGCGAACACGCTGTGGGAACCTCTCGTGGCCTACGACGGCTCCACCGGCCGGATCGCCTGGAACAAAGCCGGTTCCATCGCCACCGCCGCCGACTTCGCCTCCGACGGCAAGAGCGTGCGGATCACGCTGGGCGAGCGGCACTGGAGCGACGGCAAGCCCATCACGTCACGGGACGTCGAGTTCTGGTTCAACCTCATCAAGGCCAACAAGGCCGAGTGGGCGGGCTACAACCCCGGCAAGGCGCCCGACAACTGGACGTCGTTCAAGACGGACGACGCCCGACACTTCACTCTCACCTTCGACGGGGCCTACAACTCCCAGTGGATGCTGGCCAACGAGCTGAGCAGCGTCGTCCCGATGCCGCAGCACGCCTGGGACAGGACCGGCGCGTCGACGCAGGTGTCCGACACCGACCGCACCGCCGCGGGCGCCAAGCAGGTGTGGGCGTACCTCAACAACGCGGCCAAGAACATCGCCGGCTACGAGAAGGACGACCTGTGGAAGACGATCAGCGGCCCGTACGCGGTCCGGTCCTTCTCCACCGCCGGCAGGGTGGTCCTCGCCGCCAACAAGAAGTACGACGGCGGTGAGAAGCCCGGCATCGCCGTGGTGAACCTGCTCCCGTTCACCACGGCGGACGCCGAGAAGAACGCGCTGCGCTCGGGAACCGTCGACTACGGCTACATCGAGGCGACGGACCTCGACCAGAAGGAGCGGTTCACCGCCCAGGGTTACTCGGTGAAGCCCTGGTCCGGCTGGGCGATCACGTACATGCCGTACAACTTCAACAACCCGTCCATGGGCGCCGTGTTCAGGCAGCTCTACGCGCGCCAGGCCGTGCAGCGGTCGATCGACCAGAGCAGTCTGGCGAAGGTGATCTTCAACGGCACGGCGGTGCCCGGCTACGGGCCGGTCCCACAGGGCCAGGCGTCCGGGTTCGTCTCGCCGGCGCAGAGGAGGAACCCGTACCCGTTCTCGACCACGGCGGCTCGCGATCTGCTCACCAGGCACGGCTGGACCGAGCAGGGCGGGGTCATGACCTGTACCGCCCCCGGCACCGGCGCCACGCAGTGCGGTCCGGGCGTGGCCGAGGGAACCGAGTTCGCGATGCGGGTGCTGTCGCAGTCCGGCTCGACGGTGACCGACAACATGATGAGCGCCATCCAGTCCTCGCTCGCGAAGACCGGGATCAAGTTCTCGATCAAGACCGCGCCGGTGAACTCGGTGCTCTCGCAGACCCCGCAGTGCACGGCCGGGCAGTCGATCTGCAAGTGGCAACTGTCCTTCTTCGGTACGGCGGGCAGCTGGTACTTCCCGGCCTTCCCGACCGGCGACTCGCTGTTCCAGTCCAAGGGCGGCTCGAACTTCGGTACTTATTCCAACGCGGCGGTCGACAGGCTCATCTCCCAGTCCACGACGTCGAACTCGAACACCGCGATCCGGGACTACAGCGCGGCCGTGGCCCAGGACCTGCCGGTGATCTGGCTGCCGGCACCCGTCTACCAGATCTCCGTCATCCGCAACGGCCTGGGCGGCTTCTCCCAGGACTCACTCGCCAACTTCCACCCGGCGCAGTGGAAATGGAGCAGCTGAGCATGGAGACCACGCTGTACCTCACCCGGCGGCTCCTGCAGGCTCTGGCCGTGATCCTCATCGTCACGGTCGTGGTCTTCTGCCTGCTGCACGCCCTGCCCGGAGGCCCCGCGCGCGGGATCCTCGGCCCGCAGGCAACGGCCCAGCAGATCGCGGCGTTCAACCACGAACAGGGCCTGGACCGGCCGCTTCCCGTCCAGTACCTCTACTACCTGCACACGCTCGTGCAGGGGGACCTCGGCACCTCCTACACCCTCAACGACGCCGTCTCCCGGCTCATCGAACAGCGTCTGCCGAAGACCCTGGTGCTGACCGTGCTGTCCGCGCTGGTCGGTCTGGCGCTGGCGATCCCGCTCGGGATGTGGCAGGCGGTTCGGCGCAACAAGCCGGTGGACTACGTCGTCACGACGCTCGGTTTCGTCGCGTACTCGACGCCGGTGTACTTCCTGGGGCTGCTGCTGATTCTCGTGTTCTCCCAGACCCTGCGCTGGTTCCCGTCGCAGGCTCCCCAGGGCGAGACGCTGTCCCAGGTGTTCGCGGACCCGGTGGCACTCGTCCTGCCCGTGCTCACCGGCGCCGCGTCCATGATCGCCGTGTTCAGCCGGTACATGCGGGCCGCGACCCTGGAGAACCTCGCCGAGGACTACGTCCGCACCGCCCGCGCCGGCGGCTCCCGGCCGGCGGCGATCCTGTGGAAGCACGTCTTCCGCAACTCCCTCACGCCCGTGATCGCCATGCTCGGTTACTACGTGCCCGTGCTCTTCGGGGGCGCCCTCGTCGTCGAGCAGCTCTTCAACTACCCGGGCATGGGCCTGCTGTTCTGGAGCGCCGCGCAGTCCTCCGACTATCCGGTGCTGCTCGGCTGCGTCCTCGTCATCTCCGTCGCGACGGTGATCGGCACGCTGCTGGCCGACTTCGTGCAGCGGATCGTCGACCCCCGAGTGAAGGCGGAAAGGACATGACGGCGGTGCTCCAGACCTCTCCGGTCGCCGAACCGGTGGCGGGCCACCGCCTGTCCCTGCGCCGGTTCGCCCGCAACAGGCTGGCCGTCGCCGGACTCGTGGTGGTCGTGGTCTTCCTGCTCTTCTGCTTCGCCGGCCCGTTGATCCACCCGACGGACCAGACGCACACCGACCTGACCCAGGTCAATCTCGCGCCGAGCGGTGCGCATCTGCTGGGCACGGACGCCGTGGGCCACGACGAGTTCGGGCGGCTCATGTACGGCGGGACGGTCTCGCTGCTCGTCGGGCTGGCCTCCGGGATCCTCGCCACCGTCGTCGGCGCGTTGTGGGGTGCGGTGGCGGGCTACGCGGGCGGCTGGGTGGATGCGGTGATGATGCGGATCGTCGACGCGGGCATCGCCATCCCGGCGCTGTTCATCCTGCTCGTCGTCTCCGCGGTCGCCACCCCTGGCACGCTCGGCCTGGTCGTCATCCTCGGTCTGGTGTCGTGGCTGGTGCCGTCCCGGTTGGTGCGGGCGGAGACACTCACGTTGAAGAGCCGGGACTACGTGCTCACACTCCGCGCCATCGGCGGCACGCACGGCCGGGCGATCGGGCGGCACATCCTGCCCAACTCCGTGTCCACGATCGTGGTCGCGGCGACGTTCCAGGTCGCCGACGCGATCCTGCTCGTGGCGTACGTGTCGTATCTCGGCCTGGGCGTCCAGCCGCCGTCGACCGACTGGGGCGGCATGCTGTCGGCCGGTCTGACGGCCGTGTACTCCGGACGCTGGTGGCTGATCGTTCCACCGGGTCTCGCGATCATCCTCGTGGTGTGCGCCTTCAACGCGATCGGCGACGGGCTGCGGGACGCCTTCGACGTGAGGGGGCGTGGATGACCGTCCTGAGGATCGAGGACCTCGCGGTCACCTTCTCGACCGACACGGGCGACGTGCCGGCCGTACGGGACGTCTCCCTGCACGTCCGGCCGGGCGAGACGCTGGCGCTGGTCGGCGAGTCGGGCTCCGGGAAGTCGACAGTGGCGCTCGCCGCAACAGGGCTGCTGCCGGGGAACGCCCGCGTGTCGGGCCGGATCTCGGTGGACGGTACTCAGGTCGTCGGCGCCGACGAGTCCGAGCTGGCGGGGCTGCGTGGCCGTACGGTCTCCATGGTGTTCCAGGAGCCGGCCAGCGCGCTGGATCCGCTGACCCGGGTCGGCGCGCAGATTGCGGAGGTCGTACGGAACCACCGGCCGGTGTCCCGCGCCGAGGCCGGCCGTGCCGCGGTCGAACTGCTGCGCAGGGTGGGCATTCCGGAGCCGGAGCTTCGGGCGTCGGCGTTTCCGTTCCAGCTGTCCGGTGGACAGCGGCAGAGGGTCGTCATCGCCATGGCGATCGCCAACTCGCCCGGTCTGCTGATCGCGGACGAGCCGACGACCGCCCTGGACGTCACCGTGCAGGCCGAGATCCTGGACCTGCTCAGGGCGTTGGCTGCCGATGCGGGCACGGGCGTGCTGCTGGTCACGCACAACATGGGTGTGGTCGCGGACTTCGCCGACCGGGTCACGGTGATGCTGGAGGGCGAGGTCGTGGAGACCGGGCCGGTGGAGGAGGTGCTGCTGCGGCCCAGGCACGAGTACACCAGGCGGCTGCTGGCCGCTGTGCCGCGGCTGGCGGTCGCCGGGCCGGAGCGTGGCGGGTGTGCCGATGAGCCGTCGCGGGCCGGGTACGCGGAGGAGCGGGCCGGGTGCGCGCAGGAGCGGGCCGGTTCGGAGCCGGTCGTGGAGCTGCGGGACGTCTCGGTGCGCTTCGGCCGTGGGCCTCGTACCGTCAGGGCGCTCAGGGACGTGTCTCTCACCGTCCGCCCCGGCGAGACGGTCGGACTGGTCGGCGAGTCCGGATCCGGCAAGTCGACGGCGGCCCGGGTCGCACTGGGGCTCGTGCGCCCGGATTCCGGCTCGGTGGCGCTGTTCGGCAGCGACCTCGCCCGGACCCGCGGGCGGTCGCGGCGCTCGCTGCTGTCCGGTGTGGGCGTGGTGCTGCAGGACCCGGTGGCGTCGCTGGACGCACGGATGAGCGTCGCCGAGTGCGTGGCCGAACCGCTGCGGGTGCACAACCGAGGCATGTCCGCGCCCCAGCGGCGGGCGCGGGTCGCCGAGGTGCTCGAACTCGTACGACTTCCTGCCGGCTTGGCGAAACGCGGGCCGCGCGAACTGTCCGGCGGCCAGCGGCAGCGGGTGAGCCTCGCCCGGGCTCTGGTCCTTCAGCCGCGGCTGCTGGTGGCGGACGAGCCGACCAGTGCGCTGGACGTGAGTGTGCAGCGGTCGGTGCTCGAGGTGATCGCCGAGTTGCAGGGCGAACTGGGCTTCGCATGCCTGTTCGTGTCCCATGACCTGGCCGTGGTGCAGGAGTTCGCGCGACGTGTCGTCGTCATGCGGGCCGGAGCCGTCGAGGAGGAGGGACCGACCATGACCACGCTGCTGCGCCCGGAGACGGAGTACACGCGCCGGCTCATCGCGGCCGTGCCGGTGCCGGACCCCGTGGTGCAACGCTGTCGCCGGGCCTCCCTCGGACTGGAGGCGACCACGTGACGGAGGCTCCCCAATTGCTCGCCGGTGTCGACATCGGCGGGACGGCCACCGAGGTGGTGCTGTGCGCAGCGGACCTCGGCGTCGTCGACCGGCTCACCGTGCCCACCTTGGCGCACGGCGGCGGGGCGGCCATGGTCGGAGCCGCACTCGATGCCCTGCGCGTCCTCCTCGCCCGGACACCCGGGCGGCTGCTCGGGGTCGGGATCGGTGCGGCGGGTGTGGTGGACGCGAGGGCCGGGCGGATCCTCGTGGCCAGCGACTCCTTCCGGGACTGGGCGGGTTTCCCGGTGACGGAGACGGTCGAGGAGGCGCTGGGCGTACCGGCGTACCTGGACAACGACGTCAACGCGTTCCTGCGCGGCGAGGTCGTGCGGGGCGCGGTGACCGGCGAGCGCCACGTGCTCGGAATGACCCTCGGCACCGGAGTCGGCGGCGCGCTGTGGCTGGACGGCGGACTGTACGACGGCCCGCACGGCGCGGCCGGCGAGATCGGCCATGTGCCCGGCTTCGGCGACCTGCGGTGCACCTGCGGGGGCCGAGGCCACCTGGAGACCCTGGCGTCCGGCCGGTCGATCGCCGCCCGCTACGCCGAGCGGACCGGGCTGAGCACCACCGCCCGGCGGGTCGCCGAGGCGGCGGCCGTGGGCGACCCGGACGCGCTCGCCGTGTACGAGAGCGCCGGCGCCGCCGTGGCCCGCGCGATCCTCGTCACGGCAGGCCTGTTGGACGTCACCACCTTTGTGATCGGCGGGGGCGTCAGCCGGGCTTGGGCGCTGCTGGAGCCGTCGGTCCAGCGCGCGCTGGCCTCCGAACCCCCGGTCAGCGGACGATCGGTCCGGGTCCTGCCCGCTCACCTGGGCGGCGACGCCGTGGCGGTCGGCGCGGCGTCCCGGGCGCGGGCGGAACTCGCCACGGTCACCCGCGTCTGACGCCCCGGCAGGGCGTGCACCGCCGGCCACGGCGTGCGCGTGCCCGCGGGGGTCTGGCCGGGCGACGACGGCCTGCAGCGGGCGCACCTCCGGCATCCCGGCACCGGAGGTGCGCCCGCGCGGGCAGCTGCCCCGGGCGGAGCCGCCTACACAGACAGCCAGGCTGCGTGGTCGGGCGGGAGCAGGCCGTTCTCGACCGGTCCGCTCGACAGCAGCACCGAGGTGTGGGCGGGCAGGTGGGACACCTCGGCCGAGAGGTTGACCACGCAGACGAAGCCGGGGTCACGGCCGAAGGCCAGGACTGCTTCGGAGGTCTCCAGCCAGGTGAGGGTGCCGTCGCCGAGCGCGGGGTGCTCGCGGCGCAGTCGCAGGGCACTGCGGTACAGCTCCAGCATCGACGTCTGGTCCCCGTTCTGGGCCTCCACGCTCAGCTCACCCCACTCGGCGGGCTGTGGCAGCCAGGGTGCCGCGGTGGCGGCTTCGGAGCTGAATCCGTACGGTGCGGTCTCGCCCGACCACGGGATGGGCACGCGGCAGCCGTCGCGACCTCGGTCGGAGTGCCCGGACCGCTCCCAGACGGGGTCCTGGAGCACGTCCTCGGGCAGGTCCTCGACCTCCGGCAGGCCCAGCTCCTCACCCTGGTAGATGTAGGCCCCACCGGGCAGGGCCAGCATGAGCAGAGCGGCCGCGCGGGCGCGCAGGGTGCCCAGTTCCAGGTCCACGGGGCCCTCTGGACGGTACGGCTCGTTGGCGGTCCATCGCCTGACCCTCCGGCGGCCGTAGCGGCTGGGGTGGCGCATGACGTCGTGGTTGGACAGCACCCAGGTGGCCGGTGCGCCCACCGCGCCGAGCATGGCGAGCGAGTCGTCGATGACCGCACGCAAGTCCTTCGCGCCCCAACTGGACATCAGGAAGTCGAAGTTGAATGCCGTATGGAGGCCTTCCTCGCGGACGTACGCGGCCAGCCGTTCGGGTGTGTCGGCCCAGGCCTCGGCGACGAACGAGCGGTCGCCGGGGAACTCGTCGGCCACCTTCCGCCAGGCGTGATAGATGTCGTGGACCTCGTCGCGGTCCCAGTGCGGGTGATCGACGTGCTGCCGGGGCTGCTTGTCCCCGGAATCCCGGGAGGCCAGGGGACCGAGCACCGCCTGCTCCTGGCTGGGCGGCAGGTCGGGCAGTTCGGGGTGCTTGACGAGTCCGTGGGCGACGTCGATACGGAACCCGTCCACGCCCCGGCCGAACCAGAAACGCAGGATCGACTCGAACTCCTTGCGCACATCGGGGTGTTCCCAGTTGAGGTCGGGCTGCTCCGGTGCGAACAGGTGCAGATACCACTGCCCGTCGGGCAGCCGGGTCCAGGCCGGGCCGCCGAAACAGGAGACCCAGTCGTTGGGCGGTTCGGTGCCGTCGGGTCCGCGGCCGGGCCGGAAGACGTACAGCTCGCGTTCCGGGCTGCCGGGTCCGGCCGCGAGGGCGGCCCGGAACCACGGGTGCTGGTCGGACGTGTGGTTGGGCACGATGTCGGGGATGACGCGGATCCCGTGCCGGTGGGCTTCCTCGATGAGTTGCTCGGCCTCGGCCACGGTGCCGAACAGCGGGTCGATCGCGCGGTAGTCCGCCACGTCGTAACCGTGGTCCGCCATCGGCGACTTGTACCACGGGTTGATCCAGATGGCGTCGACACCGAGCGATGCGAGGTACGGCAGCCGGGAACGGATGCCGGCGATGTCGCCGACGCCGTCACCGTTCGCGTCGGCGAAACTGCGGATGTAGACCTGGTAGATGACGGCGCTGCGCCACCACGGTGCGGTGCGGGGCATGGCGTGAAGTAGGCCCTTCGGGAGTCTGGGACGGTGCGGTGTCTACTTGGCTGCGCCGGCGGTGAGTCCGGCGACGATACGGCGCTGGAAGAGCAGCACCATGACCACCAGGGGGACGGTGACCAGGACTCCTGCTGCCATCTGGCTGCCGAATGGGGTCTCGAACTGGGTGGCACCCGAGAACTTGGAGATGGCGACCGGCGCCGTCTGCATGGCCGGCTCGTTCGTCATCGACAGCGCGATGAGGAACTCGTTCCAGGCGGCGATGAAGGTGATGATCGCCGTGGTGAAGATGCCGGGGGCGGCCAGCGGGATGATGATCTTGCGGAAGGCCTGGCCGCGGGTGCAGCCGTCGATCATGGCGGCGTGCTCCAACTCGTCGGGCATCTGCCGGAAGAACGTGGTCAGGTTCCACACCGCCAGCGGCAGCGCGAACGACATGCTCGGCACGATCATGGCCTGGTAGGTGTTGATCCAGCCGATGTCCGTGAACAGCTTCAGCAGCGGCACCACGATCGACACCACCGGGAACATCGAGGTGGCGATGATCAACGTGAGGACCAGCCGCTTGAACCGGAACTCCAGCCGGGCCATCGCGTAGGCGGTGAACGTGGCCAGGAGCAGCGCCAGTACGGTGGTGATGCCGGCCACGACCAGGCTGTTGAGCAGCGCACGCGTGAACCCCTGGGACGGGTTGAACACCGCCCGGTAGTTCTCGAAGGACACCCGGGAGGGAAGCAGCGAGGTGTCGAAGATGTCCGAGGAGCGCCGCAGGCTGGACACCAGCATCCAGTAGAACGGGGCCAGGCAGTAGGCCACCACCGCGGCGACGCCCGCATACAACAGCCGACTCCGCCATTTCGCCGTGACGGTCATGCCGTCACCTCCGCGCGGCGCAACGCCGTGACACGTCGGCGCCTGCTCCTGCCTGCGCCTCTGCGTGCGGTGCCGCCGTCGCCGACCAGGTCGGTGCCGAGCACGCGGACGAAGGCGAGCGCGATGAGGAGGACGTAGAGGAAGAGGAGCACCGCGTAGGCGGAGGCCGGTCCGAAGCGGACGTTGGAGGCCTCGTTCTGCGCGAGCATGGACAGGGTTTCCACGGAGTTCTTCTGTGCGCCGATGAGGATGTACGGCAGGTCGAACATGCGCAGCGCGTCCAGGCCCCGGAACAGCACCGCCACCAGCAGCGCGGGTTTCACCAGGGGCAGGGTGATGTGCCAGAACCGGCCCAGGGCGCCTGCCCCGTCGATCCGCGCCGCCTCGTAGACCTCCGTCGGGATGACCTGCAGGCCGGCCAGGACCAGCAGTCCGATGAAGGGGGCGGTCTTCCACACCTCGGCGATGATCACCGCGACCTTGGCGTGGACGCCTTCGGTGGTCCACAGGATCTGGTGGCCGATGACGGCGTTGGCGATGCCGTTGCTGTTGAAGATCCATCGCCACAGCAGGGCGGAGATGGCCGTGGGGACCGCCCAGGGCACGAGGATGCCGGCCCGTACCAGGGCCCGGCCCCGGAACGCCTTGTGCATGATCAGGGCCATCGCCACCCCGATCAGCGTCTCCAGCCCCACCGTGAAGACGGTGAAGAAGGTGGTGTTCCAGAAGGCGTTCCAGAACCGCTCCCCGGCAGCGCCGAAGATGTCGGTGTAGTTCCTCAGCCCCACGAAGGGCTCGGTGGTGCGGATGAAGCCGGTCTTCGGGTCCAGTCCCTTGGCCCCGTACAGCGACCCCTTCAGCGCCATGAGCGTCGGATAGAGGACGACGATCGACAGCACCAGGAGCGTCGGGGAGACCAGCAGCGCCGCCATCCGCCCCGAGCCGGTGGTCGCCCTGGTTCGGGTGCGCCGAAGGCTCATTCGTGTGTGCCGAAGGCTAACCGGCGAGGAGGGCGGCCTGGTGTGGCGGTCGGCCGCCACGGCTTCGTCGTCCGCTGCGCTTCCGGGCGGGGTCTTGATGTCGGCCATGGCCCGGCTCCTCACTGTGCCGCGGACTGCTGCAGGTCGTTCTGCAGGTCCTTCAACGCCTGTGCGCTGCTCTTGCTGCCGGTCAGGGCGGCATAGATCTCCTGCTGGATCGCCGATGTCACGTCGCCGTAATGCACGACCCTCGGGCGCGGGGCCGCACGCAGGATGGACCGCTTGAGCACGGGGAGGTACGGGTACTGCTTGACCAGCGACGCGTCGTCGTAGAGGTCCGCGTACGGCGGAGCGAGGGAGGCGTCCTCGAGGAACGTGCCCGCGCTGTCCTCGCTGCTGAAGAACTTCATGAAGTCCAGGGCCGTGGCCTTGTTCTTGGCGAAGGACGACAGGGCGAGGTTGTGGCCGCCCAGGCTGGAGGCGCCGGGCCCGTTCAGGCCCGGCAGGGGCGCGACCGAGAACTTGCCTGCCACCTTGGACTTCTCGGCCAGGGAGTACGCGTAGGGCCAGTTGCGCAGGAACATCAGCTTCCCGGCCTGGAACGCCTGACGGCCGTCCTCCTCCTGGTAGGTGACGGCCTCCTTGGGGATCGTCCCGTCCTTGAAGGAGCCGGCAAGGAAGTCCAGGCCCCTCTTCGCCTCGGGGGTGTCGACGTCCGGCTTGCCGTTCGCGTCGGTGACGACACCGCCCGCGGAGTTCACGGCCTCGGCGAAGTTCACTGTCAGACCCTCGTACTTCTGGAACTGGCCGGCGTAGCAGGACATGCCCTTGGCCTCGGGCAGCTTCTTCACCTTGGCGCAGTCGGCCGTCATCTCCGACCAGGTGGCCGGAGGCTTGGTCACGCCGGCCTTCTTCAACAGGTCGGTGCGGTAGTACAGCACTCCCCCGTCCGAACTGGCCGGGGCCGCGTACAGATTGCCGCGGTACTTCGCCGTCTCGACCACGGGCTTCAGCATCTTCTGCAGCGGGAACCGGTTCTCGGGCAGGCGGTCGATCCACTGGTGGGCGGCGAACTCCGACGTCCACACGACGTCGAGAGAGAGCACCGTGTAGGCGTCGGACTTCGTCTCCGCGTTCTGGATCATCTGCTGGCGTTGCGAGTCCGCGTCCGTCGGCAGCTGGATGAAGGTGACCTTCTCCTTCGGGTGCAGCTTGTTCCACCGGTCGATGACCTTCGGGACGACACCGGAAGTGTCCTTGCCTGCCACGTACGTGATGGGGCCACGACCCTCGAACGATGTGCTCCCGGCCGGCCCTTCGGAGCCGCTGCCCCCGGTCGAGCCGCAGGCGGTGACGAGGAGTCCGGCGGCGGCGAGCGTTGCCGAACACTGGAGGGCTCTGGTGGTGCTGGTCTTCACTGTCCTTCTCCTGGGTCGTACGGAACCGAAGCGTCTGACAGTGCTGTCACGGCGTCATGCGAATGAAAACTGCAGGTCAAGGAGCCAGATGACGGCCACCCGGAAACGGGTCCGACCCCGTCGAGACAACGCTTGCACGCTAGGAGTGCACCTATGGGAAGTCAATGCGTAACTTGCCGGTAGCCCGGACGAGTTTAGATGGAGTGCACACTTTATTTGCATGCAAAATGGATGAAAAGACTCACCTTGGAGATCGTGACAGCGCTGTCACAAGAGACCGGCCAGAGGAGCGGACCTGTGCTAACTTCCGCTCATGTCATCCGCTCAACGGCTCCCCACGATGGCCGACGTCGCCGAACGGGCCGGGGTTTCCCCGTCGACCGTCTCGCGCACCCTGCGCGGCCTGCCGACTGTCTCGCCGGACGTCCGCGCCCGGGTCGAAAAGGCCGCCCGCGAGCTGAACTTCGCGGTCTCGCGGCAAGCCGCGAGCCTGGTCACGGGTAAGACCGGGGTCGTGGCGGCGCTCGTGCCCACGCTCAACTCGTGGTTCATGGGGTCGGCGTTGTCCAGCCTCGGCCCGCTGCTGCGCGCGGCCGGCATGGAGTTGACCGTCTACGTGATACCCGACATGAGCGAGCGCACCGCGTTCTTCGAGCGCCTCCCGGCCCGACGGAACGCCGACGCGCTGGCGGTGTTCGGGTTCGATCTGACCGACGAGGAGACCCTGCGGCTGGATGATCTCGGGATGCCGGTCATTTATGTCAGCCAGCATGCGGAAGGCCGCCCGAGCGTGTACGTCGACGATGTGGACGGCGCCTGCAAGGCCACCCGCCACCTGCTCAATCTCGGGCATCGCCGGATCGCCTTCGCGCCGACCCTGGGCGCCAGCGGCTTCTGCTTCAGCTCGCGCGAGCGGCTGCTCGGCTACCGACAGGCGCTCACCGAGGCGGGCATCCCGCTGGACGACGATCTGGTGGTCACCATGTCGTTCGACGACAAGCGTGACATCACGGAGGGGGTCGGGAAACTGCTGAGCCTGCGGGAGCCGCCCACCGCGATCTTCGCCGAGATGGACGAGCTGGCCATCGCCATCATCTACTTCTTGCGCAAGGCCCAGATCCAGGTGCCCGAGCGGATCTCCGTCATCGGTTTCGACGACCACCAGATGGCCGAGTGGTCGGACCTGTCCACCGTCGCGCAGTCACCGTCGGACATGGGCCGCCTGGCCGGCGAACTGGCCCTGAAGCTCATCCAGGACTCCGCCGCGGACCACGAACTCCATGTCGTCCTGCCCACGCACCTGATCCCCAGGGCGACCACGGCTCCGCCGCCCGCCCCTCAGGGCGAGCGCGAAGGCGCTTTTGAGGCTCGGGGCGTCTGAGAGCCTTCCGGTGCTCGACGACGCGGAGCGTGTCGGTGGCTCGGCTCATGCTGTGCTCCCTTGCGGCGCATGGGGTTCAGGGTGCGTCCGTGCACGGTGAGGGTCAATGGGGATAGGGGCTTCCGTTTCGACCGGCGGAAGCGTAGGTTCCGTTTACCCCGCGTCGGCGCCTTCGAGGCGCCGGCCCGCCGATCCCGGGACGGCGGGCCACGCGGGGGCCAATCGCCTGGCCACAGCCGAATGCGCCAGCCGGCTCAGGGTGTGCAGCGCTCCTGCTGCACACCAGGCCGTTGCCGCGTTCTCGGAACTCCCGCACGCACAGAGTCACTGACCTCACCGGCCCCCAGGGCAGTGGGGAACAGCCGGGTGCGAGGATGCCGTCGTGCTGGATGCGATCCACGCAGTGAACTGGGACGCTGTACCAGGCCATCCCGACTGGTATGAACCGGCTCGTGTCGCCCGCGGTCTGCGTGCCCTGGCCGATGCGGCCAACCTGGTGCAGGCGGGGCGGGCCGGCTCGCTGCTCGGCGGCGGCGGAATCGTCCATGGCCACAGTGCCGCCGTGTTTCCGGCCGCCGCGGTGGCGGCACCGCTGCTCCTGGACATCGCTGAGCAGGGTCACCCGGCAGCGCGGGACACCGCGTTGGGGCTGATCGACGAGGCCCTGTCGTCCTGTCCCCACGCCGAGTACACGCGGGTGACGGCGCCCGACGGCACGGCGGTCCCGATCTGCTGCGCCATCGCCCACCATGTGCGAGGCCGCACCGCTCTCCTCGCCGGGCTGGGCAAGAGGGACAGGTCGCTGCTTGCCGATGCGGGCGAGCACTGGCGCTTCGAGATCCACGAGCGCGTCGCCGACGGCAACGGCACAGCAGCCTTCGGAACCCTGGCCGGCAGTTTCCCGGACGGCTTGCACGCGGCGGAACTCCACCTCCCCGGCGAGATCACCGTGCTGGACGAGGTTGCCCTCGAATACCCGCCCGCGCAGGGCTCTTTCGAAGCTTGCCTACGGGTGATCGGGCGGCATCCGCGCGAACTGCCGCCCGGCGCCGTCCTGTTTCCGGCTGCGTGCGGTGAACACGTGCACTGACCGGCTCTCGTGTTTCACGGGCCGTACGGTGCAGCAACCGTCTGCCGTCGTGGCGCGGTCGGTGCATCCACGGCCGCGGCAGGAACGTCCAGGGCATCGGCGATCCACCCCTCCGCGATCAGGATCTCGTGCATCCGCTGCCGGACAGCGGCCCGCTGCCACGCGTCCCCGCACCTGCGACCGGTGCACCATGTGAAGCCGGGGGCGTCGTACTGAGGGTGACCGCCCCGCTCGGCTCTGTGTCCGGCAGCGCTCGCAAGCAGCGCGGCGCAGCGGTTTCGCCCCTGCGACCAGGCAAGACGTGATCGGCTGATGATATGAGCGTGTCCGGGGGACTCGTGACACATGAGTCACCCGAACCCCGATCCGGAGCCCGAGCGGATCACCGGGCCGGAGCCCGGAGGCGGAGTCCCTCCCGGCGAGACCCCACCCGCCGAGAGCAGCCTGCCCGAGGCCGGACACCGGGAGACGCACAGCCCACCCACCGGCTGGGCCAAAGTGCAGCTGACGCTGATCCCCGTCGTCATCGTCCTGGTCGCGGCCGTCTTCCTCGTGTATGCCCTCATCCTGATCCTCTGACCCGGTCGCCTACCTCTGGGTGTGCCGTACGCACTCGGCGACGACAGCACGCAGGCTGCCCGTGCGCTCCTTGAGCAGCCGCTGCTCGCGAGCGCCGTTGCCCCAGCTCAGCAGCTCGGCCACGGCCCCTTCGGCGCGGGCCGCGTCGCCGCTCTCGGTCAGCGCGTCCCCGATGTGCTCCAGCAGCGCGTGCACCACGTCCGCGGCGGGCCTGGGCCGCATGCTCGCGGGGTCGAGCAGGTCCTGGTCCAGGCCTGAGCGGGCCGCCTGCCAAGAGGCCAGCCTCAGCAGGCTGACACCGTGGTCGAGCAAAGACTTGCCCGCCCGCCACTCGTGCGCCGCCGTCTCCACCAGGGCCCGGGCCAGTGTGGCGACGAGAACGGCCGTGTCCGCACGCAGGCACACATCCGCCACCCGGATCTCCACCGTCGGGTAGCGCGCGGACAGCCGCGCGTCGAAGTACGCCATCGCCTCGTCCAGGATGACCCCGGTGGCCACCATGTCCGTCACCCGCCGGTGATACCGCTCGGCCGACCCGAACAGCTCCGTCGGCCCCGCGGACGGCCAGCGCCCCCACACCCGGCTGCGGTAGGCGGCGTAGCCGGTGTCGTGGCCCTGCCAGAACGGCGAGTTGGCGCTGAGCGCGCACAGTACGGCGAGCCACGGACGCAGCCGGTCGATCACGGCCACGCCCTCCTCGTCGGACTCCACCGAGACATGGACATGGCAGCCGCACACCAGTTGCTCCTGGGTGGCGATCCCGTACTGCTCGGCCATCCACTGGTAGCGCTCGTTCACATTGATCGACGGGCTGACCGGCAGCGGGGAGCTGGCCAGCGCGGCGACCGCGCAGCCGATCTCGCCGGCGTACCGCGCCGCCTCCTTGCGGCAGCGCACTATCTCGGCGCCGAGCTCCGCCATCTCCGACTGCGGGTGCGTGGCGAACTCCAGCATCTGCCCGAACAGCTCCTTCTCGAACACGTCCTGACCGGGAACGTCCTGAGCGGCATGGGCGAGGACAGCGGCAGACAGCGCCTTCGGCTCCCCGCTGTCCGGGTCGACCAGAAGGAGTTCCTCCTCCACTCCGACAGTTCGCACCTGCTGCCGCCCTCCTCCCCGTGCCGCTCGGGGTCGTCCGGCGCCCAGGGGCTGTCCGCGCTCTGTACGACCCCGACTGCCCCCCAGGGGAGCCGTCGACACCTGCGGACCGGGGCACCGGCTTCGACCGGACCGTGGCGAGCGGCGGCCGCACGAACCTCAGGAGCCTGCCGCGCGCCTCGACGTCCTCGGTGCGCCGACACCGACACCGCGGGATGCCGTAGCGAATGTCGAAAAGTCTTGATCGGCGCGACCGTCACAACGGTGGTTCGGCCGTAGCTGAACGCCGGTCCTCCGGCGTGACCTGCGCGCATACCGTCCGGACACGGTTGATCACCGCACGGTCGACGTGGGAGGGCTCCGGCTGGCCTACCAGGTGTCGGGTCCCCCGGATGCCCCGCCACCGGTCGAAGGCCAGGTCGCCGTCCGGCCTCGTCGGAGTGGCCGCCTCGCGCGGGCGCGGAAGCGGAGTGTCCCCCAGGACCAGGCGGCTCACCCGCTGCGGATGATCCTCCGCGAACGGGTAGGCCACGATCCCGCCCATGGAGTGTCCGATCAGCTCCACCCGGTCCAGCCCCAGCGTGTTCAGAAAACGCAGCACGTCGGCCCGCATGAGCTCGTTGGAGTAGGCGCCCGGCCAGTCACTCCGGCCGCGTCCGCGCAGATCGAGGGTGTAGACCCGTCGACCGCGGGCGAGAACGGGCGCCACCGCATCCCAGTCGCCTGCGTCCTCGCCCAGCGCGTGTGCCGGCTGTCAGGAAGCAGATCGACACACCTGACCCGAGGTGGCTGGAGCGGCTCGGCGGCATCACTGCCGAAACCCTCGTGGTGGCCGGCGGCCCCGGCAGCCACGCGCCTCAGGACGGCCTCGCCGAGCCGGCCCGCCGCATCCCCGGCGGCCGAGCGGTCACCATCCCGGCCGGACACCTGATCCACAGTTCCGCGCCCGAGGCGTTCACGGAGGCGCTGTCGACCTTCCGGCCGTCGACCGAAGGCTTCCGTCCTGCCCGTCGGCCATGACGCTCGGATCCACTGGCACCCAACGCTCAGCCGCAGCCCGTGTATCCGACAGGCGCATCTCGGCTGCCTGACCGAGGAGTTGGTCGGCCCTGGCAGACGCGGAGGGAGTCTGCCTGAGTGGTCGACGTGGTGGGGAGTTGCCGAGGAGGAAACCGGCAAGGTCGCCGTCGCCGTGCAGATCTGGTCACCGTAGTTGTCCTGGTCGCCGTAGTTGCCGGGGCTGACGCTGTCGTGGAAGCCTGCACCACGGCGCGCCTGCTGACGGAGGACCCCGATGCCGAGCATGTGCAGGTCAGCCTCCCGCCCGCGTGGCTGCCGGGTCGGCCCAGGTGAGCGGCACTATGACCGCAGCCTGCAGCCTCGGGCTTCCTGCTAGCGGTAGGCGGGAACCACCGCTGGCTGCAAAGACACGACCGGGTTGCGGCGCAAGGCTGGGAGGCAGTTCGGCTCCCTGCCACGGAGATGACGACAGCAGCCACCTCCGCTGCAGGATGAGCGTTCGGTGCTGCAGCGGCCGCGTCCGGCGAGGCGCCCCTCGACCCGTCGGCCGAGGACGCATTCGGCCCTTCGGCCGACCTGAGGAACTCGGGCTCGTGGTCTTCGACCCGAGGAAACGGGTTTGCTGACCGGCGTGACGGTCTGCAGCGGAAATTCCCTCATTTCGGAAAGGACTCGTCATGAGCGCAAACGTGTCCAGGGTCGTACGTCTGGCTTCCGTCCCCGTCGCTGCGGCCGCCCTGGCATTCACCGGGGTCGGTGTCGCCAGTGCCGCCACGGCCCACTCGGACGCACACGACGCATCTGTCTCCGCGAGCTACCACAGCGGTCAGCGCGACGGCGGCGGTCACGGCCACGATGACGGCGGTGGCTGGTTCCGTGACAGCGGTGACTGGTGGAACGGCTACAGCAACGACAGCGGCTGGAACCACGACCACGGCGGTTACGGACACCACAGTCATGACAACGGCTATGGCGGTCACGGCTATGGCGGAGGCCATGGTCACGGCGGAGGCTACGGCGGAGGTCATGGCGGAGGTCACGGCGGTGGTCACGGCGGAGGCGGCGGAGGCCACGGCGGAGGTCACGGCTGAGGCTACGGTCACGGCTGATCAGAGCGATGTGGGGCAACGTCTCCTTTGGAGGCGGGGCCCCACTTGCGTGGGCATTTCTTTGATCTGCGTGCGCATTTCTTTGATCGGTGACTGCCGACTGCTCGTTTCGTCGGTGAGACATGTCTTCCGTGAGCCCTCTGCCAGGTGCTCACCCGACGAGGCTCGCCGACAATGTCAGGTATGACATCAGGAAGCCCCAGCGCTGTGGACGGGCCCGGTGACCAGGGACCGGCCATGGCGGAACTGCGGGTCGTCCTGGCTGACGATGACGTCCTGCTGCGCGAAGGACTGGCCAGTCTGCTGGAGCGTTCGGGTTGTGCGGTGGTCGGGCAGGCCGCCGACGCGGCGCAGTTGCTCGACGTGGTCCGGCAGGCGACGCCGCAGCTGGTGGTGGTCGACATCCGGATGCCGCCGGGGCAGACCACCGAGGGACTGGACGCGGCGCGCACCATCCGGCAGGAGTTCCCCGCCATGGGCATCCTGGTCCTGTCGGCGCATGCCGAGGTGGAGCACGCGATGGAGTTGCTGGCCAGTGGCCGCAGCGTCGGCTACCTGCTCAAGAGCAGGGTGGGTGACGTGCAGGAGTTCCTCGAGGCACTGCGACGGATCGCCCGGGGCGGTTCGGTGGTGGATCCGGCGCTTGTGCAGGAGCTGGTGTCCGCCCGTCGCCGGGAGGATCCACTGGCCGCGCTCAGTTCGCGGGAGCGCGAGGTGCTGGAACTGATGGCCGAGGGCCGGTCCAACGCCGGTATCGGCCGTCGGCTGTGGGTCACCGAAGGAACGGTGGAGAAACACGTGCGCAGCATCCTGGCCAAGCTTGACCTGCCGGAGGCCGACGACGACCACCGCCGAGTCCGTGCGGTGATCACCTTCCTGGAGGCCCGTTGACCGGATCGTCCCGGTGGCCGTCGTCCATCCCGGCGAGCAAGGCGCGGATGGCATCGCCCGACAGGAGGGTCTTGCACAGAAAGCCCACCGCGGGGCTCGCTTCGATCAGGTCGGCGTACTCCTCCTCGCAGTGACTGGAAATCAAGATCACCGAAGGGGGTGCCGCACCGGTCTCGCGCCGCAGCCGGCCGGCCAGCTCCAGGCCGCTCTCCGCACCGAGGTCGATGTCCACCAGTGCCACCTCGGGCCTGAGCTGCTCGGTCAGCCTGATCGCCTGTTCGCTGTCCCGTGCCACGCCCACGACGGCGACGCCCTGATGGCCGAGCAGGCAGCGAGCGGCGTTCAGGAAGTAGGGGTTGTCATCGACAACCATGCAGCGCAGCATGCCCTCAGGATCCCAGGGCGGTACCTGGTCGGCATTCCTGCTAGCTGTATTCGCGGTCCGCCCTGCTCCGCAATCACAGCTCGTTGCGCCCGCCCGGCCGTGCCCTTGGACAGTCACCGCACCACGCCCGCATGGCCGTGGCAACAGGGTTGCGCACACCGCCTGAGGTCGCCATGTCCTCGTGTACTCCTGCCAACTGCAGCCCGGCGCTTCCCGCTGACCGGTAGAGACATTGGGCGCTGGCCGCGAAGACGCGCACAAGCGTCGGAGGCGAACATGGGGGGTATCCAGCACGGAGGCGCTCCAAGCCCCGGTACTGGAGGAGGCGATGGGCGTGACGTACGAACGCAGCACTCCGACGGCTGCACGTCCGTGGATCCTGGCTCACCGTCCTGAAGCCTGCGGGCAGGCCCGCACCATGGCTCAGGAGTTGCTGATGCGGTGGGGCGTCGCCGACGAGGTCGCGGACTCGGTCCTGCTGACCGTATCCGAACTGGTCTCCAATGCCGTACGGCACGCCCAGCCGCCGCTGACCCTGGGGCTGGCCACGACGCCACCACCGGGCACGTGCATGTCGAGGTGTCGGACGGAGGGCCCGCAGCCGATGAACGGGCAGCCGGGCTCCCCGAGGACGAACACGGCCGCGGGCTGATGATCATCGACGAGCTCACCGCGGCCCACGGCGACCGCCATGAAGCGGACCACGCAATCCACTGGGCCGACATCGCCTATGCGACCTGACCGGCCGCGCCGCCCCGGCGCACGGGGGCCTCAACACCTCAACTCCGTTGACCGGTAGACCGGACGGCAGCCTCAGCTCAGGGCCTGGTCGCAGCCGCACCGCGGGACGGCATCCCGCGGGCGCCGCCCCTCACCGACCACGGGCCTTCCCCGTTGCATGGCTGTTGCATGGCTGCCACGCGAGGAGACGCGTCGACCGACCCACCTTGCAGAATCCGCAATCGATCCTTCGCCATGCCCGCCCACGCCCTCTCGCCGCCCTCCGGGGCCCGGCAGGAGCACCCGGCATCGTTCGCGGCCCGCAGCCCGCAGCCCGCAGCCCGCATTGGCCACCGATCGCCACCGCGAGGACCCTATATGTCACACTTTGATTAGATACGTCCGTTCATGCTTGGCCAGGGAAGCGATGCGATGGCACGGCGTTGGGTCCGCTTGCCGGCTCTGCGCTGGTCGAAGCGGCTTCTGGCCAGCCTGATCATGGTGGCTGCGATGACTGGTGTCATCGCGCTCCTCAAGCCACACATTGCGTCGGTCCACCTTCTGGTGCTCTATCTGCTCGTCGTCCTTCCAGTAGCCGTCGTATGGGGGACAGGGCTCGCCCTGGTCACGTCGGTGCTGTGTGTCGTGGTCTACACCTATCTGTTCGTTCCGCCGATCCACCCACTGCAGGTCGGCAGCGCCGAGAATCTCGTCGCTCTGGGTGTCTTCCTCCTCACGGCGGTGGTCGTAGGACAGCTGGCGGCCAGATTGCGGCAAGCGGCTTTTGCGGCGGAACATCTGATGGAGGAGCAGTCGGCACTGCGCCGGGTCGCGACACTGGTCGCCCGGTCGGGCAGGCCCTCAGCGGTCTTCGAGGCCGTCACACGCGAGGTCGGTCTGCTCTGCGGTGCCGATGTGGCCCGCATGGAGCGCTACGAGCCCGACGGGACCGTCACCGGCATCGCCGCCTGGAGCAGGCACAGGCGCCCGGACCTCCTCCTCGTCGGCCACCGTTTCGACCTGAACGGGCTGAGCGTCGCCCGCGATGTGCTCTCCAGCGGACGCCCGGTCCGGATCGAGAGTTTCGCGGGCGCCACGGGGGCGATCGCGCAGGAGTCGCGTGCGATGGGTATCCGCTCGTCGATCGGCTGTCCGGTCACCGTGGGCGGACGGCTGTGGGGGGTGATCGCCGCCTCGACGAACAGCGACAGACCCTTCCCTGGGCACACGGAGGCGCAGATCGCCAGCTTCACCGAGCTTGTCGCCACCGCCGTGGAGAACGCCGAGGCCCGTGCCGAGTTGACCGCCTCGCGCGCCCGCATCGTCAACGCCGCCGACGAGGCGCGTAGGCAGATCGAACGCGACCTCCACGACGGCGTCCAGCAACGGCTGGTATCGCTGGTCCTGCTCTTGGGTGCGGCACAGGCCATGGTGCCGGGCGGGCTTGCCGGGCTCCGTGCGAGGCTCCACGAAGTGACCACCGGATTGACGGATGCGTCCGACGAACTGCGCGAGATGGCGCGGGGCATCCACCCCTCGATCCTCTCCAAGGGCGGTCTCGTTTCCGCGCTCAAGGCGCTTGCCCGCCGCTCCCCCGTCCCGGTCGATCTCGTGGTGCATTCCGGAGGGGACCTGCCCAAGCAGGTCCAGGTGAGTGGTTACTACGTGGTCTCCGAGGCGTTGACCAACGTGGCCAAGCATGCGCACGCCTCGACCGTCACGGTCACGGTCGAGTACGGCGCCGAGGTGCTGAGCCTGACGGTCCACGACGACGGCGTCGGTGGTGCCGACTTCACCGGTACCGGCCTCGTCGGCCTCAAGGATCGTGTGGAGGCGCTCGGCGGCCGGATCCTTGTGGACAGTCCGCGTGCAGAGGGAACCACTGTGCATGTCGAACTGCCGCTCTCGGACCAGGACCGCTCCTTCGCGGACCTGGCACGAGGACGGCAGTGAACCGGCGCCGGAGGGCCCTCGGCACGAAGCGGCGGCCTCACGCAGCGTGGCGTGCGGGGACTCGTGTGTGGCTCAGTCGCGTTGGTAGGCGGCGAGCAGGAACAGCCAGATCTCGCTGACCGTCGGGAAACAGGCGATCGCATGCCTGAGCCGCTTGAGCGGGACCTCGCCGGTGACCGCGACGGTCGCCGAGTGCAGCAGCTCGCTGACGCCCGGGCCGACGAAGGTCACCCCGAGCAGGACGTCCCGGTCGACGTCGACGACCATCCGGGCGCGGCCCTGGTAGTCGTCGGCGTAGAGGTTGGCGCCCTGGGCGGCGTTGAAGGCCACGTCGACGGTCTTGATGCGGTGGCCGGAGGCGGCGGCCTGCTCGGCGCTCAGGCCCACCGCCGCCGCCTCGGGGTCGGTGAAGAAGACCTGGGGCACGGCGTGCTGGTCCGCGGTGGTGGCGTGGTCGCCCCACGGTGCGTCGTCCAACGGATGCCCGGCCGCTCGGGCAGCGATGGCGTCGCCCGCCGTCCGGCCCTGGTACTTGCCCTGGTGGGTGAGGAGTGCCCGGTGGTTGACGTCTCCGAGGGCGTACAGCCAGTCGCCGTCGACACCGCGGACCAGGCAGGTGGTGTCCACATCCAGCCACGAGCCGGGGGTGAGGCCGACGGAGTCCAGGCCGATGTCGTCGGTGGCGGGTCTGCGGCCGGTGGCGAAGAGAACCTCGTCGACCTCCAGTTCGCTGCCGTCGTCGAGGGTGAGGGTGACCGGTCCGGTGGGGTTCGGGCGCCGCAATGCGGTGACCTGGGCGCCGGTGCGGACGCGGGCGCCCGCCTCGGTGAGGCTGCGCTCGATCAGCTCGCCCGCGAAGGGTTCCATGCGCGGCAGCAGGCCCCGGCGGGAGAGCAGGGTGACCTGGGAGCCGAGGCCTTGCCAGAGGGTAGCCATCTCCACGCCGACTCCCCCGCCGCCTACGACGGCGAGCCGCGCGGGCACGGTGCTGGAGTCGGTGCCGTGCCGGTTCGTCCAGGGCCGGCCCTCCTCGATGCCGGGGATGGCGGGCAGGGCCGGCCGGCTGCCGGTGGCGACGGCCACCGCGTGCCGGGCCGCGAGGGTCTCGTGTGCGCCGTCGTCCCGGGTGACCGTTACCCGACGAGGACCGTCGATCCGGCCATGGCCGCGGAAGAGGTCGGCCCCGATGGATTTGACCCACTCGGCCTGCCCGGTGTCGTCCCAGTCGGTGACATAGCGGTTGCGACGGGCGAAGACCCGGTCGGTGTCGAGCCGGCCGGTGACGGCCTGCCGGGCGCCGTCCACGCGGCGGGCGTCGGCGACCGCGATGACCGGCCGCAGCAGTGCCTTGCTGGGGACACAGGCCCAGTAGGAGCATTCGCCGCCGACGAGTTCGCGCTCCACGACCGCCACCGAGAGGCCGGCGGCGCGGGCGCGGTCGGCGACGTTCTGCCCGACCGGGCCGGCACCCAGCACGATGACGTCGTACATGCTGTCTGCCTGGTTGCCGGTTGTTTCAGTCATTGTCTCTCACATCGCAATCGGGGCTGGTCACAGCTGTTCGATGAGCGGGGCGCCGGCAAGGTCACGGCCGGCGAGGTCCGTGGGGCTCGGCCTCGTCGACGTCGAGGCCACGGTCGACGCCGTGGGGGACGACGTTCTGCCCGGGCTCGAGGTGCAGGCGCGTGCCGTCGAGGCAGACCTCGGCCTTGTCCGGTTCGAACGACACCAGGTCGCCGATCCTGTCGACCTCTCGGTAGGCGTTGCGGTACGACCAGGCCGCGCGACGCGCGTCGCCGATGTCGTAGTAGTCGCACAGACCCTTGTAGGGGCAGAACGTCTGGCCTTCGACGGAGCGCAGCCGCCCCTCGTCGATGTCGGCGCGCGGGACGTACCAGCGCGGGGCGAATCCGGACTCGAAGAGCACCACTGGGCGCTCGGAGCGGGCGATCACGGTGTCACCGAGCCGTACTTCCAGCGTGCGGGAGGTGTTGCGGATGTCGATGCGGTGGTACGGGTCCGCGGCATGTCCGAGGATGCGTTCGTCCTCCTCGTAGAAGGCGTCCATGGCCCGCCAGGCAAAGGCGATACGGTCCCGGAGGCCGGCGGAGTGATCGGGCAGCCCCGTGAACTCCCAGGCCGCGCGCTCCGTGGTGCGGCCGCCCGCCCGTACCGCGTACCAGGCCGTCTCACCGAGGTCCTTGTGCTGGGTGACCTTGCCGCTTGCGCCCAGCGCATCCCCGTCGATGTCCGCGCGGGGGAAGTAGGCGACCGGGTAGCGGCCCGGTTCGTGCAGAAGGACGACGTTCTCACTGTCGGCGATCCAGGCGTCGTTGAACTTGACCCGCATGCGGCGGCGCAGCCGCTCGGCGAACAGGAGTCGCTCGGGCAGGGGGCCGGGCGTGAGGAAGTGTCCGACGGCGCCTGCGGAGAGGGGGCCTTGCTGCCAGGACAGTCCCATGAGGGGTCCTTCCGGAAATGGCACGCCCCCGGGATGGAGGTCGTTGCCGACGGGCAGGGCGTACGGGAGCGAGCGGGAGGTGTGGGCTTCGGGTCTGCGGACGCAGGGTCCTCGCCGTTCGGTGAGACGGACGGGACCGCATACGCGAGAGGGGCGCGCGCTGTCATGGCCTTCGACGTGGCGGCAGTGCTGGTGCCGACGGCAGTGCTGCTGCCGGCGGCGGCGTCGGCTGCGCGTCAGACGAGGACGCGGGCGAGGAAGTCGCGGATGTGCTCGGTGATGGCCGCAAGATGGCTTTCCAGGGCGAAGTGCCCGGACTCGAGCAGGTGGATCTCGGCGTCGGGCAGGTCATGGCTGAAGGCCTTGGCTCCTTCGGGGCCGAAGATCTCGTCGTTCGCGCCCCAGACCGCCAGCAGCGGGACCTGGGAATCGCGGAAGTACTGGTGTACCTGCGGGTAGAGGTCCACGTTGGTGGGGTAGTCGCGGAAGAGCTTGAGCTGGATCTCGTCGTTGCCGGGGCGGTCCAGCAGCGCCTGGTCGTGGACCCAGTTGTCGGGGCTGACCAAGGTCGGGTCGGCGACTCCGTTCACGTACTGCCACCGGGTGATCTCGGGGGTCAGGGCGCCCCGCATCGGTGCCTCGGTCTCCGGTCCCGGGGTCGTGGCGTAGGCGAAGACGCCGTCCCAGAAGGGCTTGACGAAGCCCTCTTCGTAGGCGTTGCCGTTCTGCGTGATGATCGCGGTGATCCGGCCCGGCGCCTTCAGGGCGAGCCGCCAGCCGATGGGCGCGCCGTAGTCCTGGACGTACATCGCGAACCGGTCGACGCCCAGATGCTGGAGCAGGCCGGAGGTGACCTCGGTCAGGGCCTCGAAGGTGTACGGGAAGTCCTGCAGCCCGGGCATCGCGGACTGACCGAACCCGATGTGGTCGGGGGCGATCACGTGATACCGGTCAGCGAGCGCCGGGACGAGGTGGCGAAACATGTGCGAGCTGGTCGGAAAGCCGTGAAGGAGAAGCACGACTGGTGCCTCCGGGTCGCCGGCCTCTCGGTAGAAGACCTCGAGCCCGTTCACGGTGGCGGTGCGGTGGTGGACTACGGAGACCATGCCCCTAACCTCTCTATCGATATTTAGTGGTTACATCACCAGTCGAGCACGCCGCACCTAACCTGTCAAGATGACTTTACGGGTTAGCTCGCGATGGCGATCGAGTGCCGCTGCGCCCTGACAGCGGAACGGCGCCCCACCTGAAACCCTCCGCCCATGAACGGTCACCTGCCAGCGCAGCCGCGATGACCGAGGGGCATGGGTATTAACCTGCCAAGCAGAGCGACCTGGTCAGGAGGCGTGATGGCAGCGGACCGAGAACAGCAGGACGCCCTGCTGGAACTCCTCAACACCACGCCCGTCGTCCGCGGCGTCGTCCAGGACAGGCTGGGAGACCCGGAAGCGGCCAGGACCTGGCACAAGGCACACGGCGGCACCGGCACCCCGGAGGAAATCCGACACCTCCTGCAAGCGCGCGACGGCCTGCAGGATGTGGTCCGCGGCAACCGGCCCGCCAGCTCGCTGGCCCGGCTGCTGAAGCACGTGACCCTCCCGCCCGCACCTTTCGTCCACTGGAGTGTCGTGGGAGCTGGCCGCCCCCACCGACCGACGAACGGCGGTAGAAGCGATCATGGCGTGGAGCGCGGTGCAGGAGGCGATGCCCGGCCGGCTGCGGCCGTGTGCCAACCCGGAGTGCCGCCTCTTCCTCCTCGACCGCAGCAAGACCAACAAGGCCCGCTGGTGTTCGATGGCTGTCTGCGGCAACCGCATGAAGGCGAGGCGCCACTACCGGCGCACCCGCGACGCCGCAGTCAGGTAGGGGCCGGAGCCGTGGCTGCGGTCACTTCTGATTCCCGCGGTCGTGCCGACACTTCGCCGCCCTGATCTCCCCGGCGATCGGAAACCAGTAGTAGAGAATGAAGGCCGTGAACACGGCCACGCCAAGTGCAGGAAGCAGGGCACCGAGCACGGTGCCGGTGGCGAGCCAGACCAAGGCGAGCCGGAAGCGTCGGCTGATGGCTGCCACACTTGTGGAATCGATGGTGTCGGTGAGCAGCCGACGATCACGACCGGCGTACCACCAGATGACGTTGAACAGGACGGCCAGGAGTTCGAAGGCCGTGCCGTGGAGGACGACGGCGGTGCGCTGTCCGTGTCCCTCGCGGAACGCCTCGGCCAGTACGGAGGCGGCGAACGGCAGGAAGGCGATGTCCATCAGCAGCAGGGTGTTGAGGAACAGGACCACCCGGTCGGCGCTGCGGATGTGGTCGAACATGATGTGGTGGTTGGCCCACACCTGCCCGATCAGCATGAACGTGACGACGTAGGCCAGGTAGGACGGCCAGAGCGTGGCAAGGCCGTGCAACAGGTGGCGGGTGTCGTGCGGGGGGCGGATCTCCAGTACGAGCAGCGTGATCGCGATGGCGATGACCCCGTCGCTGAACGCGACCACTCGGGCAGGATCACGTTCCACGCCGAAAGGCGCCGAGTCTCCTGGTCCGTCTGGTTCATGAACAGGCTCTGTCATCGCCCCAGCCTCCGGATGCGCCAGGTTCACCTCACGAAGGCGGGAAACCGCGCTCCTGCAGTGTCCATACATTGCCGTCGGGGTCGTTGAACTCGGCGAAGCTCGCGTAGTCGCGGTGCTCCGGGTCGGCGCCCGGTTCGAAGCCGCCCTGCCACGTCTCGACCGGTGCCTTGTGCCGGATCTGCCCGACGTCGACACCGCGGCGCGCCAGCTCGGCACGCGTGGCTTCAAGGTCGGGGACCACCAGGTACAGGCCCCGCGCCGAGCCAGGCTCGGCGTCGGTGAGACCGACTCCGATCTGCACCGAGCACGCGGAGCCGGACGGGGTCAGCTGGACGACACGGAACACGGGACTGGGCCAGTAGTCCACGTCGAGACGGAAACCCAGGCGCTCGGTGTAGAAGGCCGAAGAGCGGTCGACATCACTCACAGGCACGATGACGACCTCGAGCATGTACTCCATGTGATCATTCTGGTGCAGCACGGCACAGCCCGCGAGCTTGCCACCCTGCGGAATCGCGGCGGCCCCGGCGCAAGAACTAACATCGGCCAGAGCGCACCAAGCACAGCGCCATGAGGGGCTGCCCCCGGCCGGCCACCCGCAGGAGGTCCGCGATGGCGACGCTGCTGTCCGTCAACGTGGGGATGCCCAAGGATGTCTCCTGGCGAGGAAGGTCCGTCCACACCGGAGCCTGGAAGTCCCCCGTGCAGGGCCCTCGGATGGTGCGACGGCTGAACGTCGACGGAGACGGCCAAGGAGACCTGGCCGGGCACGGCGGCGACATACGTGCCGTCCTCGTCTACCAGCTGCAGTCCTACCAGCACTGGCAGAAGCACCTCGGTCGCGACGATCTGACCTTCGGGATGTTCGGGGAGAACTTCACCGTCGACGGGTTGCCGGACGACGACGTGTGCATCGGCGACCGGTACCGCATCGGCGATGCCGAATTCGAAGTCACCCAACCGCGCGTCACCTGCTACCGCGTCGGTATGCGCCTGGGCGAACCGGCCATGGCCTCCCTGCTGGTAGCCCACCACCGCCCCGGCTTCTACCTGCGCGTGATCACCGAAGGCCACGTCCAGGCCGGCGACGAGATCACCCTGTCCCGCAAGGGTCCCGAAGAACTCAGCGTCGCCGACACCGACGCACTGCTGTACCTCCCCGACCGCGACCCGGCGAAGCTGCGCAAAGCGCTGAACATCCCTGCTCTCAGCCCCGGTTGGCAGCAGTCCTTCCGGGAACTCGCCGCCGCACAGCAATTCACGCAGGTACCGGGACGGCCCGGCGAACTCGGCACCGCCCGGCAACCCGGAGAAGCGCAGGGTTGGCCGGGCTTCAAGACCATGCGCGTCGCCCGTGTCGTCCCCGAGACCCCCACCGTCTCGTCGATCTATCTCAACACCACCGACGACACTCCCCTGCCCGTGTCCCGCGCGGGCCAGTACCTCTCCATCCGCCTGGCCATCGGCGACACCGCCCCCACGGTTCGCAGCTACTCCCTGTCGTCCTCACCCACAGCCGGCACCTACCGCATCAGCGTGAAACACGAGGCCCACGGGAAGGTCAGCAGCTACATCCACGACACGCTGCACCCCGGCGACCATGTGGACATCGCCAGCCCCCGCGGAACGTTCGTGCTCGAAGAAGGCACCTGTCCGGTCGTCCTGATCTCCGCAGGAATCGGCGCCACCCCCGTGCTCGCCATGCTCCACGACATCGCCGCCGCAGCAGACCCACGCCCCGTCTGGTGGATCCACGTCGCCCACGACCACGCCCATCACGTCTTCGCGGAGGAGGCCCACGCGCTCCTGGCCCGACTCCCCCAGGCCCACGAGCACATCTACTACACGGGCGAAGCGGACCCGCAACCCGGCGAGCGCCACATCACCCGGGGCCGCCCGACCGCCTCGTCGCTCACGGATCTGGGCATCCCCACCGACGACGCCGACGCCTACCTCTGCGGACCCTCCGCCTTCATGGATGCCCTCGCCGCCGGCCTGCGCGAGATGGGCCTGAGCCCCGAGCGGATCCACACAGAACAGTTCAGTGCCCTCTCCGCCATCAATCCCGGCGTAACGCCCACCGCCGCCGTCCGACCCCACCAGCCACCCGGCCCACCGGGCAGCGGCCCCCTCATCACTTTCGCGCGCAGCGGCATCACCACCACCTGGTCACCCACTCACGCATCACTCCTCGACCTCGCCGAAGCCTGCGACATCCCGACCCGCTGGTCCTGCCGCACGGGCGTATGTCATACCTGCGTCACCGCTCTCCTGTCAGGCGACGTCACCTACACCACCCCGCCCCTCGAACTTCCCGAGACCGGCACCGTCCTCGTCTGCTGCAGCGAGCCGACCACCGAAGTCGTCCTCGACCTCTGATCCCGTCCGCGACCGGCAGGAAAGCAGAGGGCAGGCTGCCCACGAAACTCGCCCAGCGCCCCAGGCGGCCGACGGGCTGCCGGCGCTCTCGCACGCGCCGCGGCAGCGGACCGTCGCGTTTCGGCCAACCCACCTCACGGGAGCGCTCTTGCGGGACAAGGGCCGGTGTATCGCGCACGCTCCACAAACCGCATGACGCCAGGCTCCCCAGGCCGACCGAAAGACATGTGTTCGAAAAATGGGCGGCGTCGTTGGGCCTGGCGACACCCGCACAACCATCAGGGGAGAGCCACGTTGACAACGGCAGAACCACGCCGAAGTGCGCCAGAGGGCGGACGCAGCAGTGCAGTTGACGACAAGATCTCGGACGCGGAACGCGAGCTCTACGGGGGCCGGCTCCGCTACGACCAGTCCTATGTGCGCCACGAGGGCCCGCTGACCAGGCTCTCGTTCGGGCACATGGCCGCCGCGCTGCCGCGCATGGTCGCCATGGTGCTGCGTACCGGCTCGCAGACGGACCCTCGGGCGCTGATCGGGGTTGTGGTGGCCCAGATCGGGCAGGGGATGACGGCCGCGTGGGGGCTGATCGCGGTCAACGGCGTGCTCACGGAGCTGTTCGCGGACGGTCCGACCGCGGGCAAGCTCCGTGACGCCCTGCCGTCGCTGGCGGTGCTGACGGTCGCCGCGGTGGGTACGGCGCTGCTGTCGGCATGGTCGACGGCGATGTCGGGCCGGCTGGAGCCACAGGTGGAGCGGGCGGTGTCCGCGCGGTACTACGCGGCCGTCACCCGGGTCGAGGTGGAGGCGACCGAACGGCCGGAGATCCAACGTGTCCTGGAAGCAGGCAGGTTCGGCACCGACTCCGCCCGCAGCATGCTGCGGCTGTCGGTGGGCGTGGGCAATGTGCTCATCGGGATGGCGGCGGCCGCGGTCGTGCTGGCGTCGCTGCACTGGCTGCTGCTGCCCATGCTGCTGGCCATCGCGCTGCCCAAGGGCTGGGGCGCGGTCCGTTCCGCCCGCCGCGACTATGTCTCACGACTGACCTGGGTCGACCACCGCCGGGCGATCGCCTCGCTGCTGGCCTTCCTGACCCGCCCGCACGCGGCAGGCGAGATCCGCGTGCACGCCGCCGGGACCAAGCTGCTGGCCGGCTATGAGGAGATGTCCCGGCAGACCGAGGCGGAGCAGCGGAGGCTGGCCCGCGCACAGGCACAGACGGATCTGGTCGCCGGCACCTTCGCCGGGCTGGCGTCGCTCGCCTGCTACGGGGTCCTGTGGTGGCTGCTGGCGGGCGGCGGTCTGCCGCTCGCCGTGGGCGGGACCGCGGTCATCGCCATCCGCACCTCGACCGCGCGCCTGACCTCCCTCGTACAGCAGGTCAACCGCCTCTACGAGGAGCTGCTGTTCCTCACCGACACCGAGACCGCCGTCGAACTGGCCACCGAGCACGCCATCCCGTCCGCCGGCACGCCCCTCCCCTCCTCCGTGCACCGGGTGCGCGTGGAGGATGTGTCGTTCACCTACCCGGGGGCCGACTGCCCGGCACTGAAGGGGGTGAGCCTGTCGGTCCGCCGGGGCGAGGTGACGGCGCTGGTGGGCGCGAACGGCTCCGGCAAGACGACCCTGACCAGGGCACTCGCCGGGCTGTTGCTGCCCACCGAGGGGAATGTGTGGTGGGAGGACGACCAGGGCGGGCGGGTCGAGCTCCGAGTGGCCGACCGGACCCAGGTATTCGCCGCGGTGGGGCTGCTCGCACAGGACTTCCCGCGCTGGGAGATGACCGCTGCCGCGAACGTGGCCATCGGCGCCGGCGACCGCGTCCGGGACATGGACCGCGTCAAGGACGCAGCCCGGGCCGCGAACGTACTCTCGCTCGTCGAGGGGCTGCCCCACGGCTGGGACTCGATCGTGTTCAAGGGCTACGAGCGCGGCGTTCAGCTGTCCGGCGGGCAGTGGCAGAAGTTGGGCACCGCGCGAAGCCTGTACCGGGGCGCGCCGTTCCTGCTGGTCGACGAGCCGACCTCGGCACTCGACCCGCATGCGGAGATCGCCGCGTTCGAAGGGCTGTGGTCCCTCGCCGAGCAGGGACACGCGGTCGTGCTCGTCACGCACCGGCTCGCCGCGACCGCGAACGCGGACCGCATCTACGTCCTCGATCAAGGCCGCGTGGCCGAAGAGGGCACCCACGACGAGTTGATGTCCCACCAGGGCGGCCTCTATCAGAGCATGTTCACCGCCCAGGCCGCCCAGTTCGGGCTCACCACCTCGTCTGACGCACTGGTTCCCGCGGCCCGGCGCAGCCCGTCCCCGCGCCTCCAGGAGGAGGCGCCGTGACGGTCCGGCAGATCACCCCCCGCAACCAAGAGCGTCGACTGCCTGTCCATCCCCCTGCAAGGCTTCAGTACGGGCGGCGCCGCACTCCTCCCCCCGCTCGACATCACCAGAGTTTGTCGATCTCTCCGGGATACAGATCGATGCGGCTGCCCTGGAAGGACGCCTCGGCCTGCTTGCCCTCGGGCGAGAAGAAGTCGGCCATGGTGACCTTGTCGAAGCCGGGCCGGTCGCTGGGCAGCGGATCCCGCGGTGTCCCACCGATCAGCACTGCGCCCGGAAGAACGCGCCAGCCCGCACTCTCATAGAACGCCTGCAGTGGTCTGTCGCAGGTGAACAGCCCAAGGTCCAGATTCCGCGCGATCATCGTCGCCCGGGCCGCCGCCACGAGGTGTCGACCGTGCCCGCGGCCACGGGCCTCCCGCCGTGTCACCACCGTGCTGAGCCCGCCGGCGGCATAGCGCCCGCCCGTATGGACGATTTCCTTCGACAGGATGTCCAACGCGGCCAGCACCGTCCCGTCGTCCACCAGGAGCATCGACAACGGCCGCAGTACAGGGTCGTGGGCTGGAGCATCGCAAGGAGCGACCGACCCGGCCGATGATGGCCACGCCTGCTCCTGAAGCTCTCGCACCTGCACACGCAACTCGAACGGAGTGGCTTCCTCAGAGAACGACAGAATCTGCATGCTCTGATTCTGGTCACCCGTCGAAGCGAGCCGAGGACGCCCCCTCCATCGTGCCCCGCCCGGACGCCCACTCGGCCCGCGGGCAGCCGTCAGGGACTGTCACCGGACCAGTCGAACCGGCCGCGGTCGCCGGGGCGCGGGTCGTACAGTGCGTGCCCGCCGGCGCCGAACTGCCCGAGCTCGGTCTGGAGGGACACGCCGGTGTCGGCCTCGTCCTGCGTCCAGCCGCTGATGTCGAGCAGGAGGCCGTCCAGCGGCCCGCCGACCAGTTCGACATAGGTGCGGCCCGGCCGCGGTCCCTGATGAGGGTCACTCGGGTCCTGGCCGTAGACCCGTCCGCGCAGCAGCTGCTCATCATTGCTGTCCATGCAGTCCAGCCTGCCAGCCGCCACTGACAGTGCAGGCCGGCCCGGGGTGCCCGGGCAGGCCTCAAGGCGGGGATCAGGACCTGACTTGTCCCGGGTCAGGTATCACTTGAGCCCTGGCGGACAGGCATCGACGGCACTGCGGACCCCCTGATCAACCGCCCGTTTCACGGCCCCCGTCAGCCGAGGTCCGGCAGTGGCCGCCGGGCGACCTCCCCCGCTTCACCGAAGGGCACGCCCAGCATGCGCAGAACCACCTCCGCCATGTTCTCGGCCGCCTCGTCCCCGTCGATGTCGGGCCTGGCGAACCGCAGTTCCAGCAGGGCCAACAAACTGCCGCCCAGCGCGGACAGGGCGACGTCGGCGTCGGTGAAGGTGAAGCGGCCCTCGGCCAGGCCCTGCTCCAGGTCGCGGCGAGCACGCGGGGCCAGACCGCGGTCCGAGTGGATCTGTCCGAGCCCCCGGTGACGCAGGATCTGCGTGATCTCGGGGTGGGACTCGGCCATCTTGACGCTGAGCCGCATACCGGCGGCGACGAGTTCGGCGGGGTCCTCGACCCCGTGCAAGAGCCTGTCGACGGCCTGGCCGTATTCGTCGAGGGCGTCCGTCACCGCCGTGTCGAACAGGTCCGTCTTGGACTCGAAGTGGTTGTAGAAGGAGCCGAAGCCGACATCGGCGCGCTCCGCGATCGCCTGGATGCTCACGCTGGTGTCGCCGGACTCGGCCAGGATCTGCCGGGCCGCACGGACGAGTGCCTGCCGGGTCGCGGCACGGCGTCGTTCGAATCGGTTGCTGGGCGGAGCTGATGTCGACATGCCCCGAGCCTAGCAAGTCCCGCAGTTCTGATGAATGCATCACATACGTGCGGCCTCCCTCTTGACGAGGAAGAAATCAAAGCTGAGGATTTCCTCAGACAACAACTCACCAGGGCCGCTGATGGGAGACGCCATGCCACATCCCGACGCCGCCGGAGGGGACCCCACGGGACGCCGAACGCGAGCGCGCCCGGCCGGAGCGCGGCCCTGTACCGGTCGCACCTCGGCTCCGTGCAGGCGTGCGGCCCCCGTGCCGGACGCACCTCGGCTCCGTGCCGGCGCTCCTCCCCGTCAGGGCGCGGGCGCGCTCGGACGTCGGACATGTCGCCGCGAGCGGTCCAGGCAGGTGTCCGCCGGACGGTCGACCCCTCATACGAACCACCCGCATCAGTCGACGGAGGGCACCATGCCTGAGCCGTACAGCAGCACGACCGACCTCGGAACGGCCCATCAGGATCTCCACAGTGAGCAGGGCGCCCTGCGCGGCGAGCATCCCGGGCGCTCCAGGAATCCCGTGATCAAGGTGGCCGATCTGGCCTGGCTGGAGTTCGAGAAGCCGGACCTGGACCGGGCCGAGGTGTTCGCCCGCGACTTCGGCTTCTCGATCGCGGAGCGCACGCCGGACAGCCTCTGGCTGCGCGGCACCTTCGCCGGCCCGGCCTGCATGGTGATCCGCAAGGGGCGTGCGTCCCGTTTCATCGGCCCGGCGTTCCGCGCGGCCGAAGGCGCCGACCTGGAACGGCTGGCCCGCGCCACCGGCGCCGACGTACGGGACGCGGACGCGCCCGGCGGCGCCAGAGCGGTCGACCTGCTCGACCCCTCGGGCTTCCCCGTCCGGGTCGTGGATGTGGCCGAGCACTTGCCCACGCTGCCCGAGCAACGGCCGTTGACTCTCAACTTCGGCACGGATCACCGCCGCACGAACACCACCCAGCGGCCGCCGCGCGAGCCGTCCCGCATCCAGCGCCTCGGACATGTGGTGCTGGAAACAAGGGTGTTCGCCCGTGCCCTGGACTGGTACCTGGACACCCTCGGGATGATCGTCAGCGACTTCCTGTTCCTGGACGGGCAGCGCGAGCGCGGCCCGACGATGGCGTTCATCCGCTGCGACCGTGGCAGCCTGGCCGTGGATCACCACACCCTGGCCATGCACCTGGGACCGGGCACCTGCTACGTCCACTCCGCCTACCAGGTCACCGACCTGGACTCGATCGCCGCGGGCGGCGAGTACCTGGGCGAGCGCGGCTACCGACGCAGCTGGGGCATCGGCCGGCACATCCAGGGCAGTCAGCTCTTCGACTACTGGCGCGACCCCGACCATTTCATGCTGGAGCACTTCGCCGACGGCGACCTGTTCTCCTGCGACCTCGAACCCGGCTGGGCGCCCATGTCGGCCGGCGGGCTCGCCCAGTGGGGTCCGCCGGTCACCCGCGACTTCCTCGGCACCAACCCTTCACCCGCCAAGCTCCGCGAGGTCCTTCAGGCCCTGCGCGGCGACAACGAACTCGACCCCGCACGGCTGCTGGGCCTGATGAAAGCGATGAGCTCATGAGCACCAACGTCCTGCGCACCGCCGACAGCTGGTGGGTGGTCCTGGGCGACCGCGCCGTCCGCATCGAGACCAGGGCGACCACCACCGCCGAACTCCTCGCCGACCGCTCCGCCGTCCAGGAGGCCACCGCCTCCGGCGACGCGGGCAGGCCGGTCGCCGACCTGGCGGCAACCTCCCCCGTCACCACGCCTTGCCGGGTCGTCGCCCAGATGGTCAACTACCGCAGCCACGCTCGCGATTCGGGATTCACGGGCGAGATCCCGCCCACCTTCTTCCGCAAGGCGTCCGGCTCGGTGAGTGGCCCGGCACAGACCGTCGTGCGTCCCTCCCATGTGAAGTTCCTCGACTACGAGGTGGAACTCGGCCTGGTCATGGGCGCGCCCCTGCCGGTGGGCACGGTCGTCGAGGAGCGCGACCTGCCGTCGTTCGTCGCCGGGCTCGTGATCACCAACGATGTCAGCGCCCGTGACCTGCAGCTGACCAAGACACAGTTCTACGAGAGCAAGTCGTACCCGACCTTCACGCCCACCGGCCCGTACCTGGCTCTGCTGGAGCCCGAGGACTTCGCACATCTCCAGGATCTGCGGCTGAAGTTGTCCGTCAACGGGGAGCTGCGTCAGGACCGCACCCTCGCCGACATGATCGTCCGCCCCGCCGAGGCACTGACGCTGCTCGCCCGCTTCCAGACCCTCGCCCCGGGTGACCTGCTGCTGACGGGCACGCCCGGCGGCACGGCGCTGAAGGCCCCGCCCAAGGCGGTCGAGAAGATCGGCGCTCTGCTGCCGCCCGCCCTCAAGTGGAAGGCATTTTTCAACAGCCAGGCCCGTAATCCGCACTACCTGCACGCCGATGACGTGATCACGGCCACCATCGCCACCCCGGACGGGCTGATCGACCTCGGTGAGCAGCGCACCGCGGTCGCGGACGCGAGGTGAGGCACGCGTGAACACGACTGACGCCGTCCCTGGCACCGCACCCGTGGTGATCGTCGGCGCGGGTCCGGTAGGCGTCACCGCGGCGATCCTCCTCGCCCGGCGCGGTGTGCGCACGGTCCTGCTGGAACGCCACCGAGACGTCTACCCGATGCCCCGGGCGGTGGCCGTGGACGACGAAGTGCGACGGATCCTGCAGGCAGTCGGCATCCACGAGGAGTTCGCCGCCATCGCCCGCCCCGCCAACGGCCTGCGGCTGCTGGACGGCCGGCACCGGGTCATGGCCGAGTTCCGGCGGGACGACCCGCAGGGACACCACGGCTTCCCGCAGACAACGCTGTTCGACCAGCCCGTGCTGGAGCGGCTGCTGCGCGACGCGCTGGCCCGGTATCCGGAATGCGAGCTGCGGACCGGCGTGGATGTGCTGGCCGTCGACCAGCACGTGGACGGCAACGGGCCCGGCCGGGTGCGGGTCACGCTGCACGAGGAGGGCAAGGAGGAAACGGAGCGCCTGTGGGCCGAGGCGGTGCTCGGCTGCGACGGCGCGGGCAGCCGCACCCGCGACGCCATCGGCGCCGTATGGGAGGACCTGCACTTCGAGGAGCGCTGGACGGTCCTCGACGTGCGCACGGACCTGCCGGTGCGCACTTGGGAGGGTGTCGAGCAGATCTGTGATCCCGAGCAGCCCGGGACCTTCATGCGCGTCGGCGAGGACCGCTACCGCTGGGAGTTCCGGCTGCCGGAGGGCGAGACCCTCGACGGGCCGGGCGGACGCGAGCGCCTGCGCCGGCTGCTGGCCCCGTGGATGGAAGTGCCGCTCGGCGACGACACCGGCGACTTCGCAGTGATCCGGCAGGCGCAGTACACCTTCCGGGCCCTCATCGCCGACCGGTGGCGCGAGGGCCGGGTCTTCCTGCTCGGCGACGCCGCCCACCTCACCCCGCCCTTCATCGGGCAGGGCCTGTGCTCGGGCCTGCGCGACGCACAAAACCTCGCCTGGAAGCTTGCCCGGGTCCTGCAACAGGGTGCCGACGACCGGCTGCTGGACAGCTACCAGAGCGAGCGCAAGCCACACGTCCGCCACATGATCCGGCTCGCCGTCGCGCTGGGCTGGGCCATGACCGGCGGCCAGGACCGGACCGCCGCGCTGCGCCGAGGGGTGCTGGGCGCGATCTACCGCGCCCCCGGCGTCGCCCCGTTCGTCGCCGCGCACGGCTTCAGCCCCGCCCTGGCCCCTGGGCCGCTGGTCCGCCGGGGCCGGCTGCGCGGCAGCCGCCTGGCCGGCACCCCGTGTCCTCAGCCCTGGGTCAGGGCCGACGGCCGGCGGGTGCGTCTCGACGACGTGCTCGGGGATGGATTCGCCGTCCTGACCGCCGCACCGCCGACCCCCTCGCTGCGCGCTCTCGCCGGTGCCCTGGGCGCCCGCATCGTTCACCTGAACGGCAAGAGTGCTCCGCCGGGAGAAACCGCCGTCGCCGACGGCGGCACCCTCGCCGCCTGGCTGCGTGCTGGTCGCGCGGACGCCGTCCTGCTGCGCCCCGACCGCACCGTCCTGGACGCCGTCCCGGCTGGTGGCGGTGCGAGCCGCCCCCTGGGCTCTCCCGCCTGGGCACCACTGATGTGCACGGCGCGGCGCCCCGTCCCCCTGACCGAACAGACCACTCCGGCCTCACAGTTGAGGAGCATCATCCGATGACCACCCCGTACGGCACCTCGCGGTCCGAGCCGTTCTGGACGCCCGACGCCACTTCGGCGGCGGACTCCCGCATCGCCGACTTCGGCCGGTGGCTCACCAGCCGTCGCGCGGTGAACGCGTTGGACGACCACACCGACTACGCCGCCCTGCACGAGTGGTCGGTCACCGACCTGGAGGGCTTCTGGGGCGCACTGTGGGAGTACTTCGAGATCGATGCGACGACCCCGTACGAGCGGGTACTGATCGAGGAGACGATGCCCGGCGCCCGCTGGTTCACCGGTTCCACCCTCAACTACACACACCACGCACTGCGTCACCTGCCCGCCGACGCCCCGGCGATCGTCGCTCTGGACGAAACCGGATCCGGCTACGAGGTGACCGGGGAGGGGCTGCGCACCCAAGTGGCGTCCGTCGCCGCCACCCTGCGCGACCTGGGCGTCGGCCGAGGCGACCGGGTCGTCGGCTACCTGCCCAACACCCCGCACGCCATCGTCGCCTTCCTCGCCGCCGCCAGCCTCGGCGCGGTGTGGTCGGTGTGCGGGCAGGACTACGCGCCTCAGGCCGCCGCCGACCGCTTCGCCCAACTGGAGCCCACCGTACTGATCGCCGCGGACGGCTACCTGTTCAACGGCACCACGCACGACCGCCGCGAGGCGGCCCTCGACCTGGCCCGCGCGCTGCCGACGCTGAAAGCCACCGTGCTCGTCGCCCACCTCGGCCTGCCCTGGCCGTCCGGGGCCCACCCCTCACTGACCGTCCCCTGGGAGGACGCGGCCACCCGCACCGAGCAACTTCAATGCACCCCGGTGCCGTTCGACCACCCGCTCTGGATCGTGTTCTCCTCCGGCACCACCGGCCTGCCCAAGGGCATCGTGCACGGCCACGGCGGCGTCCTGCTCGAACACCTCAAGACCCTCGGCCTGCACTCCGACCTCGGCCCCGGCGACCGTCTGCTCTGGTACACCACCACCCACTGGATCATGTGGAACCTGGTGGTCTCGACGCTGCTGACCGGCGCGGCCACATGTACGTACGACGGCAGTCCGGCGCCCGCCGCCCGCCCGGACGTGCTGTGGGAGCTGGCGGCCCGGCACCGCGTCACCGTCTTCGGCACCAGCCCCCAATACCTGCTCGGCATGGCCAAGTTCGGTGTTGCTCCGGCCGTCCACGACCTCTCGTCGATCCGCGCCATCGGCTGCACCGGTTCCGCCCTCCCCGCCTCCGCCTACCCCTGGGTACGCGACCACGTCGGCGACCGCATCCAGCTCGCCTCCACCAGCGGCGGCACCGACGTCGTCTCCGGCTTCGTGGGCAGCGCCCCCACCACGCCGGTGTGGGCCGGGGAGCTGTCCGCCCCCAACCTCGGGGTCGCGCTCGCCGCGTACGACGCCGACGGCCATCCGGTGGTCGACCAGGTCGGTGAACTCGTCGTCACCCGCCCCATGCCGTCCATGCCGCTGTACTTCTGGAACGACCCCGACGGCAGCCGCCACCACGAGGCGTACTTCTCCACGTACCCCGGTGTATGGCGGCACGGCGACTGGATCACTCTCACGTCCCACGGTTCGGTGATCGTGCACGGGCGCTCCGACTCCACCCTCAACCGCAACGGCGTACGACTCGGCAGCGCCGACATCCACGACGTGGTCGAACGTCTCCCCGAGATCACCGAAGCGCTCGTCATCGGCGCCGAGGAACCCGAGGGCGGCTACTGGATGCCGCTGTTCGTGGTCCTCGCGGAGGGCGCCGCCCTCGACGACGTCCTCCGGGGCAGGATCCGCGACGCCATCCGCGCCGGCGCCTCACCCCGCCACGTCCCCGACGAGATCCTCGCCGTGCCGGCCGTCCCGCACACCCGCACCGGCAAGAAGCTCGAAGTCCCCGTCAAGCGCCTGCTCCAGGGCGCCCCGGCCGACCAGACCGTCAACCCCGGAGCCGTGGACGACCCGGACCTGATCGACTACTACGCCCGGTTGGGCGCCGAACACCGGGCCCGGAGGAATGCCGGATGACGCCGTCGGCCGGCTTCGAACCCGAGGGCCGGCCGCTCGGCGTAACCTAGTTCACACCGGGGGCGCACGCAGGCCACGGCAGACCACGGGAAGGCCGGGCACACCACGATGACGCAGGCGCAGCAGGGGACAAAAAGTGCACGCGAGGCGTTATACGAGGCGATGTGGGGCTCTCCCATTGCCTTTGCCGTCTTGTCGGTTCTGGCGTGCATCAAGTCGGACAACGACGACTGGGCGTTCGGCAAGACCCTGGCATGGTGGATGTACCTCGGCGGGTGGGTTCCGCTGGTCCTGATGTGCTCATGGGCCCTGGCCCGGCAGAAGAAGCCGAAGTGGTCGACCGGCGTTGCCGGTGTGGCGCTGCTGGTGGCGGCCGGGACGTTCCAGCTCGCGCTCAACCGGCCAGCGGCTCCCTGGCACTGACCGACTCGTGCGCCTTGTGACGACCGGGCCGATCCCCTACCAGGCGGCACCGCAGGGCGGCAGGCACCACCCGCACCCACGGCCGCAGCAGAACGCTCCGGCGCGCGGTCGCGCGGCCAAAGCCCTGGGATGTCGATGACAACGCATCCTGGTCACTCCCCCGAGCAAGGTGTAACTCGGACGCCTTGCCTGCGCTCCCGGCACGGCCCGTAGCACGGCTCCAGTTTCGATCGGGATTCCGAGCCGGGCGATCCATGAGCCCAGGTTGCTCCCCGTGCCACCACCGGCCTCGATCATCGCGGGGACCACCGCGACGGTCAGGAAGAACGGCCTCCGCCCGCGGAACCGCTGGTAGGTACGTGACGACCTCCACGAAGCACTCCTCGGATGCGCGCTCCTCTGCTGGCGGCGACTGCATGTCTCCCGAATGTCTCCCGAGCGAGGGCCAGCTAGTCCTCCCGCGCCCACGGTCGCAGCTTCTCCGGGTTGCGGACCGCCCAGATCCGGGTGACGCGCCCGTCGGAGACGTCGAACGAGGCTACGGTCATGACAACGCCGGCACGCTGGGCCACCAGGCCCGGCACACCGTTGACCAACCGCTCCAGGAGTTCGAGCCCCGGGGCCTTGTCGGCAATGGCGATCATGTACTGGGCGATGCGAGTGCCGCCCTCGACCGGGCGCAGGACGGTGCCGACCATGCCGCCGCCGTCGGCGGTCATCACGGCGGCCGGGTCGAGGAGACCGACGAGCGTCGCGATGTCCTTGGTCTCCCAAGCCTCTTTGACGCGCCGGACCACGTCGGCCTGGCCGGTCGCCGTCGCGGGAACGGGCCCGAAGCTCACCCGCCGTCGGGCGGAGGCCGCCAGCTGCTTACAGGCCGCAGGGGTCCGGCCGAGAACGTCGGCGATCTCGACGAACGGGTACCGGAAGACGTCGTGCAGGACGAACGCCACCCGTTCGGCAGGCGTCATCGACTCCAGGACCACGAGGAAGGCCATGGCCACCGACTCGTCCAGGACGATCCGGTCGGCGGGGTCCGCACGGCCGGTGGGGTCGGCGCCGCCCGCGTGATCCCACTCGGTGCGGTCGGGCAGCGGCTCGGGCAGCCACGCACCGACATAGCGTTCACGGCGAGCCCGTGCCGAGCCGAGCAGGTCCAGGCATATGCGGCTGGTCACCGTCGTCAGCCAGGCGCCGGGAGACAGGATCTCCTCCTGCCGGCTTCGCGGCAGCCCGTACCAGCGTGCGTAGGCATCCTGTACGGCGTCCTCGGCCTCGGTCACCGAACCGAGCAACCGGTAAGCCACATTGATCAGTTGGCCTCGCTCGCCGGCTATGCCATCCGTGCTTGTCCCGACAGTCCCCATGCTTTCCCGCCGCCCCCTCGCCTTACCTTTCGCAGGCCCGCGTCGTCGGGCTGGTGAGACCTTATCGATCTACTGCCCGAGGGCGGAAAAGGGGACTGTGACATGGCCACTCAGGTGACGACGACGGCGAACGCACGGCGCGGCTCCTCGTTCCTGCAGATCGCGATCGCCCTGCAAACCCTGACCATCTTCCTTCAAGCGGTCTCCGCCGGACTGCTGCTGACCTCGTCCTACGGAGAGACGCTGCACGGTGTCGGAGCCCGTGTGATGTATGGGGCGTCGATGCTGTACGTGCTCGCGGCGGTGCTGGCGTGGAAGCCGGGCGGCGGCTCGCCCCGGCCTGTTTGGCACGCCTCAGGTTTCCTCGTACTCGCCTCGGTCCAGGTCGTGCTCGGCATCGCGCACGTTCCGTCGGTCCATCTCCCCCTGGGTGTCTTGATGTTCGGTCTGAGCGTGCTGGCGCTGGCACGGCGCTGAGGTCCGACACGGGGCCCGCCGGGATACACGGCTCAGCGCCGGATGCGCACAGTGATCTGCAGCCGGAAGCCGCACACCCCCTAGGCGCAATGCCGTTGTTTTAGGTCTCGGGCGTGGGTTCCTGGGTAGGGGTCCCAGGGGGTGGGTTGGGTGTCTTCGCGCGTGTCTGAGTTATCGGGCC
>NZ_JBIWPP010000051.1:0-48737 GCF_044768335.1 Streptomyces sp. NPDC101151 | reverse complement strand
CCGGCCCACAACCTGACACCAGCAAGGTCCCCACCCATAACCACACCAACGACCGAGCTGGCCAGCAGTCACGACAAGGACCGTTGCAGTACTAGGCAGAGCAAGAGGAAGAAGAGGAACGGGACCATGGCAGCACCCGACCGGATGGACGAACGGCTGCGAGCCCTGGGGCTGGTGGAGGCACAGCGGATGGCGCAGGCCGTGTTCGCCGATGTCATGGCCCGCGGCCTGTTCGTACCGGGAAGCAGTGAACGCGAGGCCGGCAACCGGATCGGGGACCTGGCGAGGCAGATGTTCGGCAGAGCCGCGCGACGGCCCGGACGGATCGTCCGCTCCGGCCCCCACACGGTGCTTCCGTACGAACAGGAGCCGCCGGACCGGGTCATCAGCGAGGACGACATCGTGGTCGCCGACCTCGGGCCGGTCCTCGGCGGATACGAAGCGGACTTCGCACGCACCGTCGCCTTCGGCAGCGACCCTGGCAAGCACAGTCTCGTCGAGGACCTGTCGAAGGTGTTCGCCGCCGGCCGCGAGGCGTTCCACGCGGACTCCGGCATCACGGGCGGACAACTGCACGCCGAGGCCCGGGCCATCGCCGCCAAGGCGGGCTGGACACTGGGCGGACGGCACATCGGCCGCCTGGCCGGAACAACACCGACCGCGAACGTCCACGGGGTGCGGGCGGATTCGCCGGTGCAGGCGGATTCGTTCCTCTGCCCGGACAACGACCGGCCTCTGCGCCGCACTGTCCAGGACGGATGGCAGGCCCACTGGATCCTGGAGATCCACCTGGTCGACGAACACCGGGGCTTCGGCGGCTCGCACAAGGGGCTGCTGGACCTGTCGTGATGCCTGTGCCCGTTCGGGACCTGGGTCGGCCGGTCAGGACTCGGCCGCGTTCGGGGTCGGATCGCGGATGTCGGACGCGCTGCCGACGCCGGCTGCGACGGAGGCCGCTACTACCGTGAATAGTGTGGAGCAGGCACGCGGCGGTTGAGATGGGCTGAGGCAAGGGGCAGGCTGGAAGACGACGGCTGCTTGTGTGCCTCGCGGGCGGTTGTCCGATGCGCAGGGAGGTCGACGTGCCGGCTGCATCCAACGACCTACGGTCGGCCCGGGCGCAGCCTGCGTCGGCCGCAGCGGACGGTCGCGGGCTTGTCACTGCGTGGAGCGCCGGAGCCCGTGAGCTGCTTGGCCATGATCCCGCCGAGGCCATAGGCCGAGACGCCGGGCTTTTCCTGGCAGAGCCCCTTCCCGAGAGTGCCCGGCGGTGCTGCGCCGAGCTGAGGGCGTGGGACGGCCTCATCACCGTACGTCACCGCGAGGGCGGCAGTCTCCAGGTACGGCTGCAGGCGCATCCGCTGCTCGGCGCAGGGGGTGAGTCGCACTGGTTCCTGACCGCCACGGCAGCCCCGCCCTCGGACGGCGAGGCGGACGCCAGGACAGGCGGTGAGCAGGATGCGGCGGACATCAAGGCGTGGGCACTGCATCAGCTTCCGATGACCATGGCGCTCTTCGACCGGCAGGGGGTGTGCTTCGCGGTGAACGCCGCGGCGACCATTGCCATGGGAAAGCCGCAGGAGGAACTCATCGGCGTACGCCTCGGCCACTCCGGCCCCGGGCAGCCGATGGCAGGGCTCGAGGGCATCTCCGAGACCGCGGAGCGGGTGTGGCGCAACGGTGAGACCGTACGGCTGGAAGCTCACCTCCGGACACCGGGCGAGTCCCGCCTCCACGCGTGGCTCCTCACGCTCTCCCCGGTGAAGGCCCCGGACGGGCGGGTCTGCGCCCTGTCGCAGGCGGCGGCCGACATCACCGAGCAGTTCCGCGCCCGCCAGCGGCTGAGTGTCCTCAACGAAGCGGGGCTGCGGATCGGCACCACGCTCGATCTGAGCCGCACGGCGGACGAACTGGCGGCAGTCGGCTCGGAGCATTTCGCCGACTTCGTCGTGGTCGATCTGCTCGACAGCGTCCTCGGGGGCCCAGGGCCGGACAGCTCCGGCGACCCCCCGGTCCTTCGGCGCGCGGCCCAGCGCTCCGTACTGCCAGGATGCCCGGAGGCGGCGGTTCCACTGGGCGGGACCCACACGTACCTCGAGGAGTCACCACCGGGCCGCGCGCTGACCAGCGGGCGTGCCTCGCGCCATGAAGCCCATGAGGCCACCACGGCCTCATGGGCTTCCGGCTGCCCCGAACGCGCCGAGCGCATCCGGACCCACAGGACGCACTCCCTGATGGCCGTGCCGCTGCAAGCCCGGGGCATCAGGCTGGGGATCGCCGTCTTCTGCCGTCATCGCACCCCTGATCCCTTCGACGATCAGGACCTCTGGCTGGCCGAAGACCTCGCCGCCAGGGCTGCGGTGTACATCGACAACGCGCGCCGCTACACCCGGGAACGTGAGATCGCGCTCGCTCTGCAGAGCAGCCTCATGCCGGACCGCGTGCTGCGCCAGCCCGCCGTGGAGGTTGCCTCCCGCTATGTGCCGGCCGACCCGGGCGCGGGCATCGGCGGCGACTGGTTCGACGTCATCCCGCTGTCGGGAGCGAGAGTCGCCCTCGTGGTCGGCGACGTGGCCGGACGGGGCATTCATGCCTCCGCCACCATGGGGCGACTGTGCACCGCGGTCCGCACCCTGGCCGACGTCGACCTGCCCCCCGACGAACTCCTCACCCATCTCGACGACCTCGTACTCCGCCTGGATCGCGCGGAATCGGCGGACGGCACTCGCCAGGCACTGGACGCCGGTGCGGGCGAGGTGGGAGCCACCTGCCTGTACGCCGTGTACGACCCGATCTCCAGCCGCTGCTCCATGGCCCGCGCCGGCCATCCCGTACCGGCACTCGTCACCCCGGACGGCTCGGTGGACTTCCTGGACATGCCTGCCGGACCACCGCTGGGGCTCGGCGGACTGCCCTTCGAGGCCGCCGAGTTCGACGTGCCGCCGGGCAGCGTCCTTGCCCTCTACACGGACGGCCTCATCGAGAGCGTCGACGGCGAGGCGGACGACGGGCAGGAAACCCTGCGCGCAGCCCTGGCCGATCCGCACCGTCCCCTGGAAGAGACCTGCGACCGGGCACTGAGAACCCTGCTTCCCGGCCGCCGGAACGACGACGCCGCTCTCCTGCTGGCACGCACCCGTGTCCTGGGAGGCGACCTGGTCGCCTCGTGGGAACTGTCCTCCGATCCTGCTGCCGTCGCCCGTGCCCGCGCATTCGCCAACCGCACGCTGACCACCTGGCGTCTGGAGGACCTGGCGTTCGTGGTCGAACTGATCGTCAGTGAACTTGTCACCAACGCCATCCGCTACGCCCATCCCCCGTGGCTTCTGCGGCTGATCCGTGACCCCGACAGCATCATCTGTGAGGTGATCGACGCCAGCAGCGCCGCCCCTCATCTGCGCCGCGCCCGCATCTTCGACGAAGGCGGCCGCGGTCTCTTCATCGTCGCTCAACTCGCCCAGCGGTGGGGCAGCCGCCACACCGGCACGGGGAAGACGATCTGGGCAGAGGTGGCGGTACCGAAGAGTCCTTCCGGCGGCCCGTCAACTTGACCCGGCCCTAAAGGACCGGGCTTGGAGGTAGCGCCCAACTGGCTGCTGGGTCGGCTCCTCCGTCCAGACACCCTTATGGGGTGGCAGGGACGCGTGACTCACGCCCCGCATTCCACACGGTCTCGCCACGGGTGGCGATGTTGTGGGAAGCATTCCGGTCGGCGTGGGCAACGATCCCGCACTGCCGGCAGATGAAAAGCCCCTGGTCGACACGGTTGCGCTTGCCGACGTGGCCGCACTCGGCGCATGTCTGCGACGTGTACGCGGGATCAACGAAGACCAGGGGCACGCCTGCCCGCCTGGCCTTGTAGACGATGAACTCTTGGAGCTGGGCGAAGGCCCAGGAGTGGAGTGCGACCCGTTGGGGCTTGCGGAGCCGTACCCTCTGCCGGATTCCCTTGAGTTCCTCCAGGGAGAGTCCGGCAAAGGTGCGTTCAGCCTCGGTCACGATCGTCTTGGCGATGATGTGGTTGGTGTTCTTGACGTGCCGCTGTTCGCGGCGGGAGCGCTCCTTCAACCGGCGCTTCGCGGACTTGGTGCGCTTCTTCTGGGGCCTGGCCCGCAGGGCACGCTGACGCTTGCGGTACCGGTTCAGGCTGCACCCGGCGGCCTGGTAGCCGGTGGACGTGGTGGCGATGTTGACGATGCCGAGGTCCACGCCGACGAAGCCGTCCGGCTCGTACGTCTCGGCCTCGGGGACCTCACAGGTGGCGATCAGGTGGAAGACCCCGTCACGCTCGATCAGGTCTGCCTCGCCCTTGCGGTACTCGCGGGGCGTCGTGAGCGCGTCGGCGGAGCAGACGAAGCGGACGTTCTTGAGGCGCCCGGCAGTTGTCCAGATGGACACGGTCCGTGCGTCGTACTGCCAGCTCAAACACCGGTCGTCATATGGCTGCGCGGCCTCGGGACGGAACGTGATCGGCTTCGACCCGGCCTAGATCCGGCGCTTCGACTTCGGCCTGCCGAAGTTTCCGGCGCGGATGTTGGCGTGCAGCGTCGTGTACGCATCGCGCACTTTCTTGATCACGTGTTGCGCCGCCTGCGCCCCGAGACCTTCGGCCTTGAGGTGCGCGTACGTGTGCTTGCGCAGCTCGTACTCGCGCGGCACACCATGGGCGAACGCCACCTCGGAGACCCAGCACGCCAGGTCGTTGACCGTACGCAGGGTCGCCGACAGCGCGGCGGCCTGGCCGGCCTCCGGTATCAGCTTCACCTGCGTCACGATCTTCACGAGCGTGATCATAACGATGATCCATGTCACCGCGCCGGGAGCCAAACCCCAACATTCGTAGCGGCCGTACGGTCGGCTACACCCTCCACGCCCAGTTGGTCTTCACGCCCAAATACCGGCGTGGACCGTTCACCGACGACATCCTCAAGCGCTGCGAAGGTCATGCGCGACGTGTGCGCCGACTTCGGCGCGGAACTGCGCGAGTTCAAAGGCGAACACGACCACGTCCACCGGCTCGTGCACCATCCCCCGAAGGTCGCCCTCTCCCGGCTCGTCGGCAGCCTCAAAGGAGTCTCGGCCCGCAGACTCCCACAGGAGTTCCCCACGCACATCCGCACGTACCTGTGGGGTGAGCACTTCTGGTCCCCCTCCTGCTTCGCCGCGTCCTGCGGCGGCGCACCGCTCGCCGTAGTGAAGGAGTACATCGCGAACCAGAAGCGTCCCGACTGAGGTCAAAAGTGCAGACCCGTGCGCTCGTGCGGGTCACCCCTGTCTTGAGAAGCGATTCCTCCCGGGCCTGAAGGCTCAGGGTTCCTCGCTAGATTCTGCTGAACTGTCCGCCTCCTCCCTTTCGTTCCACACCCGTCACCGGGGAGCCACGTTCCAGGCGAGGTCCGGAAGGTAGCTCGGTGCGGCCGTGAAGCCGGACAGCTTCTTGGCGTTGTAGGCGTACAGGCCGTCCATGCGCAGGACGGAGACGAACCACGCCCGGTCCACGACGAACCGCATGACGTCCTGGTAGAGCGCGGGTTGCCGGTCGGCGGGCGCCGCCGCTGCCGTGGTCAGCATGCGCGTGAGCTCGGGGTCGGACGTGGCGAAGGGGTTGAAGGCGGTGGAGTGCGGCAGCATCCAGTCGAGGGAGAGGGCGTAACTGGTCGCGCCTCCGTAGCCGAAGCCGAGCGCCGGATACTTCTTGGAGGTGGCGTTGGCCAGCCACTGGCCCACGCTCGTGTCGGTGGTGAGGTCGGCGGTGACGCCGATCTGCTTCCACTGCTGGACGACTGCCTGGGTGACCAGGTCGATTCCGAAGAGGTTCTGGGTCTCCATCTTCAGCTTGAAGCCGTGCGGGTATCCCGCTTCGGCGAGGAGCTTCCTGGCCTTGGCCGGGTTGTAGGGGTAGCGATTGTCGTAGTCGGCCGCGAAACCGTCGAGGCCGGGCAGGGATATCTGGCTGGTCGGGTGGCCGTGATTCTGGACGACGGCCTTGGTGATGGCGGCTCGGTCCACTGCGTAGTTGAGGGCTTGCCGCACACGGAGGTCCTTGAGCGGCTTTGCGATGGTGCCATGCCGGTCGGCGAGGTTGACGCCCATGAAGACGTTGGGGGCACCTGTCACCGTCAGTCCGGCGGAGGTGGCGGTGCCGGCCTGGTTGGCGGTGATGGCCATGGCGTCCGCCTGCCCCGTCCGGACCGCCTGGAGTGCGGAGTTGGGGTTGGCGACGATCTTGATGACCACCTTCTTCCAGTGAATCTTCTTCTTGTCCCAGTAATAGGGGTTGGGGGTGTAGGTGTAGTGGTCGCCGGTCGCGGTGTGCGCCGCGTCGAGGACGTACGGTCCCGCGCCGTAGGAGTGGGTGCCCATGGTGCCGGGGGACGCGAGGCCCTTGGGGCTGATGACCGAGCCGACCATCAGCACTTGGGTCAGCAGTTGCGGCAGGTTGGGGTGTGGGCTCGAACAGTGGATCCGTACCGTGCGCGGGCCGGCGGCGGTGACCGACTCGATGGCAGAGGTCCACGAGACGTTGAGGCCGTTCTTCCGGCTGTAGTCGAGCGAGGCGGCCACGGCTTCGGCGTCCAGGGGCGTGCCGTCGGCGAACTTCAGTCCGCTGCGCAGGGTGAAGGTGAAGTCGGTGTTGCCGGTGCCGACGTAACCCCACTTGGCGGCCAGGCCGGGGCCCGTCCTTCCGTTCGGGCCCTGTCTGAGGACGGTGTCGTAGGCGAGGTTGACGAACCAGTTGTCGGAGCCGACATTGGCCTTGGCCGGGTCGAGGCTGGCGGGCGCACCGGCGGCGACGACGGTCAGGGTGTCCCCCTGGCCACCGCTCCCGCCGGCGTCGGATCCGCCGCAGGCGGTGGCTGCGGCGGCGAGCACCACCAGTGTCGTCAGCCCTCTGTTCAGCGATGTTGTCCTCATGGCGTTTCCTCACGTGTGCGGCCGGGACCGTCGGTGGTGGAGTGGGAGTGCAGTTCCGTGGTGCGGTGGCAGGCTGCGGCGCGGCCGTCCGGGAGTGGCCGCAGAAGTGGTCGCTCGCGCCGGCACAGCTCGATGGCATGGGGACAGCGGTGAGTGAAGGCGCAGCCGGCCGGTGAGGGCGCGGTCGCCGTCGTCGCTGCCGCGCGGTTCGCGGTCCGGGCGCGCTGCGCACGCGGATCCGGCTGGGGTACGGCGGCGAGCAGCGCCTGGGTGTACGGGTGGACCGGGGCGGTGTACAGCGCAGCTGCGGATCCGGTCTCCATGACCTGACCGCGGTAGAGGACCACGATGCGGTGCGAGAGATGGCGGACCACGGGCAGGTCGTGAGCGATGAAGAGGTAGCTGAGGTCGAGATCGCGCTGCAGGTCGGCCAGGAGGTTCATCACCTGTGCCTGGATGGACAGGTCCAGCGCGCTGACCGGTTCGTCGCAGATGACGAGGCGCGGCTCGGGCATCAGCGCCCGGGCGATGGCGATGCGCTGGCGTTGTCCGCCGGAGAACTGGCCGGGATAACGGTCCGCGGTGTCGGCGGGCATACCGACTCGCGCGAGCATCTTCGCGATGCGGTCTCGCGTCCCGTTCCTGTGCGCCCTGCCGTGGGTCAGGAAGGGCTCGGCGAGGGTCTGGCCGATGGTCCGGGCCGGGTTGAGGGAGGAGTACGGGTCCTGGAAGACGACTTGCAGCCGGGCGCTGAGTGCGCGACGTGTACGGGACGAGGCATGAGTGATGTCGTGGCCCTCGAAGCCGATCCGGCCGGAGTGGACACGGTTCAGGCCGAGTACGGCGCGGCCGATGGTGGATTTGCCGGAGCCCGACTCGCCCACGAGTCCGACGGTCTCGCCGGGTGCGATGCTCAGGGACACCGCGTCCACGGCCCGCAGTGGCGCAGTGCGGCGGCCCTGAGGGAACTCGACGGTGAGGTCCTCGACGGCGAGGAGCGGTGGCAGCGTCATGGGGTGGTGCCTTCCGCGAGGAGCTGCTGGGATCGAACACACCGGGTGAGCCGGTCGGGGGCGGGCTCGGTGAGCGTCACCGGCTGCGTCGTGCATCGGTCGTCGGCCAGCGCACAGCGAGGGGCGAACCGGCAGCCGGCGGGCCAGTCGCGCGGAGCGGGGACCGACCCGGGGATGGTCGGCAGGGGTTCGCCTGCTCGCGCCCGGTGGGGGTTGGCGGCCAGTAGGCCCGCCGAGTACGGGTGAAGGGGCTGGGCGAACATCTCTTCGACGTCTGCCTCCTCGACGACCTGGCCTGCGTACATCACCACGGCTCGGTGGCACAGGTCGGCGACGACGCCCCAGTCGTGAGTGACGATGAGCACCGCCATTCCGGTCTCGGCCTGCAGGTCGCGCAGGAGCGCGAGGATCTCGCCCTGGACGGTCACGTCCAGGGCGGTGGTCGGCTCGTCCGCGATCAGGAGTTTGGGGCGGCCGGCGAGCGCCAGTGCGATTGCCACGCGCTGGGCCATTCCGCCGGAGAGCTGGTGCGGGTAGCGCCGCGCCACGGCTGCCGGATCGGGAATGTTCACCATGCCGAGGAGTTCGGTGACCCGGCTGTGTGCCGCGCCGCGGCCGCGGTTCTCGTGCCGTCGTACCGCCTCGGCGAGCTGACGGCCGACGGTGAAGGTGGGATCGAGGGCGACCATCGGTTCCTGGGAGACATAGGCGATACCGGTCCCGCGCACCTTGGTGCGGGCATCGGGTGAACCGGCGAGGTCGGTGCCGCCGAAGACCACCCGGCCCTGTGTGATCCGGCCGCCGCCGGGCACGAGGCCGAGGATCCCGAGGGAGGTGACGGACTTGCCGCAGCCCGATTCACCGACCACTCCGAGGGTCTCTCCCGCGGAGATGTCGAAGCTCACCTCCTGCACGACCGGGACTCCGCCGATCTCCACGGACAGGTCTCTGACCGACAGCAGTGCGCTCGGATCCGCCGGGCGCGTTCCGTTCGTGGCGGTGGCTGTCCTCGGGCCGCCCCCGTCACCGGCGGCCGGCTGCGCGGCTGTGGGCGTTGCCAGTTGGGAGACCGACCATCCCTGGACGGCCGCGTCCCGGACCGCGTCCCCGAGCAGTCCGAGCGCCAGCACCGTCAGGACGAGCGGGACTCCGGAGGGGACCAGCATCCATGGCGCTCGGTCCAGAGCCTGGGACGCGTCGGCCACCAGTCCGCCCCACGACGGGGCGGGAGGCTGGGCTCCGAGGCCGAGAAAGCCGAGGCCCGCCTGGATGGTGACGACGATGGCGGCGAACAGGGCCGCCTGCACGATGACCGTGCTGGTCAGGCGCGGCAGGATGTGGCGCCGCAGGATCTGCAGGCGGGTCAGACCTGCGACCTTCGCTGCCGCGACGTACAACTCCTCGCGGATGCCGAGGGTTTGACTGCGCAGGATGCGGATCATCCCCGGGCTCCCGAGCACCCCGAACGTGATCATGGCGGCGTGCAGATTGCCGGGGAACAGGGAGAGCACGACGAGAACGATGACGATCCCGGGCAGGGCGAACAGCAGGTCGGCCGTGCGTACGGTCAGCCAGTCCGCCCAGCCGCCCAGGAATCCCGAGGCCAGGCCGAGGGTGACGCCGATGACCAGGAAGACGGCCAGGGCCTCACCGACGGCCAGAAGGGTGGAGCGGCCGCCGAAAAGCAGACGGCTGAGCAGGTCCCGGCCCAGATTGTCGGTGCCGAGCAGATGGTCCGCCGTCGGCCCCGAAAGCACATGACCGAGATCCTGGTCCAGCGGGCCGTGCGCCGTGATGAGCGGCGCCGCGAGGGTGGCGACCGTCAGCAGCACCAGCCAGCCGAGGGAGAGAGCACCGGCGGGGCGGCCCAGCAGGCGCCGTATCAGAGGGCGTCTGTTCGGCGCGCGGCCCGCGCTCGGCGTCGTGGGCTGCTTCATGCGGCACGCACCCTCGGGTCGAGCCGGCTGTAGGCGAGGTCCACCAGCAGATTGACGAGGACGACGAGGACCGTGATGTACAGGACGGCTCCCTGGATGACGGGGATGTCGTGCTGGACGGTGGCCTGTTGGGTGAGGCTGCCGAGCCCGGGCATGGCGAACACCGTCTCCACGAACACGGCGGCGGCCAGGAGGCTGACGAGCACCACACCCAGCACCGTCACCAGCGGCAGGGCCGCGTTGCGCAGCACATGGCGGTAGAGGATCGAGCGCTGGGAGAATCCGTTGGCCTGCATGACCCGGACGAAGTCCCGTCCGAACGCGTCCAGGACCGAGTCCCGTGTCTGCTTGGCGATGATGGCCACGGCGCTCAGCGACAGTGACAGCACCGGCAGGACCAGGGATCTGCCCCACTCGACGGGGTCGTCCGCGAACGGCACGTAGCCGGTGACCGGGAACCAGCGCAGTCGCACGGAGCCGATGGCGATCAGGACGAGCGCGAACCAGAACGCCGGCACCGCCAGGCCGAGGAGCGCCAGGCCGTCCACGGCCTTCACCAGCAGCCCGCCGCGTCGTGCGCTGAGCAGTCCCAGCAGCACGCCCAGGGCTCCGGAGACGACGGTTCCGGCGATCATCAGGGACAGCGAGACGGGGAGACGGTTGTTCAGCACGGATGTCACCGGCTCGCCGCTGAAGAGCGAGGTTCCCAGATCACCGTGGAACACCCGCACGAGCCAGTGCCAGTACTGGACCGGCAACGGCTCGTCCAGGCCCAACTGGCGGCGGACGGCCTCGTACTGCTCGACCGTGGCGTGCTGCCCCACGATCGTCCGGGCGGGATCCCCGGGCACGAGGGACACCAGCACGAACGTCAGGGCGGAGACCAGGAACAGGAGCGGGGTCGACGACAGCAGCCGTCTGACCACCAGTCGGAAGGTAGTCATGTTCACCTCGTCAGAGGTCGTCCGGCTCGACGGAATGCTCGTCGAGTCGGAGTGGAAGGCCCGAGAAGTGACCCCGATGCGAGGTGCCGGGCAACGACTTTGTTCTCCGTGGTTCTGCCGGGAGGCACGCGGACGGAGAGGGCTGGCTCGAAGTGGACTGCAGGGCGCCACGGGTGGCGGCGCGCGGGGTTCGTACGACGATCGGACGTCTCACCTCTTGCCTGCTGCGGCATGTATAGCCGAAGTTAGTTACACGTGTCGATATCCAGGACAGGAGGCATTGTGGAACTCCACATCCACGAGCGCGGAGCCGGCCCACGTCTGGCCCTGTTGATCCATGGAGGCATGGCGGACCACCGCACCTGGCATGCGGTGGAGAGGCGACTCGTGGACCGCGGGTACCGGGTGATCGCGCCGGACCTGCGGGGCCACGGCCTCAGCCCACGCGGGGACTATGGCCCGGAGTTGCTGGCCGACGATCTCGTGGCGAACCTGCCACAGGGCGCCGACCTGGCCATCGGCCACTCCCTCGGCGGCCTCGCGCTGTCGCTGGCTGCCGCCCGGCTCCGCCCGCGGCGTGCCGTCTACAGCGATCCGGGCTTCCGGCCCGGAGACATTCCGCCCGGAGCGGTCGCGGCGATGCGAGCAATGGTCGAGAACGCCGACAGGCGGAGTGTGCGCCGCGCAGGCCCGCGCTGGTCCGAAGCGGACATCGATGCGGAACTGGCCGGCTTCGCCCTCTTCGACCCGGCCTTCCTCGCCGCCACGGAGGAGTCCTTCGCCGGGGACCACCTTCCCGCCGGACCGGTGGTGCCGTCCCTGGTCCAGCTGGCGGACCCCAGCTTCACGATCACTCCCGCGACGGCCGGGCTGCTGCGGCAGCGCGGTTTCGAGATCACCACAGTCCCCGGAACGGCCCACTGCATCCACCGCGACGACTTCGAGGGGTTCATGGCGTCCCTCGAAGGCTGGGTCTAGTCAGTTACACGATTTACAAGGAGGGCCGAACGGCCGTCAGTCCGAAGCTTCCTCAGGCTGACGGCCGGTCACTGTCCGCACATGGCTGAGGCTCGGCTCGGCCAGCACGGCGTGCAGTTGCTGGAACACCTGGCGCGCCGCGACGGCGTTCCAGTCCTCGGGCAGGAGCTCCTTCGGCAGACCCGGATCGAGGTAGGGCAGACGACGCCATTGCGTGAGCATGGGGACGTAGTGGCGGAACGCCTCCTCGGCGTCGATGCCGGACTGCGTCGTCAGCCGTGCCGCGACGGGGCCGTAGGTGTCGGTGAAGACCGCGTACTGTGCCTGGATCGCCGGGAAGTCCCACCAGGACCTGACCGAGGTGCGCAGATCGCTGAACGCCACGTACTGCGAGGCGAAGAGGTGCACGTACTCGCTGAGGCCGAGCCGGTCGAGGGTGGCGCGGGCGTCCTCCAGGAGGCGCCCGGGTGCGAGCCACACCCCGGAGGTGATGTTGCCGAAGCCGAGCCAGGTCAGGCGGGTGCGGAGCTGGTAGCGGTGGGACCGTTCGGACTCCGGCACGGAGAACACGGCCATCACCCAGCCGTCGGCCAGGTCCGCCGGCTCCAGGCTGCCGAAAATACGCCGGTCGCCCTCGTCGAAGACGGGGTGCACGGCGGGGCTCAGGCGGTAGCCGTTGGCGCCGCGCCGTTCGGGTTCCAGGATGCCCCGCTTCTTCAGGCGGGAGATCGCCGAGCGCACCGCCGGTCCGTCGACGTCCAGTTCGGCCATCAGGACGATCAGGTCGGCGATGGAGACCCATCCCCCGAGACGCCGCAGGAAGGCTCCGTAGACCGTGTTGATCAACGAGCTGGGCCTGGTGGGACTGTCCGACATGATCGCCTTCCGTCGTGTGCGGTGGCGATCCTACCGAGCACCCGGTTCTGCCGGGCCGGTGGACCGAGGCTCGGGTGAGCGGTCATCCGGCGGTCGCCTCCCGCGGGGGCAGCGGTGTCTCGGCGTACGCACCGGACAGGAGGTGGCCCGCTCCGGGCGCGACGGCAGGCAGGCCGAGGGTGCGCAGCATCTGGTGCGCGGTGCAGATCGCGGCGGAGACGACGGGTTTCCCGAGGAGCTGTTCGGCCTCCTCGACGGCGCCGAGGGACGGCATCTGGACGCAGGCGGAGAGGACGACGGCGTCCGCGTCGGTGTACTGGAGGGCGCGGGCGATACCGGGCAGCCTGGCGGGGTCGTGCGCGGCGACGTCCAGGTTGTCGGCGATCTCCAGTGCTTCGTAGTCGAGGACCTCGATGCCCTCGTGGGTCAGGTATTCGACCACCGTCCGGGTCAACGGCCGCATGTACGGGGCCACGAGCGCGATCTTCCTGGCTCCCAGGGTGTGCAGGCCGTGCACGAGGGCGCCGGCGCTGGTGACCACCGGGGCAGGAGCACCGTTCTCCGTCGTGCGGGCGTGCAGGCGTTCCTCGGAGGTGCGGTGGTAGCCGAGTCCCATGCTCATGATGGCGACCAGGCACGCGTAGCCGAGGACGTCCACCCGGGCGTCGGACAGCTCGACGGCGCAGCGGTCGGAGTCGGCGTCCATGGACTTGAGCTGCTCGGGCGTGACGTGGGTCATCCGCATGCGGCTGGAGTGGAAGGTGAAGCGTTCCGGCGCCACGCTCTCGCGGGCGCGCAGGATGGCGGGGATCTCGGTCTCCATCGTGACGTTGGAACTCGGCACGATCTGGCCGATGCGACAGGTTCGGTGGGCCATGGTCTCTCCGGGGAACTGGGGGGTGCGGATCAGCGGGCGTCGACGACCGGGTTGGTGAGCGTGCCGATGTGCTCGACGGTGGCTTCCACGAGGTCGCCGGGGGCCAGGAACTCGGGGGGCACCATCCCGGCGCCGACCCCGGAGGGTGAACCGGTGGCGATGACGTCGCCCGGTTCGAGGGTCACGCCGGAGGAGATGTCGGCGATGAGGCGCGCGATGGGGAAGAGCATGTGCCGGGTGTTCGACTTCTGCTTCGTGACGCCGCTGACGCGCAGTTCGAGGTCCAGGCTCATCGGGTCGTCGATGTCGTCGGCGGTGACGACGGCGGGTCCGAAGGGCGCGTAGGAGTCCTGGCCCTTGGAGAAGAACCACTGGCCGGAGCGTCGCTGGTCGCGGGCGCTGATGTCGTTGACGATGCTGTAGCCGAAGATGTGGTCGTAGGCGTCGTCCTCGCTGACGCGGAAGGCGGTGCGGCCGATGACGACGGCGAGTTCGCACTCCCAGTCGAGCTGCTGGGTGAGGTCGCCGTTGTGCAGAATCGGCCGGCCTGGGCCGGTGACCGCGGTGGCGGGCTTGCTGAAGAGGACGGGACGAGGCGGCAGTTCCTTGTCCGTGTCCAGGCTGCGGCTGGATTCCTCGACGTGTTCGACGTAGTTGAGGCCGACACCGATGATCTTGCCGGGGCGCAACGGGGCGTTGAGGACGACCTGCTCGACACTGTGCACGGCTTCGGCTGGCCATTCGGATGCGTCGCCGTCGAGCAGGCGCCGAGCGGTGTCGTGGACGTCGGCGCCCGCGCCGATGAACGTCAGCAGGTCCTGCGGGAGTTCGGTGGCGTGGTGGGCGGCCAGGGCGGCGAGGTCGATCACGCGGTCGTCGATCTGGGCCCCGAGACGGGCGGCAGCGGAGTCGACCGTGTAGGTCACGAGTCGCATGCGGGCTCCTTGGTGGGTGACGGAGGGGAAGGACAGCGAGGGTGCGGGGCGGCGGTGCGTCTGATGTCCGCGCGCCGCCGCCCCGCCGCCGTGGCGATGGGGCGCGGGGCGGGATCGCCGCCGGTTGCACGGCCGCCGCGCCGGTGACCGGTGTCAGGGCCGGCGGTCCCGGCGCGGCGGCGGTTCACACGGTGGGCTGGTGCCCGCCGTTGTCGGTGTACGCCTCTTCGCGGTGGAAGCCGAGGGAACGCATCACGGGGAAGTCGTTGAACGAGAAGAGGCAGGCGTCCTCGCTCTGGTCGAGATTCGCGTGTTCGTGCCAGGCCCAGGAGGGGACGCAGAAGATGTCGCCCTGCTGCCAGTCGTAGCGCTGTCCGGCGATGACCGAACAGCCCCGGCCCTTCGCCGCGGTGTAGACGACCGACCCGGTGTGGCGGTGGGCCTTGGTGGCCTGGCCCGGCCGCAGGAGTTGCATGTGGGCGCCCATGGTGGGCATCACGGAGGTGCCGGTAACGGGGTTGGTGTACTCGGCGATGACGCCGTCGTACGGGGAGCCCTCCGTGGCCTTGGCGAGGTTGCGCAGCGACTGGTAGGTGGGCTCCCACGGGTAGGCGAGCAGAGGCGAGTAGGGGCGGGTCCACTTCTCGGCCCCGTAGGGCAGCAGGTTGGCGCCGTAGGTGAGGACCGAGGAGTTGATCATCTTTCCGGGCTGCTGATACAGCTCGGGGTGGACCTCGTAGAAGCCCGCGTCCAGGGCGTTGACGAGAGGGATGTCCAGGCCGTCCTGCCAGATGACGGGGGCGTCGTCGGCGTCGTTGCCGTGCTCGTGCCAGGTGCCGTTGGGGGTGATGGCGAAGTCACGGGGGCCGACCTTCAGCTTCTGGCCGTCGACGATCGTCCAGGCACCGCTGCCCTCGTGGACGAAGCGCAGGGCGGCGGCCTGGTGGCGGTGCGCGGTCATGGACTCCCCCGGTCCCATGATCTGCAGGCCGGTGTACAGCAGGCCGACGGCGGCGCTCACGTCCTTGCGGCCGGGGTTGACGAGCATGACGACGCGACGTCCGGCGTCGTCGGCCTTGACCAGGTCGAGCGCCTTGCGTACCAGGGGTCGCAGGGCGTCGTAGCGCCACAGGACCGGTAGGGACTTCGGCTGCGGGTACCAGGGCTCGATGTCGTTCGCGACCGTCCACAGGGCGCCGGCGTCCAGTTCGGCGAGTTCGCCGTAGTAGGCGGTGAGCTCGGGGGTGTCGGACACGCGGGCCCGGCCCAGCCTGTCGTCGTCGTGTTCGGCGGTCATGATTCCTCCTTCGTGGCGACGTCGCTGCACGTGTCGTCCGTCGAGAGCGGCGGGGCGGTGGGGTGATGTGCGGGGTCGGTCGTGAAGGTGACCGGGGTGCGTGGGGTGTTGTCGACGTGCAGGCGGAAGACGTCGAAGCGGTTGTAGTGGCCGACGATGTCGTGCATCTGCTTGGGCTGGATGCACCTGGCCAGGTCGATGTCGCCGTAGACGATGCCCTCGTCGTCGATGAGCGGCTCGGTGACGGGGCGGCCGTCCGGCCCGAAGATCCCCGAGAGTGCGCTGCGCGGGCGGGCGAGCATGCGGCGCACGTCCTCGTCGTCGCCGGCGACGGTGTCCACGATCTCCGGGGAGATCGTGGAGCAGGCGACGACGGAGAAGAGCTTGCCCTCGAAGCTGTGGGCGGCCGTGCGGACGGCGATGGCGTCCGCCATGTCGTAGTCCTGCGGTGCGACCGGCAGCGCGATGTAACTGGCCGCGTGGACCAGCTCTCCCTGGGCCAGAAGGGTGAAGCGGGCGAGCGTGTTGGTGTTCTCACCGCAGGCCAGGGCGCCGAGCGGCCCGATGCGCGTGGAATGGACCTGGAGGGAGCTTCCGTCCCCGCCCGTCCAGGTCAGTTTCTCCGCCCACGTGGGGACGAGCTTGCGGTGCACGCCGAGGAGTTCGCCGTCGGGACCGATGGTCAGCAGGGTGTTGTAGAGGATGCCGAGGCTGTGGGGGCTTCGTTCGTTGACGCCGATGACCACGACGACACCGTGTTGTCGGGCAGCGGCGCGCAGCGCGTCCACGTGCGGGCCGGGTATGTCGACGGACGCCCGCCACAGACGCTCGAACCAGGGCGAGCCCTGCACGGGGTTCATGGTCCAGTTCCAGTACGGGTAGCCGGGAACGAAGACTTCCGGGAAGACCACGAGTTCGGCGCCGTGGGACGCGGCCTCCGCCACCAGGGACGCGGCCTTGTCGACCGTGGCCGCCGGGTCCAGGAAGACGGGCGAGGACTGCACTGCTGCCGCTGTGAAGCGGGGCAGTTTCTGCATCTGTTCCTCCATGTCAGACGGTGGTCGCAGCGGGCCTGGGAAGCCACCGCTGGTGCACGGGGGCGGGAGCGTCCCGGAGCAGCTGAAGGCGGGGCGGTACGCGGTCGGTTCGGGCGCCGGGCGGCCTGCCGCTGCCCGCCTTCCAGGAGGCCGGCCAGGGCGCGGCCGGTCCCGTGTACTGCTGGGCGGCCGCGGCATGCAGCGTCCACAGCGGGTCGTGCAGCTGGGCGCGGCCGACGGCGCACAGGTCGGCCCGGCCCGCCAGGATGAGGGAGTTGACGTCGTCGTACGTGGAGATGGCGCCAACGGCGATGACGGGTATGCCCACGGTGTTGCGGATCAGATCGGCGTAGGGCGTCTGGTAGCTGCGGCCGTAGCGCGGCTGCTCGTGGGCGACGACTTCTCCGGTGGACACGTCGATGGCGTCCGCCCCGGCGTCCGCGAGGGCGCGGCAGAGGCCGACCACGTCGTCTTCACCGATCCCTCCGTCGGCCCAGTCGCTGGCCGAGATCCGGACGATCAGGGCCTTGCCGAAGGGCCATACGGCGCGGACCGCGCGCAGCACCTCCAGGGGGAAGCGCATCCGATGCGCGAGGCTGCCGCCGTAGGCATCCGTCCGTGTGTTGGTCAGCGGTGACAGGAAGCCCGACATCAAGTGACCGTGTCCGTACTGGAGTTCCAGCACATCGAAGCCTGCCCGGTCGGCGCGGCGGGCCGCGGTGACGAAGTCCTGCACGAGGGCGTCCATGTCCTCGCGGGTCGCCTCGCGAGGTGTCGTGCTCGCCGCGTCCCAGGGCAGGGCGGACGCCGCGACCAGCGGCCACCCGTCGTCGCCGAGGGGCGTGCAGCGGCCGTCCGCCCGCGGCGTGCTGGTCGCGGCGCGTCGTCCGGCGTGGGTGAGCTGGATGCCGAGGCAGCTGTCCGACTGCCGGCGGACGAAGGCGGTGATGCGACGCCACGCCGCTTCCTGCTCGTCGGTGTACAGACCCGGGCAGCCGGGTGTGGCACGTCCGTCGGCGGTGACAGCCGTCATACCTGCCATGACAAGACCCGGGCCGCCCAGCGCCTGCGTGTTCAGATGGACCAGCTCGACGTCTCCGGGCACACCGTGCTGCGCGGAGTACAGCGCGATGGGCGGTGCGACGACACGGTTGCGCAGGCGCAGACCGCCCGTCTGGAACGGCCGGAACATCGGAGGCGCCGAGTCGGCCCGTCCGCCGATCGCCGTGTGTTGCGCGTGCCAGGTGTCCACCGCGTCGGTGAATGCCTGGTCGCGCACCCGGAGGTTGTCGTAGGTGACACGTCGGCTGCGGGTGAGCAGGTTGAAGGCGAACTGAAGGGGGTCCTGCCCGGTGTGGCGGCCGACGTTCTCGAACCATTCCAGACTCGCCTGTGCGGCCCGCTGTGTGGACTCCACCACGGGCTTGCGTTCGGCCTCGTACGCGGCGAGGGCACTGGACACGTCCGGGTGCTCATGGAGGCAGGCCGCCAGGGCGAGGGCGTCCTCCATGGCGAGCTTGGTGCCGGAGCCGATGGAGAAGTGCGCCGTGTGGGCGGCGTCGCCGAGCAGGACCACATTCTCGTGGCGCCAGGTCCTGTTGCGCACGGTGGTGAAGCGGATCCACCTGGAACCGTTGGGTATCAGCCGATGGCCGTCCAGGTGGTCGGCGAGTATCTCCTCGCACCGCCGGATGCTCTGCTCGTCGCTGGTCCCGGGTGGCAGGTCACGGCTGGCGAACGCGTCGAATCCCGCGCGCCGCCAGGAGTCTTCGTCGATCTCGACGATGAAGGTGCTGCGGCTGTCGTCGAACGGGTACGCGTGGACCTGCAGGGACCCGAAGTCCCGTTCGGCGACGATGAACGTGAAGGCTTCGAACACCTTGTCGGTCGCGAGCCACATGTAACGGCAGTGCCGTTCATCCAGATCCGGTCCGAAGGTGCCGGCGTACGCGCCCCGCGTCTGGGACCGTACTCCGTCGCACGCCACCACGAGGTCGTAGGCGTCGGCGAGTTCGGCGGCGGGCGGTGCCTGCGTGCGGTAACGCACGTCCACCCCCAGTGCCGCACACCGCTCCTGGAGGATCTGCAGCAGGCGCTTGCGGCCGAGTGCGGCGAATCCGTGGCCGCCCGAGGTGAGTGTCCGGCCCCGGTGGCGCACGTCGATGTCGCTCCAGCGGGCGAACTCGGCCGACATGGCCCGGTAGATCTCCGGGTCGGCCTGCGCGATGCCGTCGAGGGTCTCGTCGGAGAACACCACACCGAATCCGAAGGTGTCGTCGGCCGCGTTGCGCTCCCAGACGGTGATCTCCCACTGCGGGGACAACTGCTTGGACAGGGCCGCGAAGTACAGCCCGCCGGGCCCTCCGCCGATGACTGCTACGCGCACGGCGTCCTCCTTGTGGTCCGAGGAACAACGTATGCCGCAATTCCTACGCTCGTCAAGAAAACTCGATAACGCTGTTGAGTTCGCACGGGTCCGTCCGGCTCAGCTCAGGGATTCGGGAGCCTGCGGCCCCGCCTCGGCCAAGAGACGGCGGACCTCATCCGGCCAGGGGGTGGCCCCCAAGGCCCGGGCCGCGGAGTGGGCGATCACCATCCGGCCGGTGGCCGCCTCCTCCTCGCCCTGGCCACGCACGCTGAAGGCGTAGTGCAGCGATGTGGTCCCGACCTTGGCGACGCGCAGCTCGATGCGCACGAGCTCTCCGAACCACAGCCGCGCCCGGTAGTCGGCCTCGAAGTGGACACGCGGAGTGCTGCCGAAAAGGTGGGCCAGGCCCAGGCGGCGCAGCAGGGCGGCCTCGGCCGCCTCCACCCACCGCACCACGGTGGAATGGTGGTAGTGGCCTGCGGCATCGGTGTCGGGCCATTCGACGCGACGCTCTATGACAATGCTGGGCAGGTCCGCCACGCAGGCTTGGTCATGCCCATCGGCACACGTGCCGATCAGCGGGGTTTCTCGCTGGGTGTCGGGGGTTTCCATGGCGATGCCTTTCGTCAGCCGATCCGGTCGGCTGCGGTGAGTTCCGGCGACAGGCCGACGCGAGCGGTGCCCGCGTCGCGAGGGGGAGGGCGCTAGCCGATCGCGTCGACGGCACGCCGACGCAGCTCGCCGCGCTGCAGCTTGCCGTTGCCGGTGCGCGGCAGCTCGCTCACGAACTCGACGGCGCGCGGGTACTTGTAGGGGGCTATGGCCTGCTTGACGTGGTCCTGGAGTTCCTTGACGGTCACGTCGTCGGCGGCGACACCGTCGCACAGGACCACGTACGCCTTGACGACCATGCCCCGGCGATCGTCCGGCGCACCGACGACGCCGCAGTCCGCCACACGGGGATGGGTGAGAAGCGCCTTCTCGACCTCGGGGCCGGCGATGTTGTAGCCGGACGAGACGATCATGTCGTCGCTTCGGGCCACGTACCAGAAGTAGCCGTCCGCATCACGTGTATAGGTGTCCCCGGTGATGTTCCAGCCGTTCCTGACGTACGTCGTCTGGCGCGGATCGTCGAGATAGCGGCATCCCGTCGGACCGGTGACGGCGAGGAGGCCGGGCTCCCCGTCGGCTACCGGTGCACCCGTGGGGTCGACGACCATCGCGCGGTACCCGGGAACGGGCTTGCCGGTGGCCCCCGGGCGGATGTCGTCGTCGGCCGCGGAGATGAAGACGTGCAGCATCTCGGTGGCGCCGATGCCGTCGATGATGCGCAGTCCGGTCGCGGCATGGAAGTCCTCCCACACCTGCGCCGGCAACGCCTCCCCGGCGGACACACACCGCCGCAGACCGGCCAGACGGTCCACGGCTCCGGCAGCCATGATCGCCCGGTAGGCGGTGGGGGCGGTGAAGAGGACCGTGACACCGTGCTCGGCGACGAGTTCGGCCAGCCTCTGCGGCGACGCCTGCTCGATGAGCAGAGTCGCCGCGCCGACGTGGAGCGGAAAGACGACCAGTCCGCCGAGTCCGAAGGTGAAGGCCAGCGGCGGCGTGCCGGTGAAGACGTCGTCCTGGCGCGGCTTGACGATGTGCCGGGAGAACGTGTCGGCGTTGGCCAGCACGTCCCGGTGGAAGTGCATCGTCGCCTTCGGCCGTCCGGTCGTACCGGAGGTGAAGGCGATGAGAGCCACGTCGTCGGCGGCGGTGACGACGCCGGCGAACACACCGTCCTTGGCCGTGCAGCGACCGATCAGGTCGTCGTCGGCCACTCCGCCGTAGGAGAGGACGGTCAGTCCTGGTGTGTCGGCGGCCTCGAGTTCGTCGAGGTACCGGTGGTCGCACAGGGCTACGGCCGGACGGGCGATGTCATGCAGTTCCGCGAGTTCCGCGGCCCGCAGCAGAGGCATCGTGGTGACCGCGACGCCGCCGGCCTTGAGCACCCCGAACCAGGAGGCAACCAGCCAGGGGTTGTTGGGGCCACGCAGCAGGACACGGTTCCCGGCAATCAGTCCCAGGTCCTCGGTGAGCACCTGGGCGACCTGGTTGGCGTGGCGCAACAGGTCACCGTACGTCCAGCTGTCCGTCGGCGTGAGCAGGCAGGGCCGGTCTGCTCCCCAGAGCGCGACGGCGTCGTCGAGCAGGCGCACAGCGCAGTTGAGGCGGTCCGGATAACGCAACTCGGGCAGTTCGAAGGGCAGTTGGGGCCAGAGAGGGAAGGGAGGCAGTCGGTCACGGCAGAAGGTGTCCACGTGGGCGGACGGGGAGAGCTCCATGGGGCGCACACCTCGGTCTCGGGGCAGCAGAGGGAGTGCGGCAAGTATTTCGCCAAATTGACGAGCGTCAAGTTTTCTCGACAAACTTTTTGGTGGCGGCCCGCGGGACCGAGGCAGGGGCGACCTTCGATCCCGGCGGCACGACGGCGCCCGAGTGAGGCTCAGGCGGCAGGGATGCGGACCCGGACGACCTTGCCGGACAGGACACGGAAGGCCGCCAGGTCACCGCCGGCCTCGCCGACCAGGAAGTCCACGATCGCGAGACCGCGACCACCCTCCGCCTCCCCGCCGGCATCGAGGCCGACGTGCGGCAGGCGGGGATCCCCATCGGCGACGTCGAGCTGCACCCAGCCACCGGCGAGGGTGACCGTGGCACACAGGCGGCCGGCCACGCCGCCCGCATGCCGGACCGCGTTGGCCAGGAGCTCCGACCCGACGAGCAGCAGCACCTCGATCCGTTCCGGCGCGACGTGCCAGTCCTCGAGCGCGCGGCGCATGGACGCTCGCACCTCGGGGACCGAGACGGCCGCCGCCTCCACCGCCCAGTGGACGAGGCGGCGCGCCGGGGACCGGTCGGGCGGGAGGGGCACCGCGCGCAGCGGCGGCGACAGCGGACAGGTCGCGGACGGAGTGGGGCCAAGCATGAGGACTCCCCGGGCAAGTGCGCACAGCGCACGCTGGGTTTCTCGTGTAACGTGCCAGCTCTGCACGGCGACACGGTCGCATATCGCCGAATGACCCCCAGGCGTTTACTCCGGTACATCTGACGTGTTACACGTGTAACAGCCTAGGTCGACCCCGAGACGAACACAAGGGCATTTCAGACATTCATTTAGAAACGCCTTAAAGCTCACGAGCCTTCGCACAGGCCTGCCCAGTGCCCACCCCCCCTTGACGCCCCACCCACGCCCGCAGAAAGAGGCGACATGACCTCATCACTCCCTACGGAGACGGCCGTACCGCCGACCGCCGCCGTCGACATGGAATGGCCGCCGCCTTCCTTCCTCACTCCCCCTCCCCCGCTGGTCGGCCAGGACGGTGTGCGCCGCTTCGACGCGGTGACGTACGCACGCACGCCTGGATACCGGCCCCGTCTGCTCGATGCGCAGGTACCGGCGTCCGCGGAGCCGGTGCCGGCCGTGGTGTGGATCCACGGGGGCGGCTGGCTCGACGGCGACCGGCGCTTCCCGCCTCCGACGGTGCCCGTCGAGCTGCTGTACGGCATGATCCTGGATGCCGGTCTCGCTGTGGTGAGCATCGACTACCGGCACAGCCTGGAGGCTCCGTTCCCGGCACAGCTGCACGACGTGAAGGCCGCCATTCGCTATGTGCGCCGCTTCGCCTCCGACCTCGGCATCGACCAGGACAGGATCGGCGTCTGGGGAGAATCGGCGGGCGGCCACCTGGCCGCGCTCGCGGGGCTCGTCCGCGCCGACGGCACCGATGCCGCGACGGCGCTTGAGGGTGTCGAGGGCGTTCGGGACGAGGACAGTGCCGTGCGGGCCGTCGTCGACTGGTACGGGGTGTCCGACCTGGGCTCTCTGCTGTCGCACGCTCTGCCGCCCTCCCCACCCGGCCCCGAGTACCCCAACCCGTTCACCGCCTTGCTGGGCGGCACCTCCGCGGAACTGCCGGAACTCGCCCGGGTGGCCAGCCCGGTCACCTACGCCGGTCCGGCCACTCCTCCTCCCTTCCTCCTGATCCACGGGACGGCCGACGGTCTCGTGCCGTACAGCCAGAGCGAAGTACTCGCCGAGAGCCTTGAGCGCGCCGGCGGTCAGGTCACCCTGCAGCCGGTGGAAGGCGCCGACCACATCTTCCTCGGCACCCCCGACGTGACGCCCATCGTCTCCGACAGCGTCACTTTCCTCGCCCGCCACCTGGGCGCACGAGCCGGGACGCATGAGCCGGGAGGCACCACCCGTCACCGCTGACGCACGCGCGGGCGGCGCCGACCGGAGGGTCCGGTGCCACTTGCCCGGTCTCGCTTCCGATCACCACGCCGGCTCCCAGGAGTCCGGCACCCGGCGAGTCTGCCCACCATCACGTGCCCACCGGCCGACGGCGGCCTCCGGCCGCAAGAGGTACCCCATGTCCAGCACTCCGGCGGCTGAACTCCCGGCTCCGGCTCCCCTTGCCCCGTGGCACGGCCGCCCGGCCTCCGCGTCCGCACACCGCGGCGCGCTCACGCTCGGGGTGGTCCTCCTGCTCGTCAACCGCCGCGTTCGCCGCCGCAGTGCTCACCCGCCCGGCGCGGCCGGTGCTGCGGAGATCCGACGACAATCGCGCGGGTGCCGCCCTCATGCCGGGGTGGCTGTGCACACCACTGCCGGCCGGACAGGCGGATCGGTCACCTGTCCCTGCCGCCGCCGGTGGACCGACGGATCAGGAGGACCGACGGGGGACAAGGACCGGCTGCATGCCCGGGATGTCGGGCACCGTGCCCCCGTCGACCAGCTCGTGCAGGGCGTCGGCGACCCGCGCGGGCGTGGGCAGGTCCAGTCGGACGGTCGTCAGGGGCGGCTGTTGCAGGGCCGACAGCACCAGGTCGTCGGCGCCGACCACGGCCATCTCGTCCGGGACGGAGAACCCCTTGCTGCGCAGCGCGTGCAGCAGCAGCGCCGCGTACTCGTCGTTGTAGGCGAAGACGCCGTCCAGTTCCAACTCGGAACACCGTTCGGCCAGTTCGGCTGCGGAGTCGTGGGTGTAGGACATCTCGACCGCCGTGACGGCCGCGGTGCTGCGGGCGGCGACGGCCTGGGCGCCGGCCAGGCGTGGCCGGGCGAAGGCGGCAAGGCCGCGCTCCCGCGGCATGACCACGCCGATGTGCCGCCGCCCGCGGGCGACGAGGTGCTCGGCAGCGAGTGCGCCGACGCGTGCGTGATCGAAGTCGATGGTGTGGACGCCCTTCACCTCCCGGGAGGCGAAGGCCATCACGCCCCGCACTCCGGCCCTGCTCAGGACCTCGGCGGCCTGGTCGGTCAGGCTGTCACCGTCGAGGGCCATCACCGCAGCCGGGCGCAGTTCGGCCCAGGCCCGGGCGGCGCTCACGGCGTCGGAAAAGCGCCCGGCATGCAGCACGGTGATGTAGCCGTGCCGTTCCAGTTCGCTCTGCAGGTCGTCGATCCAGGCGCTGACCAGGCTGCCGACGGCCGAGACGGACGCCGGTATGAGGACGAGGTTGCTGCGGCCGGCGCGCAGGGACCGTGCGGCGGCATGAGGTACATAGCCGAGCTGCTGGGCTGCCGCCAGGACCCGGGCACGTGTGGTGGCGCTGACCCGGTGCGCCTGTGTGTCGTTGAGGACGAAGGACACGGTCGCCCGCGACACCCCCGCCAGACGCGCCACGTCCGCGCTCGTGACGGCTGCCGGTGCGGTCGGCTCCTGGCCCATGACGTCCTTCCACGTTCCTGCCGGTCGTCCGACCGGCTCACCTCCAGGTTACACGCGTTACTGAGCGGCGTTCCCGGTACGCCGCCGGACCAGCCCAGACACCACCGAAGGAGTCCGATGGAACCATCGAGCCACACCGGCTCCGCGCCCGGTTGCCCGTACGCCCCGGGCCTCACCCCGCTGCACGGCCCGGCGAAGGAACAGGACCTCGACGCCGCGTACGCCTGTCTGCGCCGACGCAGTGGACCGGTCGCCGCGGTGGAGATCGCCCCGGGCGTCGCCGCCTGGCTGGTGCTCAACCACCGGGAAGTGCTGGAGGTCATCTGGAACGCCGAGCTCTACTCCAGCGACCCACACCGTTGGAACGCCGTCTTCCACGGACTGCTGCCGAGGGACACACCGTTGCTGCCCCTGCTCGGTCCTCGCCCCGCCGCCTCCCGGCTCGACGGGGAAGAGCATCTGCGGCACCGGGGTGCCATGACCGCGGCTCTCGGCCGCATCGACATGAGACAGCTGAACCGGCTGGTCCGGCACCGGGCGAACGCACTGGTGGACGCCTGGGCGGCGCGGGCCGGCGCCGACCTCATGGCCGACTACGCCCGGCCTCTCGTGTGGCATGTGTTCGCCCATCTGCTGGGCGTGTCCGAGGATTCGTTCACCACTCTCGATCTCCTGCTCCAGACCGTCGTGAACGCCTTCCCCGGGGCCCCGTCGGCAGAGGCGGAACTGCTGGAGGCCCTCGGCCGACTGGTGGCCGAACGCGGCGTCAGGCCAGGACCCGACCTCACCTCATGGCTGGCCCAGGAGACTCCGTTGACCGATGACGAGGTCGCGCACAACCTGCTCGCTCTCGTCCTGATCGGTGCCGAGAGCACCATCAGCTGGATCGGCAGCGCTGCACAGCTTCTCCTCAGCCACGACGCGCCGAGCCTGGCGACGGGCACCGCGAGCGTGGTGCCCCACATCGTCGAGCACGCACTGCGCTCGGGCGCACCGGTGCCGAACGTGGCCGGCCGGTGGGCGACCGCGGACGTGGTCCTGGCAGGGCGCCGCATTCGGGACGGCGACCTGGTGATCCCCTGTCTGGCGGCCGCCAACACCGACCCGGAACTCGATGACGCATCGGCCTCCCGCACGCGGGCGCATCTGGCCTGGGGCACCGGTTCGCACGGCTGCCCCGCCAAGGAAGCGGCTCGCCTGATCACCGAGACGGCGCTCGGGGTGCTCCTGGACCGGCTCCCCGGCATCCGCCCCGCCTTCCCGGAGGGCGCCGTCCGGCGGGCTTCACTGTGGAGCGCGGCCCCGACGGAGCTGCCCGTCGTGTTCTCCGCGCCCCACCCGGCGGACGCCGGGCCCGGCACGGTCGCACCTCCCCCGACCGTCGTGGAGGCGCCGGCCAAGCGGCGCGACGACCGTGTGCCGGGAGAGGCGCCGGCACAGCGCTGGGGATGGTGGAACTCCTTCGGCGGCTGGTAGCCCACCCCGCGAAGAGGGCGTCGCCGGACACGGCTCTTCCGTCCGGCGACGCCCGCTCCGGCAGAGTCCGTTCACTGCGTGCGCGGTTCCACGTCCAGCCCGTGGCCGTACGGGAAGAGCGGGTCATGCGAATCGTCGGGTACGTCCTCATGGCCGGCGGTGACGGCGTCCATGGTGCGGGGGAGCTCGAAGGGCAGCCGCCCTTCGGCCTTCGTCCGGCCGAAGAGGACGTCCAGCAGGGCGACGTCCGAGGCGCCGTAGTCGGCCACGAGGGCTGCCGCCCTGTCCGTTATCTCGGGAAGGATCGCGGGGCGGTCGAGGAAGACGTCGAAGACGGTCGGCGCGGCCGCGGCGGTCGCCAGCAACGGCCGCAGTTCCTCCTCCGTGAAGTCGAGGCGGCCCGCGTGGAAGAAGTTCTCGAAGCCTTCGGTCCGTGGCTCGTACGGAGTGGCGATCCGGACCAGCGCGACATCCGCCTCCTCCGGACGGTCCACCACGGTGGCGTACCGCCCGGCGACCTCGGGGTCGATGCCCTGGACGTAGATCCGGATGCCGGCACTCAAGGGCAGGATCGGCTCGGCCGCCTCGCTCGGGCGGTCCTTGAGAATCGTGATCGACCGGCTCTGGGCGGCCAGCCCCGCGGCGGTGAACTCGTCGCAGCCGCAGATCTCCTGGGCGGCGTCCGGGTCGACGTACGGGTCGTCGAAGAGACCGAGAAGGAACTTCTCGCGCAGGAGGCGGATCACGGAGGCGTCGACGCGTTCGATGCCGATCCTGCCCGTGCGGACCAGTTCCACGACGAGCTCGGGCGCGGCCTCGCCGCCGAACTGGTCGGCACCTGCGTCGAGGATCCGTTCCACGCGGGTGAGCCGGTCCAGATGCTCCACGCCCCATGCGCGGGCGGGGAAGGGAGAACCGAAGATCCGGCTGTCGGTGACCAGGCCCCAGTCGGTGCAGACGACACCGTCGAAGCCGTACTTCTCGCGCAACAACCCGGTGATGACGCCCTTGTTGAAGCCGAAGCCCACCTCTTCGTACTGAGTTCCGACCGGCATGCCGTAGTAGGGCATGATCTGCGAGGTGCCCGCGGCGAAAGCGGCTTCGAAGGGGATCAGGTGATAGTCGAAGTTGCCGCCGGGGTAGACCTGTTCGCGGCCGTAGGGGAAGTGGGCGTCCTCTCCGCCCTTCTGCGGGCCCGCCCCGGGGAAGTGCTTGGTCATGGCCGCCACGCTGTGCACGCCGAGCGTGTCGCCCTGGAGGCCACGGACGTAGGCGGCGACCATGCGTGCGGCCACCTGGGCGTCGGAGCCGAACGTACCCAGGATGCGGGCCCACCGGGGCTCGGTGGCGAGGTCGGCCGTGGGATGCAGGGCCAGGCGGATGCCCACGGCGAGGTACTCACGGCGGACGATGTCGGCATGCCGGCGCACGAGTTCCTCGTCCCCTGTCGCGGCCAGACCGGGCGGCTCGGGCCACAGGGAGAACCCCTCGGTGTGGGCGCCGGCCGCCGGATTGTCGACGAAACCGTGGCGTGGGTCGGTGGAGATCGTCACCGGGATCCCGAGGCGGTTCGTCGCGGCCAGGTCCTGGAGACGGTTGTTCCACTCGGCCATGCGGCGCGGGGCCGCCGCGCCGAAGAGGTTGAAGTGGTTCATGAGCCTGCCGGTCACCATGGCGCGGGTGGAGGCTCGCATCGGATCGTCGTCGGCCGCCCCGGGTTCCGGCTCCACCAGCGATCCGTCCGGATTGATCGTGATCATGGTCTGGAACATCAGGCCGGCCTTCTCCTCCAGGGTCATGCGGCCGAGGAGGTCGGCGACACGCTCGTCCACCGACAGGCGCGGGTTCTCGTAGGGCTCCATCACCCCATTGCCGTTCAGGTCACGGAAGGTGGTGCCGTCGGGAGCGGTGAGGGTGCGCGGCCGGGCCGTCACGTTGTGGGCCATGGGTACGTCTTCCGTTTCGTGAGCCTGAGTATCGACAAGAGGCCGGTCCCGAGCTGGTCAGGCGCTCGGGACCGGCCTGGCCGCTGCTCCCCTCCGCGCGGCCGACAGCGACGTTACACGTGTAACACCGGATCCGGGAGACCTTTCGGTGACTGCGGTGATTACGAGGTCGGCGCCCGTCGACCGTGCAGGCGTCGGGCGTGCCCGGCGAGGTCGCCCAACGGAAGGGTGACGGCGTCGAAACACATGGTGGTACGGGCCTGCGACCGGTACGGCTCCCAGGCCGGCAGACCGGCATGGTTCGGGTCGCCGGTCCGGGCGAAGGCGATCCACGCCCGATGCATGGCCTTCGCCAGCCCCTCCCCGACGACCGGATCCACCCCTTCGACGAGCGGAGCATGTGACCAGCTGTCGAAGTTGTCGAAGACGAAGGGAAGCTCCAGACAGTGAGCGGCGGCGAGCCTGCCCCCGTGGGCCGGCGTCGGGAGGTCGAACTGGTACGCCCAGACGGGACGCCCCAAGGCCGCTCTGGCCTCCGCCAGTTCCACGCAGGGCACGCGGAACAGCTCATCCGTGATCAGGTCCATGAGTACGTCGGCAGGCCGTGCGCCGGGGCGGGTCCGGGCGTACTCGTCGTACACATCGCCTGCCGCACCTTCCCCGAAGCGCTCCGCGATGCGGCCCAGAACCTGATCGCGCGTCGACTTCGCGTATCCCGGGTCGAGAGCGAAGCCGAAGTTGGCTTCTTCCCGGGTCCAGCCGATGAGGACGTCGATGTCGGCCGCCGCGTCGTGCAGGAGGGTCTCCGCGGGATGGCGGAAGAGTGTGACGTCGTCCCGTACCGGGAGGAACGGGGTGGGCCAGTATCCCCAGCGCGCGGTGTGCGCGAAGAGCCTCCCGGCGGCCTCGACGAGCCGGGGCCACGGCAGGTGACGGAGTTCGTCGACGTCCTTCACGCCGGCGAACTCCAGGTAAGCCTCGACCCGTTGCCGGTATTCGTCACGGGTGGGGATGTGCAGACCGAAGGGCGGGCTCTGCAGGATGGCCCGCCGGAACAGTGTCCGGGCCTCCGGATGCCCGGCCAGGGCGGCCGTCGAGACGGCACCGCCCGACTGACCGGCGACGGTGACGCTGTCGGGGTCCCCACCGAAGTGCACGATGTTGTCGCGCACCCAGCGCAGGGCCTCGAGCTGGTCGGTGAGCCAGAGGTTGGCGGGCCGCGCCTCGGCGCTGGTCCCGTCATCGAATGACAGGTAACCGAGGGGGCCGACACGGTAGTTGAGGGTGACGACCACCAGGTCCCCGTCGCGCGCGAAGGTCTCACCCGAGTAGATGGGCAACGATCCGGAACCGGAGACGAACCCACCGCCGTGGATCCAGACCAACACCGGCCGGCGGGCGTCGTCGGGCGCCGGTGTCCACACGTTCAGCGTGAGGCAGTCCTCGTCGAAGGGCGGGGAGCCGTGTCCGCCGAGGACGGGGTCACCACCCTCGATGAACATCTGCGGAGAGCTCGGACCGTACGCGGTCGCGTCCCGCTCACCGCTCCAGCCGGGATGCGGCTGCGCGGCGCGCCACCGCAGGTCCTCCACCGGGGGTGCGGCGTACGGCACACCCTTGAAGACCGCGACGCCGCCCTCGGTGCCCCCGCGCAGTCGGCCGGTCGACAACTGCACGACGGGGGGATCCTGACTTTGCATGTCAGTCATGCATGTCCTCCTTGATCAGCGATTCATCCGACGCGTCGACGCCCTCGCCGAGGGCCACGTCGGCGTCGTCACCGAGGGCCGCACAGCGGGCCGGGTCGTGGGCACGGCAGGACCGCACCGCGCCGGACTGCGAGATTATTCAGCTTTTCCGACGGTCGTCAATAAATGTGTATGCATGACCCCGCACCACAGCGGCGCAGGCACCGGGTCGCGGCGAGTCCTGCCGGACGGCAGCTGCGCCAGTGACGCCGCGGAACAGTCGGACGGGACGCCATGGAGAGCGGTTTCGAGCCAACGCCGACCCTACTGCCGCGCTGTGCAGAAGCGCGCGGGAAGACAGCTGCACGTGTAACACACGTAGTGGCGACCGACTCTCACAGGTGCCCTATAAATCCGTCCGAGCACTACTCAAATTGCGCCACACCTGCTACACAAGGCGTACCCGACGGAAGCAACACGTGTAACTAACTGCTCGCTCCTCGGGTGTCCAGCACACACGTCATCCGGCGTTCGCCGCCTCACGTCCCCGTCCAGCTCTCAGCTCCGCGCTCGAGGAGTCGACATGTCCTGCCCCACGCCCTGCCGCGCGGAATACGCGGCCCGCACCACCGGTGGTCGACGATGACCACCGACGAACTGATCCAGCCGAAGACGAGGGAAGTGGCACATGAGCCCCGCCGGCGTGGTCTCATGCTGCTCCTCCTGCTCGCCAACTCCTCGATGCTCGCCGTGTACATGGGCGTCGGCGCGGTACTGCTGCCGACCCAGATCGCCCAGATCGACCCGGCCCACAAGGTCACGATCCTGGGCATCGTGGGCGGTGTGAGCTCGGTCTTCGCCACCGCGTTCAACCCGATCGCGGGTGCCCTGTCGGACCGCACCGGCCGCCGGAACCCGTGGATCCTCGGTGGCGCTCTCGCCTCGTTCGCCGGGCTGGCGTTCGTCGGCAGTGTGCGCACCGTGCTGCTGGTGGGCACCGGATGGTGCCTGGTCCAGGCGACCATGAACGTCTACCAGGCGGCCGTCACCGCCGTGGTGCCCGACCGGATCGCCCCCGAGCGTCGTGGGACCGCTTCCGCCCTCGTCGGACTTGGCCTGCCGATCGGCGGCACTGTCGGCGTGCTGATCGCCTCGCAGACAGCCGGCCGGCTCCAGGTGGGCTACCTGGTGTTCGGAGCGGTGGTCGCCGGCGCGGCACTGCTGCTCACCGGCTTCTGCCGCGACGTACCGCGGCGCGAGCCCCTGCCTGCCGTCCCGCGGCGCGAACGCCTGGCCGCCTTCCTGTCCGCCCTGGCCAACCATGACTTCCGGTGGGCTTTCATCGGACGGGCGCTGATGGTGCTCGGCTACTTCTCCGTCGTGGGATACCAGCTCTACATCCTCGACGACCACATCAAGTTGCCCGTGGGCCTGTCCCCGACCGAGGCGATGGCGATCCTCACGCCCGTGTCCATGGGTGCGATGGCCGTGTCCACGGTGGTCGGAGGTCTGCTGTCCGACCGCTGGAACCGGCGCAAGATCTTTGTCGGCCTGTCGGCCGCGCTCGCCGGCCTCGTGACGACGATCCCCGTCATCAGCCCGACCTGGCAAGGCATGCTCTGCTTCAGTGCGCTGAACGGGCTCGCCTTCGGGTGCTTCATGGCGGTGGACACCGCGGTCGTCACGCTGGTCCTGCCCCGCGCGGAGGACGCCGCCCGCGACATGGGCGTCCTCAACATCGCCAATGCCGGCCCGCAGATCATCGCCCCGTTCGTCGCGTCGGCGGTCGTCACCGCGCTGGGCGGATACACCCCGCTGTTCCTCATCGGCGGCGGACTGTCCCTGGTGGGCGCACTGGCCATCCTCCCGATCCGCGGAGTGCGCTGACACCAGCCGCCCCAGGAACCCCGGCGGGCGCGTGCCGGGGGGCGTGCCCGCCGGTCCTCGTACTCCTCCGCCTCAGTACTCCTCCGTCTCTCTCCTCCCTTCTTCTCTTCTCCCTCTCTCCTTCGAAGGAGCCCTCCTTGCGACGCACGCGCTCTCTCCCTCTGGCCGCTCTGCTGCTGTGCGCACCGGCCCTCGCCGGAACGGTGTCGGCGAGCGCCGCGCCGAAGACCGCACCGGACGGCCCGCTGCGCATCCTGCTGACCAATGACGACGGCTACGACGCCCCGGGAATCCGCATGCTCCAGCAGCGGCTCACCGACGCGGGCTACGACGTCACCATCGTCGCCCCGCTCACCAACCAGAGCGGCACCGGGACGAAGATGATGAGCGGCACCAGCGTCACGGTGAAGCATCCCGAGCCCCGGGTGTGGGCCGTCGACGGCACTCCCGGCGACTCGGTGTCCTTCGGTCTGTCCGAGGTGTTCGCCGACCGCGCGCCGGACCTCGTGGTCTCCGGCACCAACTTCGGGCCCAACGTCGCCGCCCTCGCGACCCACTCCGGAACGGTGGGCGGCGCGGTGGCCGCCCTGGAACGGGGTGTGCCCGCCATAGCGGTGAGCACCGGCGGGCTGACTGCCCCGGTGCCGGGGCCGATCCTCAACGCCATGCGGCCCACCGACGACTTCGCGGTCAAGCTCATCGAACGCCTGAGGAACCGGTCCGAGGACAGGCGGTTGCTGCCCGAGGGCGTGGGTCTGAACGTCAACCATCCGGTGGTCGGTCCCGACGGCAAGGGAACCGCCCTGGGGGTTTCCGTCACCGCCCAGGATCCGCAGCCGGTCCTCGAGGCCGACTACACCGACTCCGGTGACGGAACGTGGAAAGTGAACGTCGACGTGGTCTCCGAGCCCGCCCGGAAGGGCGGTGACGTGGAAGCGATCAGCGCTGACAAGGTGTCCATCACGCCCATCTCCCCCAACTGGAACACCGGCACTGCCGACTTCGCCAGGACCGCGGCCCTGCTCGGCGGACTGCGCCCCTAGCCGGGCACCGCACACGGCCCCTCCTCCTTGGCATTTCGGCCCGCCCGGGAGGAGAGCCGGCGTCCGTACCACCCATCCACTGTCACGTGCACCACACGTCATGGAGGAGAAGTGCAAAGGTCCCGCTCGTCCCTCGCCTCGGCAGTTCTGGCTCTGGCACTCGCCATCGCAGCGCTCTGCGCGCAGCCTGCGACCGCCACGCCGGCCCAGGCGGCCCCCTTGCCCCGCCCTGTCGTCACCACCGGTCAGGGCAGACTCGCCGGTCAGGTCGCCGGCCAGGCCGATGAGTTCCTCGGCGTCCCGTACGCCGCTCCCCCGGTGGGCAGCCTCCGGTTCAGTCCCCCCGAACGGCCCGCACGATGGAGCGGGACACGGGATGCCGTCCGTCAGGCACCGGCGTGCCTGCAGTTCTCGCCCTTCGGGCTCCGAGATCCGGACAACGTCAGTGAGGACTGCCTCTACCTGGACGTGTACCGGCCGCGCCACGCGCACCCCGGTGACCGTCTGCCTGTGCTGTTCTGGATCCACGGCGGCGGCTACAGCCAGGGCACCGGCACCCAGTTCGGCGGCCGCACCATGGCTGAACTCACCGGCAGCGTCGTCGTGAGCATCAACTACCGGCTCGGACAAGCGGGGTACCTGGCCCTGCCGGAACTCTCCCGCGACAACACTCCGCGCTCCGGATCGTACGGGCTGATGGACCAGATCGCGGCCCTCCACTGGACACGCGCCAACATCTCCGCGTTCGGCGGCGATCCTGCTGACATCGCCCTCTGGGGCCAGTCCGCGGGCAGCGCCTCCATCTGCGCCATGCTCACTTCACCCCAGACCACGGGACTGTTCTCCCGGGCCATCCTCCAGAGCGGCCCGTGCGACATGCTCCGGGCTCCCAGCGCCGCCGAGGCCGCCGAGGAGGCGAGGGCCTTCGCGGACGCGGCCGGCTGTCCCGACCCCGGCACCCGCGCCGCCTGCCTCCGCAGTGCGCCGGCCACCGGTCTCATCGCCGCCGCTCGCACGCATCCCACCTCGGGACCCGCGTTCGGCGACGGCCTGCTGCCCGCCCAACCGTCCGAGGCCATCGCCTCCGGCAGGTGGAACAAGGTGCCGATCCTCATCGGCAGCACCCGGGCCGAGAGCCGGTTGTTCGTCGCGCTCACGCAGCCACAGCTCACCGCGCAGGAGTACACCGAGCAGATCGACGCCACCTACGGACCGGCGGCACAGCAGGTCCTGGCCCGCTATCCCGTGGCGGCACACCCCAGTCCGTACGACGCCCTGTCCGCGGTACTCACCGACTCCACCTTCGCCTGCCACACCCTCAGCACGGCTCGTACGTTCGCCGGTCAAGTACCCACGTACGTGTACGAGTTCGACGACCCGCACTCGCCCACCCTCTTCGGAGCCCAGGTCCCGGGCCTGGACATGGCGAACGCACACAGCGCCGAACTCGCCTACCTGCACGACTTCACGATGGCCGACCGACCGCTCACCGCCGTGCAGACCACCCTCGCCGACGACATGAAGCGCCGGTGGGCCGCGTTCGCCCGCACCGGCGTTCCCGACGTCGTCGGCGAAACCCGATGGCCACCGGCGCGCGCCCGGCACACCGTCCTGACCCTCACGCCGGGACACACCCACACCTCGACGGCCTTCGCGACCGACCACCAGTGCGGCTTCTGGGCTGATCCGGCTTCCCCCGACGACGGCAAGCGGAGGACATGACCCCAGGAGCACTTCGGCACCGGCTGCCGCTCTCCGTGCGAGAGCGGCACGCCCTCAGGGGAACCGGCATCAGCACCCACCAGGTGCCCGGACGGGGAACCCGGCGTCGCATGGGCCCGGGCGACGGCCATACGTCCTCGTCGTCGTCCGGGCCGGCACCCGCCGGATCAGGCGGCGCGTCAGTGCGTCAGTGCGTCAGAGCGTCAGTGCGTCAGAGCGTCAGAGCGTCAGAGAACGTTGACCGCGCTCCACGCCGCGGCCACGGTGGCGTACTCGGGGCTGGTGGCGCCGTAGAGGTCCTTCGCCGCGTTGAGAGTCGCGGTGCGGGCACCCTTGTAGTCCGTGGTGGAGGTCATGTAGACGGTCAGCGCCCGGTACCAGATGGCGGAGGCTTTCTTGTTTCCGATGCCGTTGACCGTGGAGCCGTTGCAGGTGGGGCTGTTGTAGGAGACGCCGTTGATGGTCTTGGCGCCGCTGCCCTCGCTCGCGAGGTAGAACCAGTGGTTGCCGACGCCCGAGGAGTAGTGCACGTCCAGCCGGCCGACCGACTTGGACCAGCAGTTGGCGGAGCCCCCGTCCAGGGACGGCTTGTCGAAGCGGCGCAGCCACGGCGGGGTGGACTGGTCGCTGAAGAGGTAGTCGGGGGTGTCGACCGGGTTGTTGGCATACCACTCGACCATGGTGCCGAGGATGTCGCTGGTGGCCTCGTTCAGGCCGCCGGACTCACCGCTGTAGCGCAGGTTGGCGGTGGCCGAGGTGACGCCGTGGGTCATCTCGTGACCCATGGTGTCGAGGTCGACCTGCTCGGGGTCGGTGGTGCCGTCGCCGTCGCCGGTCAGCATGCAGAAGCAGGAGTCCGACCACTGGGCGTTGTCCCAGTTGGTGCCGACGTGGACGAAGACGGTGGCGCCGCGGCCGTCGTTCTTGATGCCGTTGCGGCCGAAGGTCGTCTTGTAGTAGTCGAACGTCTTCGCGGTGTTGACGTGCGCGTCGACGGCGGCGGTGGCGCGGTCGGTGGAGAACTTCTTGCCGTCGCCCCAGATGTTGTCGGCGTCGGTGAACAGGGTGCCGGAGGAGCTCTTCACGGACGAGGACGAGAGGTTGTGCGCGTCCTTGGTGATGTGGCCGCGCACCGGGTCGATCAGGGCGAAGGTGCCGTCGGCCTGCTGGGTCGTGTCGATGCCGACGTCACCGGTGTACTCGGAGTGGCCGGTGCCGGTCGCCTCGCGCTCGGCGTCGTAGTTCTCGATCGCCGCGCCGGTGGTGGCGTCGGTGACGAAGACCTCGCCGTGCGGCTGGCCCTTGTCGCCCAAGCCCTGCACGGTGGTGCGCCAGGCCAGGCGGGGGGTGCCGTCGGCGGCCCACACGATCAGCTCGGGGGTGGACTTGGCGTTGCGCACCAACCCGTGCGAGCGCTTCAGGGCGCCGGCCGCGGTCCCCTTGGCGTCGACAGCGGGGGCGACGGACTTCAGCGCGACCTTGTGGGCCTTGGCGCGGGTGGATCCCTTGAGCGAGCCGTCGGCCTTCTGGTGGACGACGAAGTCACCGCCGACGACAGGGAGGCCGCGGTAGGTCCGTTCGAAGCGGACGTGCTGCGTGCCGTCGGCGTCGATCACGACGTCCTTCGCCTTGAGTCTCTGGCCGGGGCCGAACCCGAAGGTGTCGGCGTGCCGGGTCACGTTCGCCCTGGCCTGGGATATCGCCGTGTCGCGGACGGAGGCTCCGCGCTGCACCGCGTCGGTCTGCGAGTGCGCGGGTACGGCCATCGCGCCCGTGGTGATGACACCGGCGGCGACCATCGCGGAAAGGGCAAGAAGAGGACGGGACATGGTGGGGTGATTCCTTCGCTCGTCGTGGGGTGACGACGTCCTTGGACGTTGACGCGAAGTGTTCAGTAGGTGACATGTCCCTGACGTGACTTCATCTGGGATATAACTGCCGAGCTATAGGGCAAGGGGCCGCCTTGGCCCGGCCGGTCACATGCGCTCGCCGAGGGCGAACTCCTCGCCCCCGTCCTCCCACCAGGCCAGATACTGCGGCCGCTGCCGCACCAGCGTCAGATAGGCGGCCAGCAGAAGCTCGCAAACCGCGTCCGCGAGCTCGGGCGGAACCGATTCCGTGTTCCAGGCCAGTAGCAGCCGCCGGTGGAACGGGACGTCCACGAGCGGCCGCTGCACGGTGCCCTGGGCGGAGACTTCGGCGGTCGGCCATACGCCACAGACGGCACGCCGGCCGGCAACCAGGATCTGCGCCACGGACAGGTCCGGCGTCACATGGGCGATGCGCGGAGTGAACCCGGCTGCCTGACAGGTGAGATGAAGGTACGCGTGCACACCGCTCTCGTCGGCCTCCGGCATGACCCAGTCCTCGTCCGCCAGCTCATGGAGGCCGACCACCTCCCGGCGCGCCAGCGGGTGGTCCTCGGCGAGCAGGACGAAGACCGGCTCGCGGAGCAGGGTGCGCGTCGCCACCGACTCGCCGACCGGAAGCGGGAAGCCCGGGAACTCACCGAACACCGCGATGTCGCATTTCGACAGGCTCAGCAGTTTCGCCAGGGTGTGCACGGAACGGCGGGCATCTATGGTGAGCCGGCGTTCCGGGACGAGCTCGAAGAGGGCCGAGACCAGCAGGGACACCAGGGGGCCCGCGGTTCCGCCCGCCCTCAGCGGGGCGGTGGCCTGTCTGTCCGCCTCGGCCGCCGATCGCGCGTGCTCGCGCAGCCGGTCGAAGCCGTCCACCAAATCACGGGCGCAGCGCAGGACGTACTGTCCGTTCTCGTTCGGCTTCACGCCCTCGGCACTGCGGATGAAGAGCGGGCCGCCCAGCTCGTGTTCGATCCGCTTCAGCTGAGCGCTCGTGGCCGGCTGAGAGAGCTGAAGCCGTGCGGCGGCCCTGCGGATACTGCCTGCCTCGGCGACGGTGAGCAGGATACGGAGGTGCCGGAACTCGAGATGCATGAACATTCCCCGCTCAGCGCGGGGGGCCTCTGCACCCCCGTGACCAGCAGAACCAGTTGCCCGACGGCATGGTGACCAAGAGTCTGACGGACCCGTGCGGGCGGCAACCACGGAACGGCAAAACCTCGGTGCGAACGCTACGGCTTCGCACACGGCGCACCCAGCCGCTCAACCCGCCCCAAGGCCGACGCCCCTGGCTGGTCCCGTCCATGACCGGCGCGCTCGTCGACCGCCGACAGCCCGGGCATCAAGGGTCGATCACCGGCCAGATCGAGGGTTATCCCTGTACCCCTTTGACCGTCGCTTTGCCTATCGTTCCTGCACAGCTGACCCACAGGTAACCCCGGACGGGTCCGCACACGCACACGGTCGGCCATCTGCACCGCTTTTCGGTTTCACCCCCCCTGCGCTTCGACGCCGAAGCACATCCCCACCGCCGCTCCGGGCTGCCCGGAGCCGGTCGCGAAAGGCATACCCTTGCGTACAGTTCCCGCCACCGGACGGAAGCTGATATCCGTCGCCGCGGTCTCCGCGGCTCTGCTCACGGCCGCCACGGCCACCGCAGCCACCGCTCAGGACGGCGCCACCGGCGACGCCGCGGTTGCCGCCGCCCGGACCGAGGCCACCCCCACCACCCCGGCCGAACGCCTCATCGTCGGTTACAAGTCGGGTGCCTCCGAGGCCACTTCCAACAAGGCCGCCGAGGCCGACGCCGTCGCCAAGGGCAAGGAGGCCGGCGAGGACGTCGACTTCCGGCGCCGCCTCGGCACGGGCGCCGCCCTCGTCGACCTCGGCGGCAACGCCACCACGGCCGACCTCGCCGACGTCGTCGCCGAGTACCGGGCCGACCCGCAGGTCGCCTACGTCGTACCGGACCGGCTCAACAAGCCGATGGCCACGCCGAACGACACCGAGTACGGCAAGCAGTGGGACCTGTCCGAGGACACCGCGGGTATGCGCGTGCCGGGCGCCTGGGACCTGTCCACCGGATCCGGCGTCACCGTCGCCGTCATCGACACCGGGTACGTGGCACACTCCGACCTGGCCGCGAACGTCGTCGGCGGCTACGACTTCATCTCCGACACCGCTGTCTCCGTGGACGGCGACGGCCGCGACAGCAACCCGGCCGACCCGGGCGACTGGTACGCCGCGGGCGACTGCGGCTCCGGCGTCCCGGCCGGCACCTCCTCCTGGCACGGCACGCACGTCGCCGGCACCATCGCCGCGGTCACCGACAACGGCAAGGGCGTTGCCGGTATCGCCTACGGTGCGAAGGTCTCCCCGCTCCGCGTGCTGGGCAAGTGCGGCGGCTACGACTCCGACATCATCGACGCCATCACCTGGGCGTCCGGGGGCACCGTCTCCGGTGTGCCCGCCAATGCCAACGTCGCCAAGGTCATCAACATGAGCCTCGGCGGCGACGGCGCCTGCACCTCGGCCACCCAGAGCGCCATCAACGCGGCCGTGAACCGGGGCACGACGGTCGTCGTGGCCGCGGGCAACGAGAACGACAACGTCGCGAACCACTCCCCGGGCAACTGCAACAACGTCATCTCGGTCGCCGCGACCAACCGCTCCGGCGCCAAGGCCTCCTACTCGAACTACGGCTCCCTCGTGGACATCTCGGCGCCCGGCGGCCAGACCAGCACCGGCACCGCGAACGGCATCCTGTCCACGCTCAACTCCGGCACCAAGACCCCCTCGACCGAGTCGTACGCCTACTACCAGGGCACCAGCATGGCCACCCCGCACATCGCGGGCCTCGTCGCGCTGATGAAGTCGGCCGACCCGGCGCTGACCCCGGCCCAGATCGAGTCGGCCATCAAGGCCAACGCCCGTCCGATTCCCGGAAGTTGCTCGGGCGGCTGCGGTGCCGGCCTGGCCGACGCGGCCAGGACGGTGCAGGCGGTGAGCGGTTCCGGCGGCACGGGTGGCGCCACCTTCACCAGCACCCCGGCCATCGCCATTCCCGACGCGGGCTCGGCGATCGAGTCCCCCCTCAGCGTCAGCGGGCTGACGGGAAACGCCCCCTCGACCCTCAAGGTGGCGGTCGACATCACCCACACCTACCGCGGTGACCTGGTCATCGACCTGGTCGCGCCGGACGGTTCGGCCTACCGGCTGAAGGCCTCCAGCAGCTCGGACTCCGCCGACGACGTCAGGGCCACCTACACGGTGAACGCCTCCGGCGAGACCGCGAACGGCACCTGGAAGCTGCGGGTGCAGGACACGTACGCGCAGGACACGGGCACGCTCAACAGCTGGGCACTGACATTCTGAAGGCCGTTGCGCCGCGCCGGGGACATCGGAACGGGCCGCGTCACCGGCTCGTCCGATCAGCGCACCTGGTCCGATGTCTCCGCCTGCGGCTCCTCCCCGGTGAGCCGGGCCACCGGACGGCGGCCCGGCGGCTGCTGCGGCTCGGGCCGTACGGGCGCGGGGGGCACCGGCCGCTCCACCGGAGCGCCGGTGGTCACGGTCATCGGTTCCCCGTGATGCAGCACGACCAGCGGTTCACCTTCCACCAGCCGGTAACTCGCATGGGACGGGCCGATGTCCACCTTCAGCCTGCGTCCGCGTACCAGCACGGTGAACGCCACCCTGGACAACGCTTCCGGCAGGCGCGGTGCGAACGCCAGCAGGTCCGGCTTTCCGTCGTCGACGTAGCGGCGCATGCCGCCGAAACCCCCGACCAGGGCGATCCACGTTCCCGCGAGGGAGGCGATGTGCAGCCCGTCACGGGTGTTGTGCTCCAGATCTTCCAGATCCATCAGCGCAGCCTCGCCGAGGTAGGCGTACGCCAGACGCAGATGCCCGGTCTCGGCGGCGAGCACCGCCTGGCAGCACGCCGACAAGGAGGAGTCGCGGACGGTGAGCGCGTCGTAGTAGGCGAAGTTGCGCGCCTTCTGGTCGTCGGAGAAGAGGTGCGGGCACTCCAGCATCGCCAGCACCAGATCGGCCTGCTTCACCACCTGCTTGCGGTACAGGTCGAAGTAGGGGTAGTGCAGCAGCATCGGGTAGTTCTCGGGCGGGGTCGCCTCGAAGTCCCAGCGCTGGAAACTCGTGAACCCGGCCGACTGTTCGTGCACGCCGAGAGTCTCGTTGTACGGCACCGCCATGCGAGCAGCGGCGTCCCGCCACGCTGCGGTCTCCTCGTCGTCGACACCGAGTTCGGCGGCCCGGTCCGGATGACGTGTGGCCACCGCCGCCGCGGCCAGCAGGTTCTGCCGGGCCAGCAGGTTGGTGTACAGGTTGTCGCGGGCGATGGCACTGTACTCGTCGGGTCCGGTGACCCCGTCGATGTGGAAGACGCCCTCCGCGTCGTGGTGTCCGAGGGAACGCCACAGCCGGGCGGTGTCCACGAGGAGGTCGAGCCCCTCACGGCGCTCGAAGTCCTCGTCCTCGGTCACCACGACGTACCGGAGGACGGCCATGGCGATGTCGGCGTTGATGTGGAAGGCAGCCGTGCCGGCCGGCCAGTAGGCCGAGCTCTCGGCACCGTCGATCGTCCGCCAGGGGAACGCCGCTCCCGACAGGCCCAGCTGGCCCGCGCGCTCCCGCGCCCCCGGCAGCATCCGGTGCCGCCATCTCAGTGCCGACGCGACGGCCTCCGGCGCGGTGAACGTCAGGACCAGCAGCACGTAGGACTCGGTGTCCCAGAAGGAGTGCCCGTCGTACCCGGTTCCGGTCAGGCCTTTCGCGGGGATGGCCTGGTTCTCACCGCGGGCCGCGGCCTGGAGCACGTGGAAGAGCGCGAACCGCACCGCCTGCTGGATCTGCGCGTCGCCCTCGACCTCGACGTCCGCGCCGGCCCAGAAGCGGTCCAAGTACGCCCGTTGCGCGGCGACCAGCCCGTCCCAGCCCGTGCTGACCGCGGCCGCCACCGCTCCGTCGACCTGATCGTGCACGGCCGGCAGCGAGCGCTCCCCCGACCAGCCGTAGGCCACGAACTTGACCAGCCGCAGCGGCTGCCCGGGCACCAGGTCCGCGGTCACCGTCAGACGGCTGACATCGGGCTCGCTCTGCGCCGTCCAGCGCGTGCTCTCGGGCCCCTCGACGAGATGGTCGGCCGCTGCCGCCACCCGTAGTCCGCTGCGCGTGGTGCAATGCACGAGCCGTAGGTGGGTGTCCTGCGCGAAGTGCTCCTCGGCCTTCAGGGGGGACTCGATGGCCGCGGCCACGCGCGGATCGCCCTCGACGCGGGGCAGTGGTTCGTTGGCGACCAGTTCGGACTGCACGGCCACGGTGGTCGGTCCGTCCACCGGCTCGACCTCGTACACGACCGCGGCCACCGCGCGCTGGGCGAAGGACACGAGCCGCTGTGAGGTGATCCGGACCGTGCGACCGCCGGGCGATGTCCACCGCGCCGTGCGGCTGAGCACACCGGACCGGAAGTCCAGAACCCGTTCGTGGTCCAGCAGCTGACCGTAGCGCAGATCGCACGGGTGGTCGTCGACCAGCAGCCTGATGACCTTGCCGTCGGTGATGTTGATCATCGTCTGGCCGGACTCGGGATACCCGTATCCCGCTTCGGCGTACGGCAGCGGATGCTGCTCGTAGACGCCGTTGAGGTAGGCGCCGGGCAGCCCGTGGGGCTCTCCCTCGTCGAGGTTGCCGCGCCATCCGATGTGTCCGTTGGACAGGGCGAACACCGATTCGCTCTGGGCGAGCACGTCCAGGTTCAGCTCGGTCTCGCGCAGGCACCACGGCTCGACCGTGAAGCTGGGATGGGTGATCACCGCGACTCCAGAAGTTCGGCCAGGTCACGGACCACCACGTCCGCCCCGTGCGCCCGGAGCTGATCCGCCTGGCCCACCCTGTCGACGCCCACGACCACGCCGAACCGTCCCGCTCGCCCGGCCTCGACGCCGGCCAGGGCGTCTTCGAAAACCGCGGCGTCGGCCGGATCCGTTCCGAGCCGGCGGGCGGCCTCCAGGTAGGTGTCCGGGGCGGGCTTGCCACGCAGGCCGCGCTCGTGCGCCACCACTCCGTCGATCCGTTCCTCGAACAGGTCCTCGATGCCGGCCGCTGCCAGGACGTCCCGGCAGTTCGCGCTGGACGACACCACCGCGCACCGCAGGCCGGCGTCCCGCGCCGCGTGGACGAAGCGGACCGAGCCCTCGTAGGGTTCCACTCCGTCCTCGCGGATCCGCCGCAGCACCAGGCCGTTCTTGCGGTTGCCCAGTCCGTTCACCGTCTCCGTCTCCGGCGGGTCGTCCGGTGCTCCTTCGGGCAGGTGCACCCCACGTGCGGCGAGGAACGTGCGCACGCCGTCCTCGCGGGGCCGCCCGTCCACATACTCGTCGTAGTCGTCCACCGCGTCGAAGGGGACGAACTCGGTGCCCTCACGTGTCGCGCGGTCGCGGAGATAGCTGTCGAACATCTCCTTCCAGGCGGCCGCGTGCACCTTCGCAGTCCGGGTGAGAACGCCGTCGAGGTCGAACAGACAGACGCGGACATGAGCAGGAAGCCCCAGCATGCCGCCGAGGCTAGGAGGCGCCCGCGGCTCCTCTCGTGAAGCCGGCGTCCGGCACGCCGGAGGACACCCGCTCGGCCGAGGGCCCTGGGGGGAGCCGGGGCACGGGAGGAGAGACGCGGCCGTGGCGCGGGACGGGAGATGCGGCCATGGCACCTCCGAGTGCCGTCGCCGGGGGCACGGGGAGCGGCAACGCCTCGCTCACGTCGGTGGGCGTCCCGCTCCGGTGTGCGCCGCTCGGGGGATGGAAGGGCCCCTGGCCGGCGGTGACACCGGTCAGGGGCCCTTGAGTCGATCAGTCAGCCGTCAGCCGTCGGACTCCGGCGACGGGAGGTAGGCGCCCGGCACGTCGTTCGGGGCGTAGATCCTGCTCTCGCCGGGGTACGGCTTGGCCCAGTTGTGCGTCTGTTACCACGTGAGGTGGTTCATCTGCGCGGGGTTCGCGTAGTCGGGCACGGCGTGGGGCCCGGTCAGCCGCTGCCTGGACTTCCAGCTCTCCCACTTCGCCGCGAGCTGCTGCATGGCCGACGGCACCTTCGACGACGGCACGGCCGCCGCCTTGGGGTCCTGCGGCGCGGGGGTGTCCACACCACAGGAGGGCGGGGTCTTCAGACCATCGGTCAGTGACGTCCGGTTGGGCAGCGCCGTGAACGGCGTGTAGTCCGGCCTCCTGGTGAACGCCCCGGCCATCGGGCTGGCCGCGCTGTCCTTCTGGTTCATCGGGTGGATCCCGAGGATCTGCTCGATGGTGCGGATCATCGTGATCTGCGAGTAGTAGTGGCTGTCGACGGTGCCGGGCCCAGGGGCTGATGATCTGGATCGGGGCGCGGTGGCCGTCGACGTGGTCGAGGCCGGCCTGGGAGTCGTCCTCGACGACGAAGATCGCCGAGTCCTTCCAGTACTTGCTGTGCGAGATCTCGTCGACCATCCTGCCGACCGCCAGGTCGTTGTCCGCGACCTGGGCCGCCGGGCCCGCCGGACCACCGGTGTGGTCGTTGGAGAGCCAGAACATGTTCAGGTTCGCCGGACCGTTCTTCTCGAAGTCCTGCTTCCAGACCTCGTACTTGTAGATGTCCGGAACACTGGTGTCAAACATCGGGAAGCCCGGCACCGACACGTCGTTGAGCGACGGGATGGCCGAGCCCGTCTGTATGGGGTAGGCGGTGTCCTGCCCGGTCGCGTCCATGTTCTTGGCGTCGCAGTACAGGTTCTGCCAGGACGCGTCGGCCGGCTTGCTCTCGATCGACTGGAACTCGCCGAAGTCCCGCACGGTCTTGTCCGCCGCCTGTGCACCGGTCCAGAGGAAGCCGGACTTCTGGTGGCCGAGAGCGTCGTTCTCGGTGTCGTAGCTGCGCGCGTACTCACCGGCCGAGGACTCGGTGTACTCCGGGTCGTCGGCCTGCATCAGCCAGTTGTGGCCCTCGGCTGAGTTCGTGCCGATGTCATAGGTGTTGTCGTACAGCCCGAACTGGTTGACCAACGCATGCTGGTTCGGCGTCACGTTCTCGCCGAACTGCGTCACCGAGGGGTCACCGTTGCCCTCCGCGATGTCACCGAAGACCTGGTCGTAGGTCCGGTTCTCCTTGACGATCAGGAAGACGTGCTTGATCGTCGAGGGGTCGCCGAGCCGCTGCGGGACCGGGACCGGCCTGGCGTGGCTCTTGCCCCTGGCCAGCTTGACCGAGCCGGGGCTCCAGCCGTTCTGCTTGAAGACCTTGGCCGTCTGCGACCTGATGACGCTGTCGTCCGGCAGCGTGAAGCGCTGCACGCTCGACGTGGTGTCGTGGGTGCCGTGCCCGGCGCTGTTGGTGGGCCGGCGGGCGTCGATGCCGCGGGTGTTGGAGACCAGCACCTGCTTGCCGACGGTGGTGATCTCCGCAGGGAAGTAGTCCGTCGGGAGCAGGCCGACGTAACCGACCGGCTCCTGCGGGCTCTTGTACCGGTAGACGGCGACCGCGTCGGCCCAGCCGAGGGTCACCAGCAGACGACCGTCGTCGGTGAGTGTCACCGCGTTGGGCTCGTAGCCCACCGACGCCTCCGGCCACGGCCGGGTGTCGATGGTCTGCACGACCTTGTCCTTGGCGGTGTCGATGACCGACACGTCGTTGGTGGCGGTGTTGGTGACGAACAGCGCCCTGCCCTTGGCGTACAGGGAGGTCGGGTGCAGACCGCCGTCGATGCTCGCCGGGGCGGCCTCCGGGTTCGCCAGGTCGATGACGCTGACCGTGCCGGTGGTGGTGGCACCGGTCTTCGGGTTGGCCGGAACCTGAGTGCCGTACGAGTTCATGGTGGTGTCGCCGGGCTTCGCCGGACGACCGCCCTCGTTGCTGACGTAGAGCTTGCCGCCTGCCTGGACCATGTCGCGCGGGGCGTTGCCCACGGCCCAGCTCTGCTTGACGGCGCCGGTCGCCGCGTCGATGGCGACCACCCGGTTCTGGCCGTTGACCGCGGAGTACACGGTGGAGCCGTCGGACGAGAAGACCGCCTCGCCGACCAGGGCGTGCTTGGTCCCGTCCGCCGGGATCTTGACCGGCACCGGATCGGTGACCGTGCCGTCCGGGTTCACCGTGAACCTGGTGTAGCCGTCGGTCTGGCCCAGCCACAGCTGCTTGCCGTCGGGCGAGTACGTGGGGCCTTCCTGTCCCACGCTGTTGCTGCCGATGCGCGGGTCCGCCGCCGCTGTTTTACCTGCGGCCACACCTGCTCCTTCCACACCTCGATGGCGGCCTCGTCCCGCTCGACGGCCCGGCACCTGGCAGCTCCAGCCGTGCCGGCGCAGCAGCTTCCACACCCCCTGCACCGTGTACCCCAGATGGAACAACCGGCCGATCAGCAGCTTGATCCGCTCCAGCGTCCAGCGCTGGTCGTCCTCGAACCCGTGGGCCAGTGGGCCCCGTTTCAACTCGGCTTCCAACCGGGCCCACTGCCCACTGGAGAGCCTCTCCACCCGCGTGGGCCCCTTCGAGCGCAGCGCCCCCGCCCCGCCCGACTCCCACGCCCGCCGCCACCGCAGCACCGAACGAGCGGTGACCCTCACATCCCTGGCGAACTCTGCCGTCGCATCCCCGCGCGCGAACCGCTCGGCCGCCTCCAGCCTCAACCGTTCCCGCGCCGCCTGCTCCCCGGGCGTGTACCCGCCCGCCTGCGCATACCTCATCCTCTCGGCATACCGCAGGGATCACGGCCCGTCAGCAGCCATGCAGACACTGTCAGTTCAGCCTGAGTGAATGTTTACAGGGCCACCTGTCCGGTTACCGCCGATGAAGCACTTGCAATGGCCTCATCATTTCATTGTCCTCATGATCCGTCATGTGACAGTGCCAGACGTACCGTCCCGCAATGTCAAAGCGAACCTTGATTCGGGTGACATCACCTGGCAGTACGATCACGGTGTCCTTGTATCCGCTTTCCCCGGGTTTCGGGGGGGACGGTGTGCCGCCCCCGATGGCTTGGTGGTCAAGGACCTGGAAGCCGATCTGATGAACGTGGATAGGGTGTGCGTCAGTGGTGAAGTTGTAGAGCTCCCAGATCTCGGTTTCGTCCTTCACGGGCGTCTCGGTGACCGGGTCTGCCCACATGAGCGGGGTGGCTGAGCCACTCGGCGTAACCGTTCCGAGTGTGTCCATCGTGGGGGCGTTGGCGAAGTATGCAGAGTCCTCCTCGTTGAGTGAGAGCCTGCGGACCCTCCGGCTCCTGGGAAGTGCCGGGACCGGAGGAAGCGTGATCTGTGGCGGAGGGACAGTGGTGTCGGTGGAGGCAAGGGGAACGACAGCGAATTTCATGACCTGCCCTGTGGTCGAGGTATCCGCCGGCGTGAAGTCGGTGACCGGTTCGCCGCCGTCGTACGCCTGGTCCGGGCCTTCATTGATCAAGTAGAGCCCAGTGCCAACGGAGGTGCCGGTGAAGTCAACGACCACGTCGGCGCGCTCTGCGGGAGCCAGTAGGAGCCGATCCAGCTGGACCGGTGCCGGCAGGAATCCCTGGTCGTTCCCGATCTGCCAGAACGGCAATGAAGGGCTGACGGGTCTGGGGGCCGTGGGATTGGGCGCGATCTTCAAGATGAGAGTACGGGCGTTGCTTGCATTGAGGATGCGCAGGCGGTACCGCCGCGGTTCCACGTTGAATACCGGCCACGTGTTCCCGTTGACGACCATCGTGTTGCCGAAGAATTCCGGGTTCCAGATGGGCGGAATGTCGGTCTGGGGAATCCACGGGCCGTCCGGCGGGGTGTCCCCGAAGAACGCGCGGCTGGTGGGGAAGAAGACCGAGCCGTTCGCGTTGAACGACTTGTCCTGAACCACCAGGGGGATTTCGTAGGGGGTGGCACCATGAACACCGACTGGCCCCGGCGCCGGGCTGGGAAGTACTCCCGAGGGGAGATCGGCGTGTCCGCCTCGCAGCAGATAGAAACCGGCAAGGCCCGCGTAGACATTCACCCGGGTCATGCCCAGAGTGTGATCGTGGTACCAGAGAGTTGCGGGACGCTGATCATTGCTGTACTCGAACGTTGCCGTCCCCGGGCGCCAACGGACGCCGTAACGGTGGCGGAACTGTTCGGCGAACCGATCATAATAGGTGCCTACCCGGGCGAAGCTACTAGGGATGTCACGAGCTGCCGGCAGGTACCAGGCTTCGGGGTATCCGTCACTCTCTTCCCGGCTGTGCCCACCGTGCAGATGGGTCACGATGGGCACCGGTCCTGTGTACGGCCCGGGGGTGGTGGCGAATTTGGGCCGCGAATCGCGCCCGGCTCTTCCGCCAGGAGGGTTTGCCCAGTGCAATGTGGGATCCACGGCGTACAGGTGGGGCAGATAGAAGCCGCGCGAGGTGACGAGTTCGTTGACCCACGTCACGGAGATCGGTCGATCCACACGGGCTTCGATGGTCAGGCCCGGCGTATGGAAGGAGCGCTGGTGGCCCACAGCCCCGTAACCCCAGACTGTGGTAGCTGGCATCCCGGCCGGCAGCACTTGCTGCCGAAACTGGCGGATGGCGAGGTGGTAGGAGTGTGGGCCGCTGCCGGGCATCCTCGAGAGAAGAAACAGCGGCGTCCGGTACTTGGGTACAGATGACGGATCGAGTGTGCCTCCCGATGCCCGTGGAGGATGCGGGTGGTACAGACGGCGCCGAAAGGCGCCTGACGCGGACAAGGAATTGACTGCCGAGGCCTGCCCGCCCGCGAGTGCGTTGGTGAAACCTGCGGCGCTGGCCGCGGCAACCGCCGTTCTGAGCAGATCGCGTCGGCTCGACAGGGAACTCCCAGCGGCGTCAGCCGTCTGAGCACTCTCTAGAGAATCGGTGTCTTCGATCACAGTTGAATGGTATGTGCCAGGCATCGGATATTTCGTTATCGCCCCGAGTGTCTGAAGCTCGCTCCAGAAGGTCTGATCATCCGGCCGGAGGACTTTATATGTGCGGAAACTCGTTGTTCAGCTTGAACCCACCAGGCGATAGAAGGCCTGTGGACGACGGAATGAGACGAGGTGCCCGCCCAGGGCTCTTGCAAAGTCGCCGTGATTTTGTGAATGGGCTGGTCAGTTGAGGTGTTCAACCAACCCACCCTGTACGGCCGTTGTCGCCATCTGCCCTGGCAGGAGGCCACTGCGAAGTACTACGACCGCACCGAGGGCCACGGTCGTAAG
>NZ_JBIWPP010000050.1:0-49598 GCF_044768335.1 Streptomyces sp. NPDC101151 | reverse complement strand
CCCCAGTACGTCACCTCGTACGACTAGGTTCGTTGGCAAGGAAACCGGAACGACTAGGTTCGCTGTCAAACGCCTCGATTGGATGACAACGGACAGCTGCCCCACCAGCCGTGCTGTACGGGACGGCTGACCTGTCGCAACGAAGTTAGTCGGCCGGATCGCGTTGACCTGTGTGGACTGAATCGGGTGAGACGGCTGCGGGGCGGCGATCGTCCTGTGACGGTGGATCTTGACCGTCTGCCACCGATGTCTGACTACCTCGTTAGCCTGTGCAGGTGACGCCCACCGATGATCGACAGTTCCCCGCTGCGCTCGCCGCTGCTATGGCCGTTCCCTTCGATTACGCAGGCGGTGACGGGGTCGACTTCGAGCCCTTCGCGGCTTTCCTGTCCGCTGAGGAGACCACCGACTGGTTCCAAGCATGGACCGGGAACGGCGAACTGGACGGCGACGACTTCCGCGTGTTCGGTCAGGACGGCTCGGGCGGGTATGCGGCGTTCTGGCTGGTCCGCCCGAGCCAGCCGCCGGCCGATCAACCGGTCGTCTTCCTCGGGTCGGAGGGGGAGACCGGTGTTGTCGCGCGGGATCTGGGCGACTTCCTGTGGCTGCTGGCTGGCGGCTTCGGCCCCTGGGAAGCAGCCACCTCATACGAGCCCGCCTGGACCCCGCGCCCCAACCAGGAGCTGACGGCCGTCGCTGAACGGTTCGCACCGGGCTGGCGTCGGTCACCCGCTGCAGTGGTCGAGTTGGCGGCCCAGGAGTTCCCCGACTTCGATGACACCCTCACGGAGCTCTGTCGCTGAACCCGGCAGATCCACTGTCAGGGGCCGCGACTCCCTTTGCGAGGTCGCCCGGGACCTCAGCTGCTCTGGGCAGGCTCTGCTGCTTCGAGTTGATACCCGTCCTGGGTGGCCCGCAGTCGGGGCGCCACCCTCGCTGTAAAGAGCGAAAGAGTCTCCAGAGTGACATGCGTATTTTACTCGCGGAGATCGTTACGGGCAGGGCTTGAGAACTACTTTCCACTCGCCATCTGCCTCGTTGGTCCCCGGGATCAGTACCGGGGTCGCCGTCTTGTACGTGCCCCTCCAGGTCCATTGGCCGTGAGTCGCCACCCAGTAATCGGCTATGACGGTGCCGGATACCTGCGCGAGGTAGGGCCGCCACTGGACATAACCAATCGAATAGGGATTCACGGACAGATTGTAGGTCGTAGTATCAGTGTAGGCGGTGCCGCTGGACACGGTGTGCGAATTCTGCCAGGCATGGTTGATGCCCAGCTTCAGCGCCTCGCCGAGTTGGAGGCCCGCCTCAACCTGCGTCGAATACCCGTTCATATCTTGTACTTCGTTGGTTACTGTGGCGGAGAAGGCCTTCATGATGTTCGAGGCCTGAGCCGAGGTGCAGTTGTTGATGTCCGCGGACTTCTTCACCGCCGCCCCGAGCACCAGTTGCGGCGTGCCGGCCGGATAGAAGTAGCATTTGGGATATTCTACGTAGTCGTACCCGTGTGGGTCCGTCCCGTTGGTCGCAGTGTAACTCACGCCGGTCGAGTGATTGCAGTCCCAAATGTAGTTCGGTACCCACGGGACTACTGCGGGGTAGCCCTTCGAAGTCGGCAGGCCGTTCTTCTGGTCTGCCTGGGCGGCATAAGCGGCGCTGCTGGTCAGGGCTGTGAGAATGGAGGCGCTAAGCAGCGACACTGCGGCAAGGCGGCCTTGCCGCGAAAGTGCTGGTATGAAGTGTGGCATAGTGGACTCCCCTCCTGCCCGAGCAGGTTCATGGGCGACTCGGGCCGTTGCAGAACAATTGGCCTGCAGCTATCTCAGGCAATGCCGGGCATGGCCGGCTAGAAGAGCTACGACGTGGGAATCAGAACAGCAGACCACGCCGTCGACTGCCTGCGCGCGGACACCACATCGTGTCGCGTGTGGCGCAGAAGGCCCTCGGCCGTAACCGAGTAGATCAGAGTATGGCGAGATCTCACCCAGCCAGTCCATAGCCAGCCGCCACCGCATCACTACAACGCCCAAAAGGGCAGCCCAAAAGAACCTTGGTACGTGACCGTGGGCCGCCCTGTGCGGTGATCGACTCATGGCCACCGGCCCTATCCACCAGTGGGCGCGCCGGCGCAGCGCGGGCGGAGTGGGCCGAGTCAAGGCTAACGGGGCCCACTCAGGAGAACTTCCACTGATTCCTAATGTCGTTTGTCAAGCCGCGAGGACGCTTGGGGGCGTGAGTTCGTAGCGCCGTCCGTCGCGCAGAAGGGCCCAGAGGACGTTGACGCGGCGACGGGCGAGGGCGAGTACAGCCTGGGTGTGGCGCTTGCCCTCGGCGCGTTTGCGATCGTAGAACCGTCGTGATTCCCCGCAGTGTCGGATGCTGAACAATGCCGAGGCGTAGAAGACCCGTTGGAGGCGGCGGTTGTATCGCCGGGGACGCCGCAGGTTGCCGCTGATCTTCCCGGAGTCACGAGGCACCGGCGCGACACCGCCGAAGCCGGCGAGGCGGTCGGCGGTGCCGAAGACTGTCATGTCGCCGCCCGTGGCTGCCAGGAACTCCGCGCCGAGGATCACGCCCAGGCCGGGCATGCTGGTAATCACTTCGAAGGCTTGGTGATCGCGACACCTGGCCTCGATATCCTTGTCGAGCTCGGCAACCTGCTGATTGAGAGCCAGGACCCCTTCGCCAGCATGCGCACCGACGCAGCGGCCAGCTTCTCCCCGGGCAGGCTGGTGTGCTGTCGTTCGGCGGCCTGGACGGCGGTCTCGGCTAGCCGGTTGGCGCGGACGACGTGACGGTTACGCAGCCAGGTCTCCAGCCGCTTGGCGCCGATTCGGCGAATGGCTGCTGGGGTCTGGTAGCCGCTCAGCAAGATGAGCGGGCCGGTGTTAGCGAGATCCAGTTGCCGTTCCAGGCCAGAGAAAATGCCTGTGAGCTGGGCCCGGAGCCGGTTGATGGTGCGGGTGCGGTCGGCGACCAGGTCCGTGCGGCGGCCGGTGAGGATCTTGAGGTCGGTGACGGTGTCGTCGCCGGCGCGTAAGGGGTGCAGGTCGCGGCGGACGCGGACGTGGTCGGCGATGACGGCGGCGTCCTTGGCATCGGTTTTGCCCTCGCCGCGGTAGCTCTCGGAGGCGCGGTGGATGGCCCTGCCGGAGATGTAGTGCAGCGCCTGATTGTGGGGGGACTTGTCGAGGCGGCGCCCCGGAGCGAAGAAGGCCGCCCCAGCCGGCACCCCTGCGGGCGGAGCCGACCCGCGCTTCGAGAACGGTCCGCTGGCGGTCGTTGACGTCGAAGACGACGGCCAGGTCGTGGCGTACTGCACGGGCGGCCTGGTCCTGGACGTGCCCGCCACGTCCATTCCGGCCCTGGTGGACTGGACGCTGAAGGAGGCGAAGCTGGGGCAGCCGAAGCTGTCCGGCCCGGGCAAGGACGCTGACCCGCTGCTCGTGCTCACCGAGGCCGCGCTGGAGCGCTTCGGCCTGCCGGTGACCCTCACCGATGAGGAGCGTCTGGCCGGGCGGCTGCCGGAGGGGCACAAGGTCATCAAGCAGCTGGTGCGCGCGGAGTGGAAGCTGACGAAGCGCGGGTTCGGGCCGTGGGCGCGGATCTACCGCCCGGCGCAGGGCTCGGAGCGGGCCTGCGTGCAGCTGTGCATCCCGTCCTGGCATTCGCTCGACTCCCGTCACTGGGGAGCGGCCGGGCAGCTGCCGCCGGCGGAACTTGCCCGGATTCTGGGTGTGTACGCGTCCCGGGTGATGACGCCGCGTGGTTCCACGGCTGTCACCGGCCTGGAGCTGATGACCGCGCTGCATCCGCCGACCCGCGCCTCCGAGCCCGACGCCGACGGCAAGCGGCACTCCGAGCACAACCCCGGCAGCCTGGGCAAGGACCCGGTGGACTGCGCGCCGTGCGAGGCCCCGGACGGGCACCCGCTCCTGGCCGGCCTGCCGCGTTTCCATGTCCGCGGCCCCGGCGAGAAGCTGTTCGAGGAGGCGTACGACTGGGCGCGGCCGCTCACCGACGCCGAGTGCATGAATCGGTTCCTGGTCGGCATCGACGTGAACATGGCCTTCGCCGCCGGTGCCAACGGCCTGGTCGTCGGTCTCGGCGAGCCGACGCACGTCAAGGCGCCGGTGTTCGATGCGAAGCTGCCCGGCTCGTGGTCCTGGAGGGACGGTGCCCGCGCATCTCGGGCCATTCGGAGGCGAGTTGCACGCCGTACGAGGTGGGGAACCACACCCGGGTCCGTCCGGCCTGCGGCAGGGTGATGCGCTCAACCAGCCCCTCGGCACGCAGTCTGGCCAGCCGCCGCCGGGTCTGCTCGATACGCACCTCGGGGGCGATCACTCGGTGCATCTGCTCGGTGGTGGCCATCCGGTACTGCGCCAGCACGCCCAGCGCCATCCGGTCCGCGCTGCCCACGTCCACGCCGATCATCACGGACCTGCTCGCTTCCCTGCCGGTGCGGCGCCGTCCTTGCCGGGCGCCGCGTGTACCGGTCACAGCAGCAGCCGGCCCCGACCAGAGCCCCGACCATGAAGGTCCGACCACGGTCACGACGCGACAACGCCTCCGTGGACCAGGCTCACATCCCCGCCGACAACCCGTCCGGCAACCGGCCGCACCCTCAGCCGCGCGTGCCAGCGAATCCGCAGGTCACCACGCTGGTCCGGCCGTGGTCGGGTGGCCGACATCCCCTCTACGCCCCCGAGTCCACGCCCCACAGCAGGAAGAACAGAGAAGTGGGTGGGTGGGACAGGTCCCGGGCGGCGGGCGAGGGGATCGGGCGCCGCTGGTGTGCCTCGCGCGACGGCGGGGCCGCGCGCGAAGCCGGGCAGCAAGTTGCCCGAGCTGGGCCGTGTCGGTCAGTTGAACGCCGATGCGGATGTGCCGCCATCGTAGGCCCTCGACGCCTACCAGCTCCTCGACCTCATCAGGCCCGAGAAGCGCTACGACTGCGGCAAGTGGGAGGGATGTTCGAAGGGCGACTCGGACCTGGTGTGCCACCGAGTCTCCCTCGCCCCCGCCGCAGGGACTCCACCCGGGAGAAGCGGGTTCCGGTCCGCAGGAAGAGTTCTTCGAGTGCCAGGTCCCGAGCATTCGTTGGTACGTCGTGGATCACGAGAACGGACTGCTCGTCGCGCTGTCACTACATGCGGCGCGGACACACGTTGGTGGGACGACGTGTCCAAGACCGTCCCGCGCATGCCACAGCCCCGCTACACTCCACACCGCCAGGCCGTTGACCGCAGAGATACAGAAGTCCGGCTGGAGTATTGAGCGCCTCCTCTGACAACGCCCTCGGCCTGCCGGCGCTGCCATCACCTCCACGCCGCGCGCGGCCCGTTCCAGTGGACGACCCGCGGTAGCCAGTGGCAGCCGAGCAGCAGGTACCAGCACAGCACCAGCTCCCACCACAGCAGCCAGGCGAGCGGCTTGAGCGCGAACAGGCCGGCCCCGAAGAAGCCGCCGGCCGCACCGAACACCGGTACGGACACCCGTAATGGGCCGATCCCGCCCGACAGTCGAACCCCCATCGCACATCCCCCAAGTCACACGCGTACCGTGCGCGAATGCCAGGGACGGTACTCACGGCCTCGGGCGGATGGGCCGCAGTAGGGCCGGTCAGGCGCGGGCCTGGACGATGAGGGTGCCGATGTGCCCGGCTTTCGGCGCCGCCACCACTGTCGCCTCGGCCGTCGTGAAGCCGGCACGGAGAAGGTGGCGTTCCCACACCGCGGGCTTGTAGCTGTAGCGGTAGGTGAACATGGCCTTCCCGGCGAAGCCGCCCTTGTACATGCCCTGCGGGCCGTAGGCGCCGGGGATGGCCGGTGGCTGGGAGAACACGAAGACGCCGCCCGGGGCCAGGTGCTCGAGGACGAGGGGAAAGAGGCGGGAGGGGTCGGTGAACCAGGCCGCTCCGAAGATGGAGTACACCGCGTCGTAGCGTGCCTCGTCGTCGGCGAGCCATGTGAGGATCTCGCTCTGCTCGATCCGAACGCCGAGCGGCGCCCATTTCTGCCTGGCGCGTTCCACCATGCGGGGCGAGAGGTCGACGCCGCAGACCTTCACGCCCTGCTGCGCGAGGTGGGCGAGGGCGCGGCCGGTGCCGCAGCCGACCTCCAGGACGGACTCGGGGGAGTGAAGGAGTTCCGGGCCCGGGCCGTGGCCGGCGTACTGGGTCCAGCAGAACGACGGCTCGGCGTCGTCCTTGAACGCCGACTCGGCGTAGGCGTCCCACAGTTCGGTCTCGGCGACGATGTCGTGGGGTACAGGCACGGCGTGTTCCTCTGGCTCGTTTCGGGATGCGGGAGCCCCCGCCCTCCGGGGGAACGTGAGGGTGGGGGCGACTGTAGCGGGGTCAGTGGCTGTCGGGGACCTTGTCGTCGCACGGGGAGCAGTCCGCGCCGTCGATGGCCCACAGTTCCTCGTCGACGGCCCAGCCCTGGTTGCGGAGGAAGTCGCCTGTGCGCAGGCACAGGCCGTCGCTGCGGCGCTGGATGAACGGGGCGTGGTGCTTGAACCGGCCGCCGTTGTAGAGGCGGCAGATGCCCCACCAGACGGGCGTGTCGAGGATGAGCTGGTGGACGCCGATGTCGACGAGCTTGCCGACGCCGAGGTGCACGTCGGGGTTCTCGATGGAGCCCATGACGTACATGACGGCGTTGCCGAGGATCCGTTCGGCCATGTCGCGGACCATGGTGTGGTCGCGCAGGAGCAGCGCGATCTCGCGGTCCCACAGGGTCATGCCGGAGTCGAAGACGTTGACGGTCAGCTCGGTGATGTGGGGTGCGACCGCGTTGAGCAGTTCTCGCGGATCCCGCTGGTGCGTTGCGGTGGGACGTTCTAACGCGACGGTCACTTGTTCCTCCTCGTGTAGACGAGCGGCCCCCGGCCCGGGGGTACTGGGTGCTCCCGCAAGGCGGGCGTTCGTGTGCAGGACCGCCCCTGACGGGTGCCAGGGACGGCCCTGCGTCTTCCAGTGCTGCTCCCGCCCCGATTCGCCGTCGTGGGGAACGCTGGAGGCCTTGCCCGCTCCCTGTGCGTCGGCGTGTGCGGGGAGCGGAGGTCAGGTCAGGCAAGTCCACACGTAGCCCTCGGCGTCCGTGATGGCCTTCTTGCCCCTGTAGTGATCGACGTGCCGCTTATCCGCGTGGGGCGGCCGGGTACAGAACCCGCGCTGTCCGGGATACCACTTCCCGCAGTAGCCGGACGCCGTCGCCCCGAGCGCAATTGTTGGTGCCGTGGTTGTCTTCGGGGTCATCGACGGCACTCCCTCTGCAGGCGGTACAGGCCCCGGCCGAGGACACAGGCCGCCGCCGAATCCGCGTGCGCGCACAGCGGGCAGAACGAGGCGTGGTCGAGCATCGAGCGGTGCGCCCGGTCGGCCGTGCACGGGTGACAGCCCCGAGGGAACCAGCGCAGAACGTCGGACTGCTCGACCTGCTCGCCGAGGTCGACGGCGGTCTCAGAGGTCAGGTGCTGGCCGCACCAGATGCAGCCGCGACCACGGGCCCTTTCGTCGGGCAGGCCGTCTGGTCCCGGCAGATGTTCAGCCAGTGCGCCCAGAACTTCCGGCGGGACGTCCGTTGTGGTGGTCATGCTGCTGCTCCTCGGGGCTGGAGTGCCTCAGCCAGGCGCAGGGCCACGTCGGCGCGGACACGGCCGAGCTCCACCAGGGCGAGGGCGGGTGCCGCGGGGTCGACCGCGAGGGACGGCAGGACGATCCCTGCCCGGTCCAGTGCCGCGCGGAGAGACTCCACAGCAACGAATGGGTCAACAGCGTGCTCGGGAGGTGAGGCCATGAACGAGACCGTACGAAGGCACTGTTGACGCACGCGATGCGATGTTCTCGAATGTTCTTGCAAGCAGTCCGGATGTTCTCGTGTGGTCTCACGGAGGGGGCGGCACGCTGTAGTGCACGGGCTTGGAGCACGGTGATGCTGGTGGCCCACCCGATGACGGAGGCGACATGGCTCGACGACTGCGGTTCACCGGTACGGACAGCAAGAACGGCAGCTGCCCGGCGCTTCACGAGGACACGGGCTCTGGCGAGATCATCGTCCAGGGCACACCCCTCACCGACCCCGACGCCCTCGCCCAGCTCCAGCACTTCGGCCCGGGAGACGCTGCCGTCGTGGTGCCGCGCGAGCTGCTCGTGAACCACGCCCCCAAGGAGATGCAGCGCGTGCGCAAGGTGATCAGCCTGGAGGAGTTCGGGCAGCTCTTCCGCACCTTCGAGTACACGGCCTGGCACTTGGAGACCAGGGGCGGTTACGCCTCGGACCGGGAAGACCTCGGCTTCGACGAGTTCCTGCGGACGGGCGAGGCCCCCATGGACCTTGACAGCGACTGGTGCACGAACATCCGCCGGCAGACCGACAACGGCAAGTGCGTCGGCCGGGTCCGCGTCGTTGATGACCCGCCCACCGACGGCCAGCGGTTCCTTCTGAGCTACGCGCGGACCAACGCGGCCACCGGTGAGGACGTCCGTAACGTGTGGCGCAAGGACGCGGTCCGTGCGCACCTGGGAGACGAGGACTTCTGGGTCTTCGACAGCCGTCTCGTCGTCGTGCTCCACTTCGACGATCAGGACGTCCTCGGCGACCTGGAGGTCATCACCGAGCCTGCCGCGGTCCTGGGGTACTGCCAGATCCGAGACGCCGCCGTGCACCTCTCCGTGCCCTACGACGAGTTCGCGGCGCAGCTGCGGCAGCACTGACAGGGAGCCAGTGAGTACCGACTTCCAGCAGGCCCGGGAAGCCCTCGGCGTCCGCCTTCGAGAACTGCGCCTCTCGGCCCCTGGGGGTCGGCTCACCGGCACTCAACTCGCCCAGCGGCTCGGTTGGGGGCACTCCAAGGTCTACAAGCTGGAGAACGGGCAGCAGACCGCCACCAGCGAAGACCTGCGTGCCTGGGCCGGGGGTGTTGACAGCCCCGATGCCTTCGACGAACTCGACGCCCGCCTCAAAGGCTTCGAGTCCCACATCCGTTCCTGGCGCCGCCAGCTCGCCGCCGGTCACCGTCCCGTGCAGGACAGCTGGAACCTGGAAGTCTCCCGGACCGGGATCATCCGCGCGTGGGAGGAGGCTGTCGTCCCCGGCATGCTCCAGACCGCCGACTATGCGCGGGCGATCTTCCTTCGGTACGCGGATCTTCACGGGACCACCCGCGACACCGACGAGGCCGTCCGAGCCCGCATGCGCCGGCAGGAATGGCTGTACGAGGCAGGTCACCGATTCCACGCGCTGGTATGGGAGGCGGCCCTGCACGCACTCATCTGCTCGCCGTCCATGCTCGCGGCCCAACTGGACAGGCTCTCGGGCATGGTCGGTATAGACACGGTCGAACTGGGGATCGTCCCGCTCAGCGCCTCGCTGAAGATCCCCGCGGCGAACGCCTTTTGGGTCTTGGACGACCGGCTCGTCATCACAGAAGACTGGCACGCTGAGCTGTGGCTGGACGATGCCGACTCCATTGCTGCCTACCTGCGGGTGTGGGACACGCTGCGGGAGTCAGCGGTGTACGGGGTGGACGCGCAGAACGTCATCCTTCGGGCCCGGCGGGCGCTGAACGCACGGTGAGGCTGCGCGCGGATGGAGGTGCCCTCAAGTGGGCCGTACGCCGCACGCTGGACCCCCCCCGGCGCCGGATATCTGGCGGTGTCCGGCGTAGGGAGGACGTGCGACGAATACCCCATGGCCTCAACCTACGAAGGCGGCGCCGGCTCCGACGCCCCCCGTCAGCAGGTGCAAGCGTCACTGGCGCTCCTGCTGCGTGGCTGACCTGCGTCAATCGCCCCAACGGCACAGTTCTCTATTCCCACGGTCCCCCCCAATGACGCTGTGGAGAACGAAGTAGATCACCCTACGGATACAGATCGTAACGGTCCGTCGAAAGCTGGAAGGGCGGGTGCAGCCACTGGTCCTCCAGGCAGCTCCGGCCGTCTGCTGCCCGTGGATCTGTAGGTCCAGTAGCTCCCGGTCTCCAGCAGGGCGACCAGGTGTCTCCTGCCAGGTCAGGAGACATTCCAGGCGCGGAGTTGTCGGCCGATGAGGCCGATTTCGATCGTGCCGGTGGCGGCGTCGCGCACCAATGAGACCGCCTCCTTCGGCGGGTAGTCGAGCCGGTGTCCGTTGAGGGCGAGGTAGGCCTCGGTGGAGTGCCAGGCGAAGGCTTCGCCCGAGTGTTCCAGGCAGGGCAGTTTTGCCAGGGTCTGGAGGAGCGCGGCGGCTTTGAGGTACGGGGAGCCGTAGACGTCGCGTTCCATGGCGCGGGCGTTGACCCGGGCGACGGCTGCGTAGAGCGGGCCGTAGTCGTCGACCTGGGGATCGCCGGGCAGCAGCTCGGCGGCGTGCAGAAGGAAGGCCACATCAAGAGGGTGGAGTGGTTCGTTCTGTGTCACGCGGCGTGACCCCGCTCCTGCTGCGCCTCGAGATCACGACGCGCTTCCAGCTCCGCCGCGCGCTGCTCGGCGGCGGGATCGGCCGTACCGGCCCCCTCTGCGAACGCGTCATCGCTGTGGGCCATCGACGCCCTGAACGCTTCGAGGAAGCGTTCCTCCACGGCGGTGGCGCGGGCGTAGGCGGCCGAGAGGATGTATTCCTGCAGGCTGACACCCTCCTGCTTCGCGGCGGTCTCGATCGCGGCGCGCTGGGCCGGATCGGGGAAACGCAGGTTCATGGCTTTGGGATGCGACATGGTATCGATGGTACCGCCGGTACCAAAGGCGCGGACAGCCCTGCACGGCTGTCAGTTGCCGGTCCCTGGTCGGTTGATGCGGTAGAGGTAGTGGGTGTGGTCATCGATCGGGTTGTCCGGTTCCAGGTCTCCGACTCCGATGCGGCACAGCCCGGCTCGTTCGAGGGCCCGCCAGGAAGGGCGGTTGGCTGCCGCTACTGGGACGAGTACGCACGGGGTGGCCGGGTGTTCGGCCCAGGTTTGCTCGATGGCGGAGTGGATCATCGCTGTGCCGATGCCCTGGCCGGTGTGGCGGGGATCGCCGATCAGGTAGTCGATGGTCATTGCGTCGTCGGGTACGGCGATGATGGCGCCGAGCTGGGCCAGGTACTCGGGGTAGTCGCGCAGGCGTGAACGCTGTACGAGACCGACCGGACGGCCTTCCAGGAAGGCGAGGAGGTCTTCCGAGGGCTCCTCGCCTCGGGCAGCGGGGCCGAAGTCACGTGCCACCGCTTCCACTGTGGTCTCGTGATTCCACCAACGCTTCACATGGGGCTGCTGGAGCCATATCCGCAGCAGAGGGAAGTCCTGCTCCTCGATCCGACGCCATGTGATCTCCATCGGACCGCTCCCGGATTGCTCACGATTCCTCACAGGCTACGTGCGGCCTTCGTGTCACAGGAGTTCCCTGAGGCATCTGCCCGCGCGACGGGCAATAGGGCGGCCCAAGCCAGGACCTCGACTACGTGCTCGGCCAGGAGCCCGACGCGAGGATCCGGCTGAACCAGGGCGGTCGTCTGGCCGCGAGTGGTGCGTTCCCTCGCCCACTCGTGGTCGAGGCCGGTGAAGTCGTCGTCGATCCAGATGGCAGGTGCGTCGCCGAGCCAGGTGTCGACGTGGTCCCGTTTCCAGAAGCCGTTGGGGTGGCTGGTCGTGATCTGTGGGCGCGGGAGGTCGACGTACGGCAGGGGCGGGAAGCCGATGAGCGGGCCGATGAGCGTGGTGGCGTCTTGGCGCCAGCTGGTGCACCAGACGGGGGTGACCAGGCCGGTCCGGATCACGTGCATGAGCAAGGCGCCGTGCGCGGGGTTGAGCCAGACGGTGACCTGGTCGTCGGCGGCCCGGCCAGTAGGTACGACGTCATGGCGGGTGTGGGTCGCCGGGCCAGCCCCTCCCGCGTCCGGGAAGGGTATGAGGACGCCGTTTCTTCGTTTAGCCGACGGATCTCTTGTTGAGGAGTGAGGAGAGGCCGTCGAGGAGGCGCTGGAGGCCGAACTCGAAGAGGGCGTCGAGGTCGAGGTCGTAACCGGTCGTGGCGAGGCGGGAGAGCTCGGGGAAGCGGCCGGTGCCCAGTATCGTCAGGAGCGTGGGCTCCTGGGTGTCCATCCACTCCTCGCTGTCGAGTCCGCTGTGCGCCTCAGCCTCCCGCTCCGACTCCAGGTTGACGGCGATACCGCGGGCGTAATTGAGCAGCATGAGGTGCGCGGTGAAGGCGGACTGCAGGTCGAGTCCGTGGACGTGCAGGGTGGCAAGCATCCACTCGCTGTACGGAAGCGCCGATGTGATCATCTGAGGGCGGGTCACCGACAGGGCCGGCGCAAGCCACGGATGGCGGCGGAAGAGGTCCCAGAGCTGCCGCGCCGCCAGTTCGATCGCCTCGCGCCAGCCTGCCGGAGGGTCGGCGGGCAGCGGGTGCTCCGCGATGACCGTGTCCATCATCCGCGTCAGCAGATCGTCCTTGTCGGCCACGTGCCGGTACAGCGACATGGTCGCCACCCCGAGCTCGGCGGCCACCCGGCGCATCGAGACCGCGGCCAGCCCCTCCGCGTCGGCGACCGTGACGGCGGCGCCGACGATCCGTCCGAGCGTGAGCGCCGCCTGGCCCGGTGACGCATCAGACGGCCCGCCCGAGCGTGCGGCGGCAGCGGGCCGGGCGGCCCGCACCGGGCGGCTCGGGGCCACCACAACCGTCCCGACGCCAGGGACGGCGCGGACCATCCCCTCTCGGCGCAGTTCGGTGAGTACCTTGGTCGCGGTTGCCATCGCGACGTCCCACTGCTTGGTGATCTCGCGGGTCGACGGCACGCGATCGCCCGGCGCCAGTTCGCCCGTCTCGATTCGCTGCCGCAGTTCGGCGACGATCTGGCTGTAGCGCGGTACCGCCTGTCCGCCCACCGAGACTCCTCGCACTAGTGCACCTGGATGGGGGCCATCCTAGTCGTCAGCGCCGGACGATACCCGTGTACGAGCACCTTCCCCACCCACCCGTACTAGTGCAGTACTGTCCAACACCTCATGTTGAAAGGCTATTTCCTGCTTGCGCACTATCTTGCGTACGGCGTACGTTCACATCATGCCGAACAACGAGATACTCATCTGCGGTGCTGGTATCGCCGGGCCCGCGCTGGCGTACTGGCTACGCAAGGGAGGCTCCAGGGTCACAATCGTGGAACGCGCGCCGGAACCCCGGCCGGGCGGGCAGACCGTGGATCTGCGCGGTGCCGGCCGCACCGTGATCGAGCGGATGGGTCTGATGGACCGGGCCAGGGCGGAGAGCGTGGACCAACGCGGCCTCGCACTCGTCGACGCCTCCGGCCGGACCACCGCGCGGGTGCCCGCCGACAGCTTCGGCGGCGAGGGGATCGTCTCCGAGATCGAGATCCTCCGCGGCGATCTCGCCCTCCTGCTGTACGAGGCCACTCTGCCGGACACGGAGTACCTGTTCGACGACACCGTCACGGGTATCGCCCAAGACGCGGACGCGGTCACCGTCACCTTCGAGAAAGCCGCGCCGCGCCGGTTCGGGATGGTCGTCGGCACGGACGGACCGCACTCCGTGGTACGCGCGCTGACATTCGGCCCGGAGCAGGAGTTCGTCCACCCGCTCGGCCTCTACACGACCTGGTTCACCGCCACCGACGACCTGGAACTCGACGGCTGGTACCTGATGCACAATGCGCCCGGCGGACTGGTCGCCTCCGCACGGCCCGGCCGTCTCCCCGGCGAGATCAAGGCCGGCCTCAGCTTCCGATCGGCACCGATCGCCTACGACCGCCGCGACGTCGCCGCCCAGCAGGAACTCGTGGCCCAGCGCTTCGCCGGCGTCGGCTGGGAGACCCCACGCCTGCTGCGGGCCATGCGCGCTGCTCCGGACTTCTTCTTCGACTCCATGGGCCAGGTCCGCCTCGACCGCTGGTCGCGCGGCCGTGTGGCGCTGCTGGGGGACGCCGGATACTGCGCGACCCCGCTGACCGGCCTGGGGACCAGCCTGGCTCTGGTCGGCGCTTATGTCCTGGCCGGTGAACTCGCCGCTGCCGAGGGCGACCACCGCATCGCCTTCCGCCGATACGACGAGGTGATGCGCCCGTACGTGAGCCAGGCTCAGCAGCTCCCGCCGGGCGGCGCCTCTGGATTCGCGCCTTCGGGCCGACTCGGCATCCGTCTGCGGGACCTCTCCATGCGGCAGATGACCCGCTGGCCCATGCGGAACCTGCTCGCCGCACAGTTCGCCAAGGCCGGGGACATCGCGCTGCCGGAGTACAGTCTCACCGCGGGCATACGGTAATCGTCCCCAGCGACGGGTCAGCCCGTTTCTCTCCGCAACACAGCCGAGGTCGGCCAGCTGCAGGCCGAAGAGGTCACCGAAGCTGCCTGGCGAGCGGTCGGTGCCCTCCACGACGAGAGGTTGAGCCGGCGTGTTCCCCAAGTACTGCGCTGGCCCCAACAATTGCCGTCCCTGCGTCTGCGCTACCCGACGCGCGGGGCCGGCCTGCCCAGCCGCCCACCGACAGGCCATCAGGAGTGACCCACGTCACTTGATACGGTGATTGTCACCATGGAAAGCGACACGAGGGGCCGCCCCAACGGGACACGGGCCGGAGCAATCGCCGCCTCCTGAGGCGACACGACCTGGTTGGGACACAGTCTCTGCGGCGACAACAGGCTGGAAGCACCACGACCTCGGCCAGGAAGGTGCAGCGCAACGCTACTACCAAGTCGGTTACCAGCTCGCCTGCGAAGCCGACCCACGCGGTCACGCCGCCTGGATGATGCGCGCCCTCGCCCACCAGGCCCTCAGCCTCAAGCAGCCCCACCACTGCGTCGACCTCGTCGAAGGCGCCCTCACCCGCGGTCTCGGCCACGTCGACGGCCAGACCGAGGCCCTCCTCCACATCACCCACGCTCGCGCCTACGCAGCTGTAGGCGAGAAGCCCGCAGCGGCCCGCGCTCTGCTTGCCGCCGAAGACGCCCTCCTGCGCGAAGACGGCCCGCAGCCCAGCTACTCCCGCGTCAGCGGCCCAGCCGCTGGCACCGTCGCCAGCCACACCGCCCGCACCCTGACCGGCCTCTCCGACCACGTCGGCACCGAGCAACAACACCGAGACGCTCTGGTGCGGTGGGACCCCAAGAAGTACAAGCGTGTCCACGCCCTCACCTTCGCTGACCTCGGCGACAGCCTCGCCGCCCAGGCCCGCGCCGACGAAGCCGTCGCCGCCTGGTCCCAGGCCTTGACCCTCATGGAGGGCATGACCTCCGACCGCACCCGCAAAGCGATCACATCACTCCGCTTCACCCTCGCTGTCTACCAGCGGCGCAAAGTGCCCGGAGCCTCCGAACTCGCACGCCGCGCACGCGAAGCACTGGCCTGAGCTGCCCATCAACCGGCCGATGAAGGGACAAAACCGTGGCTCAGCGGACAACCGACGACCAGCCCAAAGCCCTCAAGCCCGCGCTCGAATCCATGCCCCTCCTCGTCGCCGCCGTCATCGTCCACGACCAGGCCACCAACCGCGTCGTCCTCCTTCAACGCAGCCAGAACGCCAAGTTCGCCCAGGGCATGTGGGACCTACCTGTCGGCAAGAGCGAGCCCGGCGAGCCGATCACGGAAACCGCCGTACGCGAGCTGCACGAAGAGACCGGCCTGACCGTGAAGTCGGAAGCTCTGAAGGTCGCCCACATCATCCACGGCGCCTGGGGCATCGAAGCCCCCAACGGTTTCCTCACCGTCGGCCCTCAGGTCTCGTTGGACGGGTGGGCGTAGAGAGCACGTGCACTAACCGGCGAGCCCAGAGGTCCCCCAGCAGCGCAGCACGGTTACTGCCATGCAAGGAATCTGAACCGGAGCCGGGCAACTGGTCGCCGACACGATCGCGGTCGCGGAAGCCTGCGCCATCGACCCCGTCGCCGATCTCGGGCTTGGCACGCCGCACTTCCCCGAACCCGAAGTGGTCGGCGCGGAGCCCGGGCAGGGCGAGGCGATGCGGCTTCTGCGGCAGCGGTGCGAGGCCGGGATGGTCGCCTGCGGTCTCCACCTCGACCAGCGTGCGGTGGACCAACTCGACTACGAGCTCGGCATCAACGGCCGCTTGGGCTACGAGGGGTGTCACGGAATGCCTCGATCAGGGAGTCGATGTCCCGGGCGGTCGGCTCGGTGCCGGGGACCGGGGTTGCGTAGTTGACGTACGGGCTGGTCGTCGTGGGATCGAATCCCGCGACGAAGCCTGCGACTTCGACCGCCGCCGGACGGCGCAGCAGATTGGCGACGGCGAAACTCTGGACGTCGGTATGCACGATGATGATGACCTCACGTGGAATGGCAGCCGCGAGGGCTGCGGGACCGGCCGGAGCCGGGAGCACGGGACATGCGTGGGGCCGCCGTGAGGAGACGCGAGGGCACCGCTGCCCGCTGCCGGGAAGGCAGTCGGGATCAGTGCCGACGGCGGCCGCTGGGGGACGCCGTGATCAAAGGCTTCAGTCCTTCATCGTGCATGGGTACGTGTAGATCGACTCGCCGAACCCTGCCACACCGCGCAAGAACGCGGCAAGCCATTGAACGGCTCACCCGGAGGCGGCCATGACCTCAGGCTCAACCGGACAGCGACCGCCGCCGAACCGGGTGCTTGCTCATGATCGAGACCCGGTTGAACGCGTTGATGGTGATCGCCACCCAGATCACGGCGGAGACCTGGTCGTCGGTGAGCGCCTCGCGGGCCGTGTCGTACGCGGCCTGCTGGACGGCGGCGTCCCCGGGGACGGTGGTCACCTCGGCCAGCGCGAGTGCCGCGCGCTCCTCGGGGGTGAAGAGCTCGGTGTCCCGCCAGGCCGCCAGCACGCCGAGCCGCTGCGTGGTCTCGCCCGCGCGCAGGGCGGCCCGCGTGTGCACGTCGAGGCAGAAGGCGCAGCCGTTGATCTGCGAGACGCGCAGGTTGATCAGCTCCACCAGCGTGCGTTCGAGCCCCGCCTCGGCGGCGACCGAGTGCACCGCCTCGGACGTCCGTACCAGTGACTGGTACGCGTCAGGACTCTGCTTGTCGATGAAGATCCGCTGGACCGCGGTGCCGGTCGTGTAGGTGGTCAACCCGAAACTCCTTCGGAGGGGCTACGATCACACATAATAGTTGAACATAGAACAATGCGGGGAATCGGGAGGCGGTCCACGGTGAGCAGAGCCGAGACGAAATCCACGGAAGTGCACCGCGGCACATCCTCGGACGACGGCCGGCCGGCCGGTGCGCCGCAGGTGGAGGTCCTGGCCGCGCGCGACGTGCCGCTCGGCGGCCCGCGGGCGATGACCGTGCGGCGCACGCTACCGCAGCGCGCCCGGACCTTGATCGGCGCTTGGTGCTTCGCGGACCACTACGGCCCCGACGCCGTCGAGGAGAGCGGCGGAATGGACGTCGCCCCCCATCCGCACACCGGCCTGCAGACGGTGAGCTGGCTGTTCAGCGGGGAGATCGAGCATCGGGACAGCCTGGGCAGCCACGCCCTCGTGCGACCCGGCGAGCTGAACCTCATGACCGGCGGGCACGGCATCGCCCACTCCGAGGTCTCCACTCCCGGGACCGCCGTTCTGCACGGCGTCCAGCTGTGGGTGGCACTGCCGGACGCCCACCGGAACACCGCACGCGACTTCCAGCACCACGTGCCCGAGCCCCAACTCCTCGACGGAGCCGAACTCAGGGTCTTCCTCGGCTGCCTCGCCGGTGCCGTCTCCCCGGTGCGGACCTTCACGCCCCTGCTGGGCGCCGAGATCCTCCTCGCCCGCCACTCCGCCCTCACCCTCACCGTGGACCCGCACTTCGAACACGGCCTCCTGGTCGACCAGGGCGACATCCGCCTGTCCGGCGTCCCCCTGCGACCCGCGGAGCTGGGCTACGCCCACCCGGGCACCGACACACTCACCATCACCAACGAGTCGGACGGGCCCGCACGGACGATCCTGCTCGGCGGAACGCCGTTCGAGGAGGAGATCGTCATGTGGTGGAACTTCATCGGACGGTCGCACGAGGAGATCGTGCAGGCGCGTGAGGACTGGATGACGGGCGACCGGTTCGGCTCGGTGACGGGGTACGACGGTGAGCCGCTGCCGGCGCCCGAGCTTCCCATGGTGGCACTGAAACCGCGGCGACGAGTCGTCTGACCTGCCGGGATGTGCTGCGTGACGGTGACGGCCAGGCCCAGGCCGACGGGCAGCAGGGCCATCGGGCCGACGGTCTCGCGGTCGGACGCACTCCCACGGCCGTCCCCGTCGGCCTTCGGTCACGCCTTCCTGACCTCGGCCACGCCTTCCTGCCTCAGCGCGGTCGGCAGTGCCCAGGAGCAGCCCGGGCTCAGCCCGGCGAACAGGGCTCTCCAAGGCCGCGCGGACACCGTGACCACACCGGCCACACGAAGATCATCCCGGTGATGCCCGGAACCGGCGGACGGCCTCAGGCTGCGGCATTCCCGTGACGTCCAGCCGCGAAGTCCAGGATGTGCGGGACCGCCTCGCGCAGACTGCCGAAGTGGCGATGCACACCCTCCACCGCGACGGCGGCGTTCACGCCCCACACCGTCATCCCGGCCCGCAGCCCGGACCGCACTCCGGACGGTGCGTCCTCGATGACCAGGCAGTCTCCCGGCGCTGCACCCAATTGGGCAGCGGCCCGCAGATACGGGACGGGAGAGGGCTTGCCTTCCTCGACGGCGGCCGCGTCCACGATCACGCCCGGCACCGGCAGGCCCGTCCGCTGGAAACGGCCGCGCACCCGGTGCTCGTAGTTCGAGGTCACGAGCGCCCAGGACCCCGGCGGCAGGCCGTGCAGCAACTCCGACGCGCCGTGGAAGGCCGCATAGACGCCGGACCGGACGTCCTCGTCCTCCAGCTCGTGCAGCGCGGCCAGGCAGTCGTGTGGATCGCGGTCGGCCGCGACCTGGGCGAACGTCTCCATCGGCCGCGTCCGCAGGGCCACCTGGTAGACCTCGTCCGCATCCAGCCCGTACCGCTCCGCCCAGGTGCTCCAGACCTGCCGCTGGTTGCTCACAGCATCGATCAACGTGCCGTCGACGTCGAACAGGACGTACTTCGTGCGGCCCGGCCGCGCAGTTTCAGGGGTCACGTGTCGATCATCGCAGGCGGCCAGCAGGCAATGGCGGCCGGCTCCTGGAAGGTCTGCACGGGGAGCCGGCGGACCGGGGCATTCGGTCGATGGGGCGGAGGATGCCTGCACCGCCTCGACGAGCTGCAGGGCGAGAGAAGGATCCGCTGGTCCGGTGAGGAGCAGTCCGACGCGGGTGAACAGACCTCCGCCGTACCGCTGCTGGATCTGCCGGCCCAGTTCCTCGGGAGTTCCCACTACGGCCATGGTCTGGAGCACCTCGTCGTCGACCGACCGCCGCATTGCCTGCCGGCAGGCTCCTGTCCCGCGCCGCGACGTAGGTGAGGGGAACCCATTTACCTCAGCACCCTGGTACTGCCCCTCCGTCGACAGGTGAAGCGCAGACTCGTCGCATCAGATAGTCATTGACCGTGCAGATGGCAGGAGTTGACGCATGTCGTCTCCAAGGGGGCAACGCGCGCTGGGGCGGCCACGGGCACAGGACACCTGCGACGGCGGGGGAGGGCCGATCCCAGCGCGGTTCAGCGGTTCAGCGGCACAGGGCAGTGTCGACGACGGCTTCCATATGCTCCTTGGTTTCCTGGCTCGGCTGTATGGTCACGGCGACGTCGGCGGCGCGACCGTCCTCCGTGGCGCCGCCTCGGGTCTCGTATCCCGTCATGCTGCCGCCGTGGCCCCAGTACACACCGCCGCACGACAGCGGCGTGCTCACCAGCCCCAGCCCGTAACGGGCACCGGCGGGGAAGGGGTAGGAGGCCGGAACGGTGGTGCGCATCTGGGCGAGCTGAGCCTTCGGGAGGAGGCGGCCCGCCAACAGCGCGGTGAGGAACCGGTTCAGGTCGGAGGTGGTGGACACCATCTGGCCCGCAGCCCAGGCCCAGGAAGGATCCCATTCCGTGGCGTCGGCCAGAGGCGCGCCTGCCGAATCCTGGTAGTAACCCTTGGGATGGCGCTCCCGGATCGTCACCTCGCCGGGGGCGGGGAAGTAGGTGTGGCGCAATCCGGCGCGCTCGACGACGCGGCGGTCGATCTCCTCGGCGAGCGGGCGGCCTGTGACCTTCTGAACGATCAGACCGGCCACCAGGTAGTTCGTGTTGCTGTAGGCCCATTTCGTGCCGGGGGCGAAGTCGGCCTTGTGATGGAGAGCGAGTTCGAGGAGTTCGCGGGGGTCGTAGTAGCGGATGTCGTCGCTGAGGTAGTTGCTGTAGTTGGGCAGCCCACTGGTGTGCTGGAGCAGCTGGCGGACCGTGATGTGCCGACCGTCGATACCGTCACCGCGGACGAGGCCGGGCAGATAGGTGTCGACCGGGGCGTCGAGGCCGATCCTGCCTTCACCGACCAGCTGCAGCACGACCACCGCCGTGAACGTCTTGGTGTTGCTGCCGATGCGCACCTGGCCGTCCCGGGGCACCTTCGCACCGGTTGCCAGGTCGCCGAGCCCTGCGGTGTAGGTGCGGGTGCGGCCGCGACGGTCTTCGACGCTCGCCAGCGCGCCGGGCACGCCGTCGGTGTGCACCAGCGCGTTCAGGCTCTTGCGGACGGCGTCCGGCCCGGCGGCGGCGGACGCCGCTGCGGGCGGGGCCAGGGCGCCCAACGTCAGGACGCCGACGGCCATCGCGGCCGCGGCCGGCGCGGCTCTGCGCCGACCGCTGTTCCGCCAGGACGAACCGGACCTCTGCCATGCCTGCTCACGCACGAGCCAACTCCTACGGAATCATCGGGAAACCAGCGGCAATTGCGAGACTCAGCATGTCCGGATGCGACCGCCCGGGGCGATCCTGCTGTCCGCACATCTCCAGGTAGGGCTAACCCCCGGCGCGCTCAGCCGGCGGGGACGAGGGGCGGGGGACGCCCCGGGCGGGGTGGCGGCGTCAGGAGAGCGGACGCGACGGAGCCCGGAGCCACCGGCCTCGACTGAAGTTCGGTGTGCACAGTCCGATGACCGACGAGGGGATCCGCCCCGACCGGCTGGGCAGGGCGCTGGAGGAACGCGGATCCGACGCGATGTTCGTCCCCGAGCACACACATCCCGGTGCACTCGAAGATCGGACATCCGCTGGGCGGCCCAGTGCCACGGCCGCGCATGTGCGCATCTACGACCCTTCGTCGAGCTGTCGATAGCCGCTGCGGTGACCGAGAAGCTGTTGCCGGGGACCGGAATCGTCATCCTGCCGCAGCGGGACGTGTTCCAGACGGCGAAGGAGGTGGCCGGCCTCGACCGGTTGTCCGGCGGTCGGTTCCCGCTCGGGGTCGGCGTCAACTTGCAGATGGACGAGATGCGCGCAGACGGCGTCGATCCCCGCACTCGCGGCGCCCGGCTGGGCGAACGGCCGGCCGCGCTCAAGGTCCGACGTCCCGATTCAGCCGGCCGCCGCCGACGGCGTACCGGTATCGGTCCACAACGTCCCCGGCGACGACGAGCGCCTCATCGACGCCTATGAGGACGTCGGCGTCGAACGGCTGCCCCTCTTCGTCGACGAACTTCCCGAAGCCCGGATCCTGCGCAGGCTGGACAACCTGGCAAAACTGATCGAGCGCTGCCCCGACTGACCTGCCGGCCAGGGCGGAACGGCCGGCCAGAACGGAACGATGGTCGGTCCGCAGCCGTCGCGATCCAGCCATGGCCGGGCCCTAGGCCGGCAGGTTCGGCGGGCGGGCTCAGGGGCAGGCCCTGAGGAATTCGATGAGTGCCGCGTTCACCTCGTCCGGGCGTTCCTGCTGTGTCCAGTGTCCGCAGCCCGCGAGCTTGAGGGGTTTGCGTCGCAGGCTCGGCATTCGGTCGGGGAGGCTTTCGATGAATTCCGGGCTGCCGGGGAAGGCGGGAACGGGGTCGCGGTCGCCGTAGATGTAGAGGGCGGGCGGCGTGATGTCGGCGCCCTGCCACGGTGCGGTCAGTTCCCAGTTGCGGTCGAGGTTGCGATACCAGTTGAGAGCGCCGGTGAAGCCCTTGGAGAAGCTCTCGGTGAGCGTGTCGAGATCCTCCTCGGTGAGCCACGGCGGCAGCACTTCCGGGTCCGGCAGGGCAGCCAGCCAGCCCCGCTCGGGATCGACCAGCAGTTGCTTGGGTCCGCCGGGAACGTCACCGGAGGCCGAGTAGAAGAACTTCCGCAACGTGGTGCGCGTGTCCTGTCCGAACTCGGCGTCGGCGACACCGCGACGGTTGAAGTAGTTCCAGTAGAAGCGCCCGCCGAACGTCTTGTCCATGGCGACCAGCGGAGGTTCCGGCCCGCGGAAGGGGGGCGGCACGCTCAGGCCGGCCACCCCGAGCACGATGTCCGGCCGCAGCAGCGCGGTGTGCCAGGCGACCGGCGCGCCCCAGTCGTGCCCGACGACGTACGCCTTCTCCTCACCCAGGGCCTGGATCAGACCGACGACGTCGCCGACCAGATGAAGGATGCTGTACGCGTCGACGTCGTCGGGATGGTCGCTGCGTCCGTAGCCGCGCTGGTCGGGGGCGACCACGCGGAAGCCGGCGTCGGCCAGGGGGCCGAACTGGTGGCGCCAGGAGTGCCACGACTCGGGGAAGCCGTGCAGCAGCACCACCAGAGGGCCTTCGCCCGCCTCGGCGATGTGCAGCTGAACTCCGTTCACCTCGACCATGCGATGCTCAACCATGCGCCTCAGCGTACGCGCCGTGATCTTCGGAGTGCGGCTCCGGACGTCGGCCTGTCGGCTGCCCGCTCCGCCGGTGCAGCGATCCGGCCGACACCATCCGGCCGGCCGTGCCCGTGGTGACCACCGCTGACAACGGCTGCCCGCGGGGCCGGACAAGGTCCCTGAACCAGGGGCGTTCCCAGGGGGTCGGCGGCTCCGGCAACCTTGTTCCGTTCGGGCGTCGAGGCGCAGGCATATGCGCGTCAGAACGGGGATGGAGGTTCGCAGACACCATCTGCGCCCGGCATCTGTTCTCGCATGTGCGTTTGTTCGCGACTGCTGCCCGGGTACGGTCGTGCGGGAGGTGGTGGCCGGTGATCCAGATCGTGGAACACGCACCGCAGGAAGGGCCGTTCGCCATCGGCACCGCGCTCGGGGCGGCCGGACTGCCGGTCCGGGTCTGCCGCACCTGGGCAGGTGACCGGGTGCCGGACACGGTGGACGACGTGGTGGCCCTGGTGGTGATGGGCGGACCGATGGCCGCCTACGAGGACTTCCTCGGGCGCAGCGCGGAACTGGCCCTGCTGCGGGCCGCGCTGGAGGCCGAGGTGCCGGTGCTGGGCGTGTGCCTGGGCTCGCAGCTGCTGGCGGTCGCGGCGGGCGGTGTCGCCCGGCCCGGCACCGGCGCGCAGATCGGATGGGGCGACGTACGCATGACCGCGTCCGCGCACGCCGACCCGCTGTTCGCCGCCGTGCCGGAGCGGCTGCGGGTGCTGCACTGGCACAGCGACACGATGGACCTTCCGGCGAAGGCGACGCTGCTGGCACTTGGAGGTGGACAAGGCAGCGGTCGACGGTTTCGCCGGGGCCTTCCCGGACGAGGCTGCCTCAGCACCGGACCTGCTCGAGTCCGCCCCCGCAGAACTGGCGGCCCTGGCCCGGCACCGCGACGGCGTGGTCGAGCGCTTCGCCGCCTTCGTCGCGGCGCGGGCCGAACGGACGGCGGCCCGCGCGTTCTTCACCCGGCGGGCGGCCACCTGGGAGGAGCGCTTCGCCGGCGACGGCCCCCGGTACGCAGCGGCGGCCGAGCGGATGGGGCTGCGCCCGGGCCAACGTGTCCTTGACCTGGGCTGCGGCACCGGCCGGGTACTGCCCACGCTGCGCGCCCAAGTCGGCGACCAGGGCGTCGTCGTCGGTGTCGACCTCACACCGGCGATGCTCACCGCCGCGGTGCGCGAAGGCCGCGACACGGACGGCTCCCTGCTGGTGGCCGACGCCTGCCGGCTGCCGCTGCCGACCGGTGCTGTGGACGGCGTCTTCAGCGCGGGTCTGGTCGACCACGTCCCCGACCCCACGACGGCGTTGCGCGAGTGGGCCAGGGTGACCACTCCCGGCGGCGTCCTGCTGCTCTTCCACCCCTCCGGCCGTGCCGAGCGCGCCGCCCGCCACGGCCGCCCCCTCGATCCGGACGACCCGCTGGCCGAGGACAACCTGCGGCCCGCGCTTGTGACGGCCGGCTGGGACCTGACGTACTACGAGGACGCCGTCCACCACTTCCTTGCGCGCGCCACCCGCCACGGTGGCTGAAGCCGTGGATCAGCGATCACGAGAGGACAAGGGCACCCACTCCTGCTCGGTCACGGCGGTTGGTACGGCCGGCCTCAGGCCAGGCACGTAAGCGGACAACCGCCGTTGAAGGCGACCATGTCGCCGAGGGCGGCCGCTGCGTCGATGTCCCGGCCGAGCGGGCCGCCCTCCAACTCCGCGTACGCCCTGTGGAGGTTGCCGACCAGGCGCTCGGAGTCCAGCAGGCCGGCGTACGTGCCCAGGTCCGTTTCGCGGGCGGCCTCCAGAGGAGTGAGCCCGGCGTCCCGGCCCGCTCGGGCGGTGGCCTGGACGAATCGCAGATAGCCGAGCACGTCGTCGATCAGTTCGGGGCCCGCGACGGCGCCGTGCCCGGGGACGATGGTCGTCGCCCCCAGGGGCTTGATCACTTCCTCCAGGACCTGGACGGCACCGGCCACGGATCCCTGGAGGAGGAACGGCGTGCCGCCGTTGAACAGCAGGTCCCCGCTGAAGAGAACCTCGCGTTCGGGAATCCAGACGACGGAGTCGTTGGTCGTGTGGGCGGGTGCCCCGACGTGGCGTACGTCGGCGCGCAGGTCGTCGGCCCATACGGTGACGCTGTCTGTGTAGGTGAGGAACGGCGGTTCGAGGGTGACGTCGCCCCACTCGACCTCGGTCCAGAACGCTGCCGCGGCCCCCGGCCCGCCCCAAGCCAGAATGCTCGACCGGGTGGCTTCGTGCCCGACGACGGTCGCCCCGCCGAAGAGGTGATTGCCGAAGGTGTGGTCACCGTGATGGTGCGTGTTGATCAGAGTCCGTACCGGCTGCGGCGTGACGGTGGCGATCGCCTCCAGGTATGCCTGCGTGCGCCGCACCGTCGAGCAGGCATCCACGCTGATCACACCGCGCCGTCCGACGAGGAAGCCGGTGTTGTTGATCCACCAGCTGCCGTCGGGCTGGATGTAGGCGAAGACGTCCTCGCTGACCTCCTCCAGCCGCGGCGGAGGAAGGAGACCGACATCGTGGTGGACACTGCTCACTGCGCACTCCTGTCGCGATGAAGGGGGCTCATCCGGGGCGGCACCGCGCTGCCACACCTTGGCGGGCTCGTCGAACGCCGCTGGGATCATCCCATTGATGATCTGCCGACCGGTACCCCACGAGCCGGCCGCCGGGCACGGTCGGACCCTGCCCGGCAGTGATGCCGGTGACCTCCCCGAGCCCCGGCCTCACCTCGCCTCGGCCCCAAATGTGAAATGCCGTGAGACTTACGAGGAGATGGGCTGCCGAGATCTTCCACGGCACACGCGCATCATGCACAGTCAAGAGCCGCCGTGAACGGACCGGATCGAGCTCGTGGTGGCGGGTGCCTCCGTGCCTCCTTCGCGGTGCATTCGGACGCACCCCACTTCGTGGTCGGGAGGACAGCTGATGGAAGCTCACCGCCGCCCGCGGCCGAACGAGGCTGCCGGGGAGCCGGACGGAATCGGACGCCGAAGGTTCCTGGGGTACGTGGTGGCGGCCTCGACCCTGACCGTGGCGGCCCAGCTGGGCGAGACCGTATTCGCCCCCGCGGAAGCCGGGGCGGCTGTGCCTTCCGTGCCGGGGCCGGCCGAGATCTACGACCTCAACGACATGCTCACCCACGCCACCCTGCCCACAGCGAACCTGATCAGCATCCGCATCGACGCCGACGGCACGGCCTCCTTCGCCCTGCCCCGGGCCGAGGTCGGGCAGGGCATCACCACCTCCAGCGCCATGCTCATCGCGGAGGAGCTGGACCTGCCACTGGAGCGGATCCGCGTCTCCCTCGCCGACGCCCGGCCGGAGCTGGTGTTCAACCAGCTCACCGGCGGCTCCAACACGACGATCTCCACCTTCACCCCGATCCGGGTCGCGGCCGCCGTCGCCCGCGGCCGGCTCCTGAAGGCAGCGGCCCTGGAACTGGGGGAGGGGATCGACACGCTGACCGCCAAGGCGGGGGTCGTCGTCTCCACCGTGACGGGCCGGAGCTTCAGTTACGGGGAACTGGCCGAGAAGGCCGCCGCGGTGACGACCACGCAGGTGTCGGTCACTCTCAAGGAGCCGTCCGAGTTCGGGGTCATCGGGACCGCGCAGCGGCGCATCGACGCGCTCGAAGCGGTCACCGGCCGCAAGAGGTTCGCGATGGACCTGCAGGTGCCCGGCGCCCTGCCCACCATGGTGTGCAGGCCGCCGACGATCAACGGCACGGTCCGCTCGGTGGAGAACCTGGACGCGGTGCGGGCACTGCCCGGCATCACGGACGTCGTGACGGTCTCGACCGGCGTCGCCGTCCGTGGCCGCACCTTCGGGCAGTGCATCGACGCGGTCCGCGCCCTGAAGGTCACCTGGGGGCCGGGCACCGCGGACGGCAAGTCGGCCGCCACCGTGCGGGACGAGCTGCGCAGAGCCGAACTCCCGCTTCCCGCGCTCGATCTGCTCACCAAGTCCGTCGACGCCCGCTTCACCTTCCACTTCGCCAGCAACAGCGCGCTGGAGACCAACTGTGCGGTCGCCGACGTCCGGAAGGACTCGGCCGAGATCTGGGCCAGCCTGAAATCGCCGATCACCGCGCAGGAACAGATCGCGCTGAAGCTGGGACTGCCACCCACCGCGGTCAAGGTCCACGTCACCGAGGGCGGAGGCTCCTTCGGCCGGAAACTGTTCCACGACGCCGCCGCCGAGGCCGCCGAGATCTCCCGGGCGTTGGGCAAGCCGGTCAAGCTGATGTGGCATCGCACCGACGACTTCCGCCAGGGCCGCACCCACCCCATGTCCACCTCGCGGGCCCGGGCCACCTACGCGCTCGGCCAGGTGCTCACCTACGACCAGCGTCACACCTCCGTGGCCACCGACTTCGGCCATGGCGTCGGCGAGATCATCACCTCGGAAGCCGCGCGACTGCCCGTCGGTGACCTCGCCTTCTCCGAGACGATCTTCACGCTCACGCAGCAGACCCCCTACCGCTTCGGTCTCGTCACCCAGCTCCTGAGCGAGACCGACAAGGGCTTCAACACCGGTTCCATGCGCAACATCTACTCGCCCAACGTGCGATGCGCCCAGGAGCTGGTCGTGGACGAGCTGGCGAGACGGATGGGCAAGGACGCCTGCCGGTTCCGGCGCACCTTCCTCAAGGACGATCGGGCACGGGCCGTCCTGGACAAGGCCGCGGAGGTGGGTGACTGGGGCCGTGACATGCCCGCCGGCACGGCACAGGGCATCGCGATCCACCCCGAGTACCACGCGTACGTCGCGGTCCTCGCCGAGATCGACTGCCGGCCGCAGACCACCGGCCGCAGGGTCCGCGACGCCTACACCGGACCCCGTGTCACCAGGGTGGTCTGCGCCGTCGACGTGGGCCTGGCGGTCAACCCCCGTGGACTTCAGGCCCAGATGATGGGCGGCATCATGGACGGCATCGCCATCACGCTCAGCTCCGGCCTCCACCTCGACAACGGGCATTTCCTGGAAGGAAGTTGGGACAACTACTTCTACACCCGCCAGTGGAACACACCGCCGGAGCTGGAGATCGTCGTCATGCCGCCGACCACCGGACAGCCCGGTGGCGCCGGGGAGCTGGCCGTCGCGGGAGCGATGGCCGCCGTGGCCTGCGCCTACGGCCGAGCCACCGGAACGATGCCGACGACCTTCCCGATCAACCACGACGAGCCCCTCGGCTTCGAGCCGCTGCCCACCACGCCGCCCGTCCCCGCGTCGCCCACCGACGGCCTGAGCCGCGCCTACTAGGAGTCCACGTGCCCGAACACACCTTCATCCTCAACGGCAAGCCCGTGGTGGTGGACATCGAGGACGACGTACGCCTGCTGTGGGTGCTCCGGGACGTCCTGGGCGTCACCGGGCCGAAGTACGGCTGCGGGCTCGGCGTGTGCCAGGCCTGCACGAGTCACATCAACGGCAAGGCGTTCAACCCCTGTTCGGTGCCGGTCAAGGACATCGCGCCGGACGACGAGATCACCACCATCGAGGGCCTGCCCGCCACCGTCGGCAAGGAGCTGCACCCGATGCAGGAGGCCTGGCTCGAGTACGACGTCGCCCAGTGCGGCTACTGCCAGCCCGGCCAGATCATGACCGCCGTCGCCAAGGTGCGCCAGGCCCGGGACGAAGGGCGCGAGATCAGCGAGGCCGACCTCGACGAGATCCGCAACGTCTGCCGCTGCGGGACGTACCACCGCATCCGGGAGGCCATCGTGGCCGGCGCGAAGGGGTATTGAGGTGCTGCGCGCGGGGCCGCCCCTCAGCGCGCCCCACGTGGCCGTCGCCGCCACCGCCGAGGGCATGACACGGGTGGACGGCCGCTCGGCCCTGCCGGTTCGCGAGGCGTCCTGACGCTGCGGCACTGCCGACTAGCTGTGTCCCCGAGCGGGTGGGACGGGCGCCGTATCGCCGGAACGGCCGGACGAACCGGAGCCGGCGAGGTCGAGGAGCGTCATGGCGTCGTGGTCCGGGCTGCCGGGCGCCGCCATGTAGACGATGAGGCGCTGGCCTTGTGCGCGGTTCAGGGTCAGCCCCTCGTGCGAGAGCGTCATCGTGCCGACCTCCGGGTGCCGGAGCGTCTTCTCGCCGTCGCCGATCGTGCGTACCTCGTACCGTTCCCAGAGCCGGTTGAAGTCGGGGCTCTTGACGATCAGCTCACCCACGAGTGAGGCGAGATCCGGGGCATCCGGATCGGTGCCGGCGATCGCCCGCAACTGGGCGACGCACCCCTTGGCCTTCTGTTCCCAGTCCACCCACAGCTCGCGGGCGGCCGGGTGCAGGAAGGTGTACCGGACGGTGTTCCGCTGCCGCTCAGGCCAGTCGGCGATGCCGTGGAGCAGCCGCAGCCCGCCGGGATTGGCCGCCAGCAGGTCGTTGGTGCGGTTCACGACGTACGCCGGGTTGGGCCGGAGCGTCTCCAGAAGCTGGGTGACGGTCGGGCGGACTCGCCGCGACGGCAGGGGACGGGGCTCGGGAGCGCGCCGCGCCGCTCGCGCCGCCAGTTCGCGCAGGAAGCCGCGCTCCTCCGCGTCGAGGCGGAGCGCGTCGGCCAGCGCCTCGACCACGGAGGGGCTCGGACGGGTCTCCTTGCCACGTTCCAGACGTACGTAGTAGTCGATGCTCACACCGGCCAGCGCCGCCAGTTCCTCCCGGCGCAGACCCGGCGTGCGGCGTGTGCCGGTTCTGGCGGGCAGCCCGACGTCCGCCGGGCGTACGTCGCCACGGCGAGCCCGCAGGAACTTCCCGAACTCGGTCATGTCGTCAGTATGCCAGCGCGTGATCACGGGCCAGGCCCGGAGACTGGCCCTGTCACACCCCCCTGTGGCGCACCCTGGAGGATCACGGTCTGCCCCGCCCTCGCGAGTCCGACCAGCCTGGACGGATGACCAGTCATGCACCAGCCCGCGCGTCACAGGATGTCCGGCACCGCACGGCCGCACCCAAGCTGATCCTGGCGACCACGTTCATGGGCATCTTTCTCCTCAATCTCGACGCCATGGCGATGAACGTGGCACTGCCGGGGATCGGGCGGGACTTCGGCGGCAGCACGGCGGGACTGCAATGGATCGTGGACGCCTACACGCTGATGTTCGCCGCGCTCCTGCCTTCCGCGGGCACGCTCTCCGACCGCGTCGGGGCGAGCCGGGTGTTCGGCGCCGGCGTCGCGGGCTTCACGGTCGCCTCGGCGGCGTGCGGACTGGCGCCGGGTCTGGGCGAGTTGATCGCAGCCCGCCTGGTCCAGGGGAGCGCGGCGGCGATCATGCTGCCCTCCTCGCTGGCCCTCGTCCGGCAGGCCTTCCCGGACGCGGCCGAACGGGCACGGGCCATCGCCCTGTGGACCGTCGGCGGAGCCGTCGCGATCGCCGCTGGCCCGGTGGCCGGCGGGGTGCTGTCCAGCACCCTGAGCTGGCGGGCGATCTTCGTCGTCAACCTGCCCGTCGGCATCGCCACGCTCGCGGTGTTGACCCGTGCGGAGCGCTCACCGCGCCGTGCCGCGCCGCTCGATCCGTTCGGCCAGCTCATGGCGATCGCCGCGCTCGCGGCGCTCACCTTCGCGGTGATCGCCGCAGGGGAGAACGGCTTCGGCGAGCCCGTGGTGCTGGGCTGCCTGGCGCTCGCCGTTGCGGCGACGGCCGCGTTCATCATGATCGAGGCACGTACCGCCGCGCCGATGGTCCCGCTCGACCTCTTCCGTTCGCGCACGGTGACGGGTTCGGTCGCGATCGGCTTCGTCGTCAATGCCGCTTTCTACGGGCTGGTGTTCGTGCTGAGTCTGTTCTTCCAGGACGTTCTGAACCTGTCCGTCATGGCCGCGGGGCTGATGTTCCTGCCGATGATGGCCGTGATCGCCGGAGCCAACCTGGCCTCGGCCAGGGCTGCGGCACGCTTTGGGCCGCGGATGCCGATCGCCGTGGGACAAGCGATCTGCGCGCTGGCGATGTTCGGTCTGCTCCGGCTGGACGAGGGGACCAGCAGACCAGTGATCGCGGCGATGCTCGTCCCGGTCGGTCTCGGCGTAGGTTTCGCCGTACCGTCCCTGACCGCCGTCGTGCTGAACGACATCGCCGCGGACCGGGCCGGAATGGCGGCCGGGATCCTGAACTCCTTCCGGCAGACGGGCGGCGCGCTCGCCGTGGCCGTCTTCGGTGCCTTGGTCGCTGACCGGGGTGAGTTCATGGGGGGCCTGCGGGTCGCCCTGTGTGTCGCGGTGGTGATGCTGGTGGCCACCACGGCCGTGGCCCTCATGCTGCCGCGCGGCCGTGCCTGACGGGACTCTGCGGGGACGTCCGGCGTGCGGGACCCGATCGAGCGGGACCCGATCGAGCGGGACCCGACGAGCCCGGTCCCGACGGAGGCGTGAGGTGGTCCACCCGCGTGTGCGACGCTGGAGTTCTGGTCACCACAGTGGCTCCTTGCCGTCGCACGGCGTCGACGTCACGCCGTCCCGCGGCCGAGGTGTCCGACGACCGGAAGCGGTGAGTGTGGATGAGCCCCAGCTTCGCCGGCGGCCCGCACTCCGCGCGGGCTGCTCCCGGCCATGGGCCCGCCGTTTCCAGGCAGGAGTTCGACGCACTCTTCGAGGCGGTCCGCACCTGGGGCCGCTGGGCCGAGGCGGACCGTGGTGCATGGAACCGGGTGACCGCGGAGCGGGTGCGGCGGGCCGCGACGCGGGTGCGGTCCGGGACGGTCGTTCCGATGGGGCTGCCCTGGAACACCCGGGTCGGCCCCGACAACCGCAAGCCGGCCGTGCACTGCATGACCGATCTCGGTGATGTGGAGCCGCCAGAGCCCTCCACCCACAAGGACTTCATCGCCGCGGACTACCACGGCAAAGGCGTCACCCATCTCGACGCCCTGTGCCACATCGCCTACCGGGGGCGCCTCTACGACGGCCGGACGGCGAGCGAGGTCGTCGACGCCGCGGGCGCCCGCTTCGGTGCGGTCTCGGCGCTGGGGGCGCTCGTCACGACGGGTGTGCTGCTCGACCTCCCCGCTGTCGCCGGGATCCACTGGCTGGAGCCGGGGCAGGCGGTGCACGCGGAGGACATCGTCGCGGCGGAGAAGGCCCTGGGCGTGACGATCGGCGAGGGAGACGCGGTGCTGCTGCGCTCCGGTCACGTCCGCCGCCGGGAGGAACTGGGTGCCTGGGATCCCGACAGGGGGAGCGCGGGCCTTCATGTGGACGCCGTACCGCTGCTGGCCGAGCGCGGTATCGCGCTGCTCGGCGCCGACGGCGACAGTGATGTACGGCCCTCGCCCGTGGAGGGCGTCCATTCGCCGGTCCATGCCCTGGCCGTGGCGGCGATGGGGGTGCCGCTGCTGGACAACCTCGACCTGGAGGCACTGGCCGTCGCGGCTGCCGAGGCGAGGCGGTACGAGTTCCTGCTCGTCCTGTCACCGCTGAACGTACCGGGCGGGACGGGCTCGCCCGTCAATCCGGTCGCGGTTCTTTGATCAACGCTCGCGTCGGCCACGGTATGCGTCTGCGAACAGTCACTGCCCGATCGCCGGACGTGACCGGCTTTGCCGCCCATGACTCACGCCCGTTATGACCGTATTCTCATCAATGCCCGGTTTTTTACGGAAACGGCGAGTAATGCTAGCGCGAGCGAGGCGAAGCGTGGTTCGGTCCGGCGGGGATCCGACGCCCACGAGGCGCGTGACGGGCGGCGGAGGGCCCGTCCGCAGCCGTGAGCGCTTCCTGCAGGGTGACGCTGTCGAGCCAGGCGTACGGTCGCCGATCCTGGGCTCCTGGCAGCGCTGCCGGTCCCTGGGGCTTTCGCCCGACCAGTCCGACCTTCCCTTCCGTGAGGATGTCGACACGGACAGCAGGCTCGTCCGCGCGGCCGCTCCGGTGCTCGACCGGTTGCAGTCGAGATTCGCCGGCAGCGCGATGAACATCTCCCTCGCCGACGCGAGCGGGACCGTCCTTTTGCGCCGCTTCGGACGGGCGTCTTTGGCCAGAACCCTCCCCGCGATCCAGCGCGTCCCGGGATTCGTGTTCGCCGAGCAGTACGCCGGGACCAACGGCATCGGTCTCGCGCTGGCGGAACGTCGGCTGATCCGGGTCTTCGGCGCCGAGCATTTCGCCGAGCGCGCCCAGGGAAGCGCCTGCCGTGCGGTTCCGGTCCGCGACCCGCTGAGCGGGCGCATCGAAGGCGTCCTGTGTCTGGGCTATCCGCGCGGCGCCGAGGATCCGCGGCTCGCCACTGTGATCCGCAAGGCGGCCGAGGCCGTCGAACGGCGGCTGCTGGGGCAGAGTTCCGTACGCGAGCGTGCGCTGCTGCGGGCCTATCTGGGCGCCCGGACCGGTGCTGTCGCGGGCCTTCACCAGCGGATCGGCGTGGACGTACTGGCCCCCGAACTGCATCCCTGTGACCGGGCCGTTCTCCTGGAGCGGGCCACAGAGCTGATCTCCGGCGCCCAGCGGGCCGCGCTGGACGTGAGCCTGTCCGACGGCCGTCGGGTCACGCTCGTGGGCCGGCCGACGACCAGTGCCTCCGGCGTTGAGGGCATGGTCATCGAAGCCGTTCTCACCGGGCCCTCGCCCCCGCCACCCGTCGCCATCCCGTACCAGGGCGACGAGGTCGTCGACAGCGCGCAGGTCGCGGCGGCCCTTCCCGTCGTCCTGTCGCCCGGACACGGTGCCGTCCTCCTGGTGCCGGCCCGTCTCTCCGCCGGCCCGGTGCCCGGTCGCCACGCCGGAGCCGCGCCGGTGCCGGACGGCATGGACGGCGACCACGGCGCCGCCGCGGCTCATGGGGCGGAGCCGGGGCTCGGCGGCGCGGCCCATGGGGCAGGGCCGGGACTCGGCGGCGCGGGCGGTGAGACGATCATGGCCACCGCCGGTGGCGGGAGGGACCGTCCCGCCGACTCCCGGCCGACGGCGCGAGGGCTCGTGCTGGTGGGGGAGCCGTACGTGGGCGAATACGCCCTGGCGGCGCGCCGACGCCTGGAGCTGCTGTCCGAGGCCAGCGCTCGCATCGGCACGACCCTGGACGTACGCCGCACCGCCGAGGAACTGGCCGAGACGGCGATTCCGCGACTGGCCGACTTCGTCACGATCGACCTGCCCGAGGCCGTACTGCGGGGCGAGGAGTCCGCCGACCCGCTCGGTGACCTGCGGCGCACGGTGGTGCGCGGTATCCGCGACGACCTTCCCTTCAACCCGGTCGGCAAGCGGATCGACTTCGGCCCGACCACGCCGCAACTGCAGTGCCTGACCACTGGGCACGCGGTCCTGGAGCCGGATCTGAAGGTCGCCGCGGGCTGGCTCGCCCATGATCCCGAGCTCAGCGAGCAGCTCCTGGCCACCGTCCACTCCCTGATCACCGTCCCCCTGGTCGCCCGCGGCGTCATCCTGGGTGTGGCCAGCTTCTACCGCTCGCAGGACCCTGCCCCGTTCGGGGACGACGACCGCTCGCTGGCCCAGGAACTCGCCGCGCGCGCCGCCCTGTCCATGGACAACGCCCGGCGCTACACGCACGAACGCGCCATGGTCCTGGCCCTGCAGCGCAGCCTGCTCCCGCAGGGCCTGCCCGATCTGGACGCCGTCGAGGTCGCCCATCGCTATCTGCCCGCCGAATCCGACGTGGGCGGCGACTGGTACGACGTCATCCCGCTCTCCGGTACGCGCGTGGGCCTCTTCGTCGGCGACGTCGTCGGCCACGGCATGTTCTCCGCCGCCACCATGGGCCGCCTGCGGACCGCCGCACGCAGCTTCGCCGAACTCGACTTCCCGCCGGACGAAGTCCTCGCCCATCTCGACAATGTCGTGGGGCGCCTGGACCGGGAGGATCCCGAGGTCGCGGACCTCGGCATCATCGGAGCGACCTGTCTGTACGCCGTCTATGACCCGACCTCGCAGCAGTGCACCATGGCCCGCGCCGGTCACCCCCTGCCCGCGCTCGTCCAGCCCGACGGCACCGTGTCGTTCCCCGATCTGCCCGCCACGCCCCCTCTCGGCCTCGGCGGCCTGCCCTTCGAGACGGCCGAGATCCACCTTCCGGAGGACAGCCGGCTGGTCCTGTACACCGACGGACTCATCGAGGACCGCCATCGCGACGTCGACGACGTGCTCGACCACCTGTGCGGCGCTCTGGGGCACCCCGAGCACACCCCCGAGGAGACCTGTCAGATCATTCTGGATCTCGTGGCGCCCGACCACCCCTACGACGACATAGCCCTGCTCGTCGCCCGTACCCACGCCATGGACCGCGCGCGGATCGCCACCTGGGACCTGGCCGCCGATCCGGCCCTGGTCGGTGAAGTCCGTGCGGACGCCCTCCGGCAGGTGGCCGACTGGGGGCTCGACGAGGCCGCGTTCGCCGCGGAACTGATCCTCAGCGAGCTGGTCACGAACGCGGTCCGCCACGGTTCGGGACCCATCCGGGTCCGGCTGCTGCACGCCCGCAACCTGATCTGCGAAGTCTCCGACACCAGCAACACCGCCCCGCACATGCGCCGCGCGGCCAGTACCGACGAGGGCGGCCGCGGTCTGTTCCTCGTCGCGCAGCTGTCCCGCAGCTGGGGCGCGCGCTACACCGCCGACGGCAAGGTCATCTGGGCCGAATGCGCACTCGACGCAGCCTGACGACCGACTGACCTGAAATTCCACGATTTGCTCCGTTAATATCCCTTGCACATAAGGGATGAATCAACCAGGTCGAATCTCCGGAGATGTCCGTGCACGACGCTCCACCCCTGGTCCGTATGCGCGGGCTCGGCAAGCGCTTCGGCGGAACCGTCGCGCTGGCCGGGGTCGACCTCGACGTCCGTGCCGGCAGTGTCCTCGCCCTCCTCGGCCCCAACGGTGCCGGAAAGTCCACACTCATCAAGGTGCTCGCGGGCGTCCATCACGCCGACGCGGGGCAGATCACCGTGGCCGGACACCCGCTCGGCACCCGGGACGCAACCCGCAGCATGTCCTTCATCCACCAGGACCTCGGACTGGTCGAGTGGATGACGGTCGCCGAGAACATCGCGCTGAGCACCGGATATCCCCGCCGCGCCGGACTGATCTCCTGGCGACGCACCGAAGAGCGCTGCACCGACGCCCTGCGGATCGTCGCAGCACATCTCGACCCCGAGACGACCGTCTCCCAACTTGACCCGGCCGAACGCTCGTTGGTCGCCATCGCCCGAGCCCTCGCGGCCCGGGCGAAGCTCGTCGTCCTCGACGAACCGACCGCCCGTCTCCCCGCGGTGGACTGCGCCCGGCTCTTCGGCGTCCTGCACGCCCTGCGCGACCGGGGACACGGCATCCTCTACGTCACCCACCGCCTGGACGAGGTGTACGAAGTGGCCGACACCTTCGCCGTCCTGCGCGACGGCCGCCTCGTCGGCCACGGCCCGCTCGCGGGCCACAGCCCCGCACGTCTGGTCCGCGACATCGTCGGTGAGGAACCGGCGGATCTCCGCAGCCCCGCCCGGGTTCCTGCCGGCGGTCCGGCCGTCCTGGTTCTCGACCACGTACGCACCCCCGGTGCCGGACCGGTCAGCCTGGAACTCGCGCCCGGGGAAATCCTGGGCCTGGTCGGCCTGACGGGCGCCGGACACATGGACCTGGGCCGAGCCCTCGCCGGCGCCCGGCCCCTCCTCCACGGGCGGGTGCTCCTCGGCACCCGGCCCTACCACCCCCGCAACGTCGCCGACGCCGTCGGCCTCGGCGTGGGCCTCGTGTCCGCAGACCGACAACGCGAGGGCTGTGCCGCCGAACTGACGGTACGGGAGAACTTCCTGGCCAACCCCCGCGTCGGCGGCCTGCCGGCGCTGCGCTGGATCAGCCCCCGCCGGGAACGCGCCGCCGCCTCCGTCCTGATCGACCGCTTCTCGGTGCGTCCCCGCGACAGCGAGATCCCCATCGCCACCCTGTCCGGCGGCAACCAGCAGAAGGTCATGATCGGCCGGTGGCTGCCCGCGGGCCTGCGCCTGCTGATCCTCGAGGAACCGACGGCGAGCGTGGACATCGGCGCGCGGGCCGTGGTCCACCGGCTGCTCGACCAGGCGCTGGCCGCCGGTCTCGCGGCCCTTCTCGTCTCCACCGACTTCGAGGAGGTCACCCATGTGTGCACACGCGCCCTGGTCTTCGTCCGCGGATCCGTGACGGCCGAGCTGAGCGGCGCAGCCCTGACCGTCGCCGGGCTCACCCGAGCCGCCTCCGCCCTGCCCGGCCCCGGAACCGCGACCGCCTCGTGACCGCGTCCCCGTCCTCGCCCCGACCGCGGCGGCACCGGCCGGGCGGACACCTCGTCGCGGCCTACGGCCTGCCGGCCCTCGCGGTGCTGCTCGTCCTGGTCTTCACCCTCGCCCTGCCCCGCACCTTCCCCACCCGGGAAACCGTCGACTCGATCCTGTCCACCCAGTCGATCCCGGCCCTTCTCGCGCTTGCCGCCATGGTCCCCATCGTGACCCGGGCGTTCGACCTCTCCCTCGGCTACGGCCTCGGTCTTGCCCATGTCATGACGCTGCAGCTGATCGTCAACGCACACTGGCCGTGGCCGCTCGCCTGCCTCGCGGTACTCGCCGGAGCGGGGATCGTGGGCGTCCTCAACGGCGTCATCGTCGAGTTCGGGCAGATCGACTCCTTCATCGCCACGCTCGGCACCGGCAGCATGCTCTACGCGGTGACCGGATGGATCACCGGCGGTGCCCGCATCGTCCCCGGCCCCCAAGGACTGCCCGCCGCCTTCACCGACCTCTACGACTCCACGCTCCTGGGCCTGCCCGTCCCCGCCTTCTACGTGCTCGCCCTCGGCGCCGTCCTCTGGTTGGTACTGGAGCGGCTGCCGCTCGGCCGCAGCCTGTACGTCGTCGGATCCAATCCGCGCGCCGCCGACCTCCTCGGCATCCCGACCCGCAGGTACACGGTCTACGCCTTCACCGCATCGGGGCTGATCACCGGCTTCGCCGGGGTCCTCCTCGCGGCCCAGTTGCAGGTCGGCAATCCGAGCGTCGGCCTGGACTACCTGCTGCCCGCCTTTGCCGGTGCCCTCCTCGGCTCCACCGCCGTCAAACCCGGCCGCCCCAATGCCCTCGGCACGCTCGTCGCCGTCGCCGTCCTCGCCGTCGGCCTCACCGGCATCGCCCAGCTGGGCGGCGACTTCTGGACGACCCCGCTGTTCTACGGCGGCACTCTGCTCCTCGCCGTCGGTCTGGCCGGTTACGCGGCTCGCCGCCGCCTGCGCACGGGCACCGCCGCCCGCGACCTGCTCACCGGGCCGCCCCCGCCCCCGAACCGGCACGGAGGTGCACAAGGCACCACCCCGTGACCGCAGCCGCGTCCTGCCGCTCACCCCTTGGGAGGAGTTCCCGTGTACGCCAACCGCAAGGCCGGTCCGGGCCCCGTCAAGGCCCGGTGCACCGCCGTAGCCCTGCTGGCAGCAGCGGCACTCACCCTCACCGGCTGTGAACGCGGCTCCTCGGGCGGCCCGGCGGACTCCACCACCGGCCCGGCCGGCTGCCCCGCGGTCCAGGCCAGGGCCCGGGCAGAGGTCCGACAGGCGGAGAAGACGGACATGCCCTGGGACGGACCGAGGACCGGCCCCACGGCGGTGTCCGGCAAGACCGTCGTCTACGTCGCCCAGACCATGACCAATCCCGGAGTCGCAGGCGCCGCGAACGGCGTACGCGAAGCCGCGCACGTCATCGGCTGGAACGTCCGGGTCATCGACGGCGGAGGTACCCCCGCCGGCATCCAGGCGGCCATGAGCGAGGCCGTGGCCCTCAAGCCGTCGGGCATCGTCGTCGGAGGCTTCGACCCCAACTCGACCTCGCAGCAGGTCGTCCGGGCCAACGAGGCGCGCATCCCGCTCGTCGGCTGGCACGCGCTCGCCGCCCCCGGCCCCAGCCGGCGCCCCCTGCTCTTCGCCAACGTCACCACTCGGGTGCAGGACGTGGCTGCCATCAGCGCCCAGTGGGTCATCGCGCACTCCAACGGCCACGCCGGGGTCGTGCTCATCACCGATGCCTCGATCCCCTTCGCCAGGGACAAGTCCGAGCTGATCCGCAAGGAACTCGCCTCCTGCGAGGGCGTGCGGCTGCTCGCGTACGAGAACATCCCCATCGCGGACGCGAGCAGCCGCACCCCGCGGGAGATCTCCTCCCTCCTCTCCCGTTTCCAGAGCAGATGGACCCACTCCGTCGCCATCAACGACCTGTACTTCGCCGACGCCGCACCCGCCTTCCGCGCCGCCGGCCGAAAGGGCTCCGGCCCACCCTTCAACATCGGCGCCGGCGACGGCGACCCGTCCGCCTTTCAGCGCATCGAGAGCGGTCAGTATCAGACCGCCACCGTGCCCGAGCCGCTGTCCCTGCAGGGCTGGCAGATCGTCGACGAATTCAACCGCGCCTTCTCCGGCCGACCCGCGAGCGGTTACGTCGCCCCCGTCCACCTGGCCACGGCCGCCAACAGCCGCCACGCGACGACCTGGGACCCGCCGGGCTACCGGGACGGCTACCGAGAAATCTGGGGGCGGTGACCGAGTGAAGCTCGCCGCTACACCGGGATCTGGTGCCGGTGCAGCAGGTAGCGGCAGGTGTCGGCCACGTCCTGGTCGCTCAGTGCCGAGTCGCAGACGACCGCGGCGGCCACGAGGCCCTGCAAGGCGTGACCGTGGTCGGCGCGGTAGCCGAGCACCGGCGTGGACCAGCCGACAGTGCGGACCCGGTCGTCCCTTCGCAGTTCGTACGGGTATCCGTTGACGAAGGTCCGGAGCTTGCGGGCCGGGCCCGCCGTGGAGCGCACGGCGTACACCGCCCAGTCGTTGTCCGACTCGGCAGTGCGCGACATGAGCAGGAAGTCGAGCTGCCAGCCCTGCCCGTAGCTGCGCAGTGAACCGGGCCGGCCGGGGGCCGAGTCGAAGGTGGGCAGGCGCTTCGCGACGAAGAACCACGTCGCGGCGCCGGTGGTGCCCCGCAGGGCGGGAAACTCGTACACACCGCCGGTGAAGCGCAGGGCTGCGAGGCCGTTCACGGCCCCGGTCTCGAACACGGCCGCACCGCCCGCCGGGGTGCCGTGGCTGCGGGCCGGGCTCAGGTCGGTGAACTCGGTCACGAGTGCCCCGTCCCGTAAGGGGCTGCCGTGGGTGTCCCGCAGGGCATCGGCGCGGTAGTAGCCGATGAGGCCGGGGAGCTTCGGCAACGGGTCGTCCGGCGGGGCCAGGAGCGGTGGGGCCGACGCCGGGGGAGGCACCGCGCCGATGCCGATCCTGGCCGAGGCGCCGGGGGTGGCCGTGTTGATGACCAGAGCTTTTCCCGCGGGTGGAAGGCCTTCGTAGAGGCCCTGCCACAGGGGACCGTCCACTGCGATCAGGGCCGGCATTCGGGGGTCGGCGTGATGGTTGAAGGACCGTTCGGCCTTGCACCAGCCCGCTCCCTTGTGGGAGTCCGGCAGGGCCCCGCGCTCATTGCTGACCAGCCGGATCGCGACGGCGTGCTCGCCTCCGGCGCTGCCGACGCAGTCGCGTACGGTCAGCTGGGTCGGTCCGCCGATGTCGTCCGCGAGGCTCGCCCAGATGTAGCTGTCGCGCGGCAGATCCGCACCGAAGTCCTCGAAGTCGATCAGCCAGTTGTCGAGCACCGCTTCGGTCTGGAACAGCTTGACGGCCGACTCACAGACGGCGGAGTCGCTGCAGGAGACATTGCCGTAGGTGACGCGGGACCTGAGAGCCTTGAACGCGGAGCGCCCGTAGTAGCCCAGCGCCAGATTGTCGGCCGTGGTGTTCTGGAAGAAGCCGTAAATGGCGCAGTCGGTCTGGTGCTCGAACCGGCAGGAGGCCAGCGACACCGGGTAGTTCGCGCCGAAGTGGTGCGAACTCAGCCCCTGCGCGCCGAATTCCACCACCATGTCGTCCAGCGAGAAGCTGTACACGAGCCCGAGTCCGATGGCCTGCCCGTAGTGCGTGGGATTCGGGGCGAACGAGAATCCCTTGATGTTCAGCTTCTCGCACCCGTTTCCCTCGACGTACTCCACGAGCTGGTCCGGGACGAAGAATGCACGCCCGAACGATCCTCCGTCCCCTTCCCACAGAATCTGCAGATCGGGCACGCCTGCGGCGCTCTTGTGCACCGGCTCCCTCATCGTCAGGGCACCGAAGGCACCGGGCTCGACGGTGAGGCACCGCCGGTCGTTCACCTTGCCGTTGGTGTCCTCCTGTTCCTGCCCCTCCGCCAGGACGCGGTAGCGCAGGGTGTCGGAGAACCGCAGCGCGCCGAAGGTCAGGTCGACCGGATTGTTCTCACTGCCGGGCAGCCCGGCCCGGCCGGACGAGTTCGGACCGATGGCGGCGAGCCGGAACGGGGCGTACCAGTTGGGGACGAACGCCAGGTCCTTGCCGGGCTCCTGCGGTGTCCAGTCGTCGTTGACCAGCGAGAGATCAGGCTGGACTTGTACCCGTTGTGTCGCCTGCCGTCTGTTGGTCCAGGCCGTCACGGTGCGGGCGTCCAGGTCGAGCTGGAAGGAACAGCGCAGCACGGGCTGCGCGGGGTCGAAGGGGATCCGGATCTCACGGTGCAGCCCGTCGGTCGTCCGGAAGACGAAGACGACAGCCGGCGGGGTCTCGTGCGCATTGACGTAGGCGTAGAAGGGGGACGGCGCACGGAACGCGTCGACCATGCCGAACAGGGGCTGCACGGACCACGGCATGGCGTCGTTGCGCACCACGAGATCCACCGTCAGCTGACGGACGCCCGACCAGTAGGCGCCGTCCGTCGGGCCGAACTGGAACGGCGAGCAGGGGAGGGTCACCGTGGCCTCGCTCGTCGGCCCCCCGGCCACCGGGGAGGGGACGCGCGTGCGGCAGCCCCACCGCTGGTCGGTGACGGAGGCATCGAGCATGCCGCTCAGGTCCGCCCAGTGACCGTCACTCAGCGGCTGCCCGTGGGTGATCCGACGGAGCCCGAAGGTCAGTGGGGGCGTGGCCCCGATGGCCTGCAGCGCACTCGCCCTCCTGTCCTCGCCGACGATGCGGACCCTGTTGCGGTCGACCATCACCGAGCGCACGAACTCATAGGGCTGCGGGGCGGCGGGAACGAAGACGACTCCGCCCGCGTTCTCGTCCAGCGCGTCGACGGCCTTCTGGAACGCGTCCGAACAGGTGAGTCGGCCGGCGGGGCCGGGAACGGCGCCGAAGTCGCGGACATTGACGAATACGGGGGCTGGAGATGCCATGAACCGAGGCTGTCCATGCCCGGTGCGGGGCAAACGGTGGTGAACCGTTACAACGGCCGACAAGGCCGGTGAGGGTGAGGTGCCTGTCCGGTCACGGTCCGGGCTCTCCAGGGATCGGAAGCCTCGCGGATCGTGGCGACCTCTGATGGGGCAGTTGCACCACGTCCTGCCCGGCCTGCCACGACGTGGGCGGTGGACTCAGCGGCCGTCGTCCCCTGCGTTTGCTGCGGGGCGTGCGCTGGGGCCACCACAGGACATAGGCGGCGGAGCCGAGCGCGAAGGCGAGGCGGATGAAACCCTGGGCGGAATCGGACGGGACCAACAGGGCGCTGCCGTAGAGGGAGATGAGGGCGATCCAGCTGACCCAGGGGACCAGGTGGCGCTGGCCGATCGAGTCCCAGATGAGGGTGCCGAGGAGGACCGAGGCGTTGTAGTACGTGTACACGCTCGGGTCCAGGACGATACGGGCATCGGCAGCCAGTAGCACGACCGCCGGCCAGCGGTGCCGGCGCACGGCCAGTGTGCCCAGGGCGATACCGAGGGCCATTTGGGCCGGACGGTCCCACCAGGGGGTGGCGGCGTCGTGCACGCCGATCCAGCGGAGGGCGGACGCGGGTTGGTTGGGAATGGTGAAGCGGGCCGCCGCCAGGGTCTCCAGGTGGGTGAGATAGAAGGGGAGCCAGGCGGCAGCCACCAGGCCGGCCGTCCATGCGGCGGAGCGCACGCGCACCGGGCGTGGCAGCGCCAGAAGGAGGGGCAGGAAGCCGACCGCCCAGGGTTTGGAGTCGACCGCCAGCGCCAGGAAGACGCCGACCGAGGTGGCATTGCCCCGGACCAGCGCGCGCACGGCCAACGTGGTGAAGAACAGCGCCAGGACGTCGTCGAGATGCGCGAAACGCACCGCGACCTCCACCCACATGGGGATGAAGGCCGCCCCGGCGATCAGCACGCGCTGCTGGAGGCGCTTGTGGTTGAGCCCGGTGCCCCGGTAGTGGTCGGCGGCGGCGCGGCCGACCAGCACCAGGATGTACAGGCCCAGTCCCGACATGAAGGCGTCGGCGAGCTTTTCGCCCACCTCGGCGGGGAACGGTTCGAACAGCGCGGCGACCAGGAAGCTGACCGGGCCGATCTGCAGCTCGGGGTGGTTGGCGTAGAGCGCGAGGCCGCCACCTGGCGTCTGGCCGAAGAGCAGTTGCTGGCCGGTTCTCAGATAGTGCCAGGACACGGCCCCATGGCGTTCGGCCACAACGAACCAGACGGCCGTCCACAGGGTCAGCAGAGCGTGGTGCCACCGCAGCGGCGAGCGCCCGATCCGGCCGATGCGCGTTCGGTCCCTGCTCTCCCTGGGCACGGCCTCCGGCGTCTCCCGGTTCCGCACGTTCCGTCCTTCCCCTCCGCCCGCCTCCGGCGTGGGGACGGCCGAGGACCCGGGCACTGCGCGGCGTCAACCCTCTAGAGGGGTATCGAACGCGGTGGGTTCCTCAACTCGTGTCTCCTGCGGGCCTGTAGGCCCCTCCCCGGCTTTGGTGACGCCCCGCCCCCGGCAACGGCGTACCGGTGCACATGGGACGTGAGGCCATGTCAGCCGCGGCGGCGCCTGGCGGCTGCCCGCAGTTCCCGGCGCAGCCGCCCGGGGATCCAGCCCGCGTCGACGGCCCGCCGGAGGGCGTCCGCCTGCGAGGGCGGTGCGAGGCCGTCCACCGGCGGGTCGAGGTCCAGGCCGGTGGGGAAGGGGTAGCCCTCGGCGGTGGCGGCGACCACGTGGCGCAGCCAGTCCTCCGAGGCGCCCTCTGCCTTGCAATCTCGCCACGCTGGACGGGTTCGACGCCCTGGGGCGGTCGTGTGCCGTCTTCATCGCCCACGACCTCGACCACGACAACATGCGTCTGCTGCGGGAGCGCCGCCTTTCCGCGGTGCTTCACCACGACCTGCGCCAGGACGTGCGCCGTGCCTGTCAGGCGATCATGCGGGCCCACAAGGCACTGCCGGACGACGGGCCGATCCTTCCGTCGGCGATCCAGGTGGTCACACCGTTCAACCTGCCGCCCGATGTCCCTCACGTGCCGTACCCAGGGTGACCGGCCACCACGAGCGGAGGTACGGCCCGGCCCGCCCTGGTCGGAAATCCGCGGAAAGCCGGTCTCTGATGTCGATTTTCCGGGCTTCGGCGGGCGGTGGCTGGCTCCGGGCCGGCGGCGGTGCGGAAAGTGAGGCCCGTCAATCGAACCCCCGTGCCCAGCGCCCCTGGTGCTGCACGGCTCCTGGTGCTGCAAGGGAGAGTTTCCGTGAATGCCACGACCATGGCGAACGCGCCACAGGAACGGCGAGCCGCCACGCTCGTCATGGCCTGTATCGGCGTCTTCGTGGCCTACCTGCCGGTGACCACGGTTTCGGCGAGCCTGCCGGCCATCCAGCGGGCGCTGAACACCTCGACCTCCCAACTGTCCTGGGTCTCCGACGCGTTCGTCCTGCCGATGGCCGCCCTCATCCTGACCGCGGGCGTGTTCGGTGACGTCCACGGCCGCAAGAAGGTCTACCAGGCGGGCCTCGCCCTCAGCGCCCTGGGCGCCCTCCTCGCCCTGTGTGCCCAGTCCGTCCAGGTCGTCTGGGCCGGACAGGCCATCGCCGGACTGGGCTCGGCCGCCCTGCTGCCCACCACTCTCGCCCTGATCAGTCACGCCGTCCCCGACCCGCGTGAGCGCGGCAAGTTCATCGGCCTGTGGGCCACGTCCCTCACCGCCGCCCTGGCCCTGGGCCCGGTCATCGCCGGCACCATCCTCGATCACTACGCCTGGCGCTGGATCTATCTCCTCGCCATCCCGGCGTCGCTGCTCGCCATGGCCTTCGCCGCCAGGCTCCTGACCGACTCCCGGGCACCGGGCAGCCGTCGTCTCGACTGGCCCGGCCAGATCACCGCCGCCCTCGCGATCACCGCACTCGTCTACGGGATCATCGAAGGCGGAGCCGGGTCCTTCACCGACGTCGAGGTCATGGTGGCGCTGTCCACCGCCGTCGTCGCAGCCGTCGCGCTGGTCCTGGTGGAACGCGGCAGCTCCAGCCCGATGCTGGACCTCACGCTGTTCCGCAGCCCGGCCTTCACCGCCACCACCCTGATCGCCATGATCAACTTTCTGGGCCTGATCGGGTTCTTCTTCGCCCTCAGCCTCTACTTCGGCATGGTCCAGCACCTGTCCACCCTGGACGCCGCCTGGCGCCTGCTCATGGTGACCATGGTCCCGCTCCTGCTCGGTGCCCCCGTCGGCCGGCTCGTCCACCGTGTCTCGCCGCGCGTCCTCATTCCGGGCGGCCTGCTGCTCACCACGGCCGCCCTGCTGGCGCTGACCGACATCGGCGCGCACACCTCGTTCGGATCGCTGGCCTGGCGGCTCGCCCTGCTAGGACTCGGCATGGCCTTCGTCATCACCCCGATGACCGCCACCGCGGTCGGCTCGGTGCCGTTCCACCAGGCGGGCATGGCCGCCGCGGGCAACAACGCCTTCCGTCAGGTCGGCGCCGCTCTCGGCCCGGCCGTCCTCGGCGCCCTGCTGTCCACCAAGGCCCTCGACACCCTGCCCGGCCACCTCACCGACGCCGGCCTGAACGGGCCGACCGTGCAGCAGGTCAGGACGGTCGCCGACCACGGCGGACTCGGCGCTGTCGGCGGGCTCGACCTCGGTGCGGACACGCCCCGCGTCCTGGGCGCGCTGTCCGAGGCCTTCCTGGACGGCCTGCACCTCTGCCTGATCGTGTCGGCCGCACTGACCCTGCTCGCCGCTGCCGTCGGGGCACTCCTGCTGCGCCGCCCGCAGTACACGGCACCGCGCCGGACCCCCGGCCCCCGTCAGGCGGCCGCAGCCGAAGGCCCGGTCGGCACGGGAACCCAGAGGCACGGCGAAGCCTCCTCCCTTGCGGGCAACCACACCGGAGGGTGAGACCCGACGTGCCGGCCAGGCGTACCGAGCGGAACGCCGGCCCGGTACCGGCGCCGTCCGTGGGGACGGGTACGGCGCCGCACCGGGGCCCGGGATCACGCACCAAGATCCCGGGCCTCGCGACACGGCAGGAGCCGACCGCGGCGACACCACGCTCCCCGTACCGTCGACCGACGACCGTATCCCGCCCTGGACCAGGAGGGCCGCCCGTGGATCCCCAGCCTCTCGACGCACTGGACCTGAAGCTGCTCCAGGCCCTGCAACTGGACGGGCGGGCGCCGTTCAGCCGTATCGGCGAGGTGCTCGGAGTGTCCGACCAGACCGTCGCCCGACGCCTCCGGCGGCTGCGCACCACGGCAGGCCTGCGAGTGGTCGGCATGGTCGACGAGACCCGGCTCGGCCGGGCCAGCTGGATCGTCCGGCTGCGCTGCACCCCCGATGTGGCCGAGCAGCTGGCCACCGCGCTGGCCCGTCGCTCCGACACCACCTACATCAACCTCATCTCCGGCGGCACCGAGGTCCTGTGCGCCATGAGGCCCCGCAGCCGGCAGGACCGCGACGAACTCCTCTTCGACCGACTGCAACGCACCCCGCGTGTCGTCTCCGTCAGCGCCCACTGTCTGCTCCACATGTTCTACGGCGGCCCGCTCGGCTGGCTGGACAAGATCCAGGCGCTCGATGCGGACGAGGAAGAGGCGTTGCGTCCGCCGCGCATCGAGCCGGATGACGCCCCCGTCCACCTGGACGAGGTCGACGAGGCCCTGGTGGCCCTGCTCCGCCGCGACGGGCGGGCCACGTTCAGCGAACTGCAGACCGCGACCGGCCAGTCGGAATCCGTCGTCAAGCGACGTGTGGAACGTCTGCGCGTCTCGGGCGCCCTCTACTTCGACGTGCAGCACGACAGCGCCTCCCTCGGTCTCGGCGTGGGCGCGATGCTGTGGCTCACCGTGGCGCCCTCCGCCCTCGCCGACGTCGGACACGCGCTCGCGAAACACCGCGAGGTCGGCTTCGCCGCGGCGACCACGGGCCAGGCCAACCTGGTTGCGTCCGTCGCCACCGCGGGCACCGGCGAGCTCTATCACTACCTGAGCGAGAAGATCGGAGCCCTCCAGGGCGTTCAGTCCGTCGAATCGACCCTCACCCTGCGCCAGGTGAAGCAACTGACGTACGAACCGACTCGTTGACGGGTGAGAATATTCAACTCTTTGAATATTCTCGTCTGCTGTTAAATTGGGCTCCATGGCTCTGCGCAATGCGGTGATGGCCGCGCTCTTGGAGGGTGAGGCGTCCGGATACGACCTCGCGAAGGGGTTCGGGTCCTCCGTCGCCAACTTCTGGATGGCCACCCCGCAGCAGATCTACCGGGAACTCGAACGCATGGAGGGCGACGGTCTCGTCGCCGCTCGCACCGTCCAACAGGAGCGCAGGCCCAACAAACGGCTCTACTCGCTCACCGAGGCCGGCTACGAAGCCGTGCACGCCCACACGGCCGAGCCTCCCGCCAAACCGACCGCGATCAGAGACGAACTGCTGGTCAAGGTCCAGTGCGTCGACGTCGGGGATCTCCAGGCCGTTCGTACGTCCATCGCCCAGCGCATGGAGCTGGCCGCCGCCAAAGTGGTCCGATTCGAGCGCACCCGGGAACGACTGCTTGCCGGCCGCACCGAGGACGAGTACTTCGACACCGCCGAACGCATCGGCCCCTACCTCACCTTGCTGCGCGGCCTGTCACTGGAAGAGGACAACCTCCGGTGGGGCGAGGTCGCTCTGAAGAGGCTCGATCAGCGCGCCGCGGCACTCGCCGGGCTGCAGCGCGGAGGGCGGCCGGCCCGCCCGCAGTGAGGTCCGGGCCGCGGTGTGCAGATCGGGCCGCGGTGTGCGGATGGGCAGCCTGCGCGGTCATGCGAACGTCACCTCGGCGGTGAGGCAAGGACGGCCGTGCTGCCGGAACTCCTGGCGCCACCCCGTGCCCGCCGCCCGCCGGCGCCGGCGCGACGTGCGGACCTCCGGTGGAGCGACGGCCCCACCATGGACGGAGCCATCGACGGAGACTTCCGGCAAGGAGCGTCATCACATCATGAGCACCCTCGACATCCTGTCCGACGAGGAACAGTTCATCGTCCGGACGGTGCACGACTTCGTCGACAAGGACGTCAGGCCGGTCGTCAGGGAACTGGAGCACGCCAACACCTATCCCGAGGCGCTCATCGACCGGATGAAGCAACTCGGCATCTTCGGCCTGGCCGTCCCGCAGGAGTACGGGGGCGCACCCGTCTCCGCACCCTGCTACGTCCTGATCACCGAGGAACTGGCGCGCGGCTGGATGAGCCTGGCCGGCGCGATGGGCGGCCACACGGTGGTCGCCAAGCTGCTGCTGCACTTCGGCACCGAGGAGCAGCGGCGACGCTACCTGCCACGGATGGCCACCGGCGAGATCCGGGCGACGATGGCCCTGACCGAGCCCGGCGGCGGCTCCGACCTGCAGGCCATGCGCACCGTCGCGCGCCGGGCAGCCGACGGCTATGTGGTCAACGGTGCGAAGACCTGGATCACCAACTCCCGCCGCTCGCAGCTGATCGCCCTGCTGTGCAAGACGGACCCGGAGGCGAGCCCGGCGCACCGGGGCATCTCCGTCCTGCTGGTCGAACACGGTCCCGGGCTCACCGTCCCGCGCGACCTGCCCAAGCTCGGCTACAAGGGCGTGGAGAGCTGCGAGCTGGTCTTCGAGGACTACCGGGCGCCGGCCGACGCCGTACTCGGCGGGGGCGAGGGCCAGGGCTTCGCACAGATGATGAAGGGCCTGGAAACGGGACGCCTGCAGGTCGCCGCCCGCGCGCTCGGTGTGGGCCGGGCGGCGCTGGAGGACGCGCTCGCCTACGCCCAGGAGCGCGAGTCGTTCGGCAAACCGATCTGGCGACACCAGTCCATCGGCAACTACCTCGCCGACATGGCCACTTCGCTGACCGCGGCACGCCAGCTGACCCTGTACGCGGCCCGAGAGGCGGAGGCGGGCCACCGGGTGGACATGGAGGCGGGCATGGCCAAGCTGTTCGCGTCCGAGACGGCCCTCCAGATCGCCCTCAACGCCGTCCGCATTCATGGCGGTTACGGCTACTCGACGGAGTTCGACGTCGAGCGCTACTTCCGTGACGCGCCGCTGATGATCGTGGGCGAGGGCACGAACGAGATCCAGCGCAATGTCATCGCGGCCCAGCTGGTGAAGCGGGGAGGACTCGACGCATGACCTTGGTCGGCTGCGCGGAACAGGTGCCCGACGGGTCGGCCCTCTACCGGAGATGACGTTCACCGGTCATGGATCCACGGGAAACGGAACATTCCCCGTCGCAAGGTGCGGCCGCGACAGGCGGAGCCTTAGGACGCGCAGATCAATAACCCGTGGCTTTCCAGTCGACGGTTCGTTGGTCTGGCATGAGTGGGTTGGACGTGCAACGGGCGGCTCTGGCGGTGAAGTTCGCGGCGATTCTGCCGCACTTGGACGAGCGGCAGCGTCGTCTGCTGATAGGGGCGGAAGCCCGATCGCTCGGTCACGGCGGGATCAGGACGGTTGCCCGCGCCGCAGGCGTTCGTGAGGGCACTGTGTCGCTCGGTGTGCGAGAACTTGAGTCCGGTGAGGCCCCGCTGGGACGTGTCCGCCGGGCCGGCGGTGGTCGTAAGCGACTGGTCGACCGCGAGCCGGCCCTGCGGGATGCCCTCTTGGCTCTCGTCGAGCCCGATGTGCGCGGAGATCCCATGTCACCGCTG
>NZ_JBIWPP010000049.1:0-50384 GCF_044768335.1 Streptomyces sp. NPDC101151 | reverse complement strand
GACTTCCCACGGCTTCGGCCGAGCCACCCCGCACCCCCAAATCATCGAGCTCGGAGTGATCCAACCACCTCGAAGATCATTTCGTTAGGGGTTCTTAGGCGGTCACACCAGTAAACCGTTGGCTACAGGCCTGCGATCCAGGGATGTCCCGGGTGTACGCGGGCGAGTAGCTCGGCCAGGGTCTCGCGCTGAGCCGAGGTCATGCGCGGGAAGGTCGCCTCGAAGTCTGTTTGATCCTTTCGGCGGGCGTGCTTGGCCTTGAACAGCAGGACCAGTTCAGGGCGTGCTGATCCCGGCCAACCGCTGCGCGACCTCACTCGGGGTCCAGCATGATGACCACCTGGCGGGGAGGGCTTCGATCTCGTCGGATGACCACTCGATGCCGCCGCTGGCAGGTGCATTGGCTGCAGATAGTTTGAGCCCGGCTGGCTTCACGCCCTGGCCCCAATTACTGGGGGTGTGCTCCGGCCTAGATGTCTCTGCACCGCTAGCTGCTCAGCACGACTCCGGAATTGGCGACATTGCAGCTTCTGCTGCGGGTGAGGCGATAGGGAAGCACTGAAGGATGGGGCTCTGGGAAACTGCCGTGAATGCAGTATGTGCAGTTCCCTGTCGTGAGCTATGGGGTGGAACCCTTCATTCATTCCGATCAATGGTGGTCAGGTCGGCGGCGTCTCACCCCTGCGGCGGTGGAGTTCATCGAGGAGGTGCAGAGCAGCTGACCGGGTCACCTCATCTGTGCTTTTCGCCGCCTCCACGAGTGGCTCCAGGGCGCCGGCATCATCCCCTCGTTCCAGCCGGACGATGCCGAGCTGGAGCAGGAAGTCAAGGCGCCTCGCGCCGACGACCTGCGTCAGTGCGTCGCAGGCGAGGCGTTCGGCCTTCGCTTGGTCGTCACTTGCCCGGGCGAGATGTACCTGAATGAGTTGCGCGATGGCCGGATCGACTTGTTCCAGTGTGGCGGCGGCCTCCAGGATCGGACGGGCCTCCTCGTCGCGGTTGTCGTTGATCAGTTGCTCCCCGAGCCGGAGTGCGGCGAGTGCAGCAGCCGTTGGATGGGGGCTGTCGAGCATCCGCCGGTACAGTGAGGCGGCCTCCTCGTGCGTTCCCAGCAGGCTCTTGAGCAGCCCCATGTTCACGGTCGCCAGTGGGGTGATCTCTGGGTCTGCCTCAGCGATCGCTTCAGCCAAGTGTTGCTCTGCCTCGTGGTACTGGCCGCACATCAGAAGGGCCAGTCCCAGATTGGCCCGGACACGGAGTGGGGCGTTTTGCTGTGTGTCGAGGATGGATCTGAACAGGGGGACGGCCCGGTCCGGGGCCCCAAGGAGCAGCCGACTCTCGGCCAGTAAGTCCCGTGCTGTTCCTGCCAGTTCGGCGTTGTCACTTTCGACAACTGACTCAAGCAGCGATTCGACCTCTGGCAGACGACCAGCCTCGTGCTCGAGGAGTGCCAGGTCGATGCGGGCGTACAGAGACCAGCGGGGGTGCCCACTGTCTACGGCCTTGAGGTAGCACATCGCTGCCTCATCGCGCCTGTCACTGTCTTTGTAAAGGTCGCCAAGTAGATCCGCGGCTTCTGCGAATACATCTGGATCCTTGCTCTGCATGGCCTCCTGGTACAGCGATATCGCGACTGACGATTCTCTGTGCTGCCGAGCGAGGCGGAGGGCGGCCTCCGCGGCATACACTGCATCTCCGCTGCTGTGGGCTGCGCGCCAGTAGCTCTCTGCCTCCTGCATTCCGACTTCCTCGGCGCGCAGATCACCAAGCACGATCGAAGCCGCGGCGCGGACCCTCACGATCGGGGACTGCGTGGCGCTCCGCAAGCTCTCCTGCGCTGCTCGGCGGTCTTCACCTCGCAGATGCGTGCCGAGGAACAGCAGAGCGTTGTGAGCGGCCACGAGGTTGGGGCACTGCGCTACCGCGGTGAGTGTCCGTACGGCTTGTTCGTGCAAACCTCTTGCTGAATACAACCATCCAAGGAAGAGCTCCGCGACCGTAGCGTGCTGCATGTGGCCCGAAGCTATTACCTCTTTCAGAAGCTTCTCGGCCTCCTCGAAGTGTTCGGTCTCCAAGTGGCCCCGGGCGAGAGAGATCTTTGCTGGAAGGGAGCCGCAGGGCAGACCGGTTGCAATTGCCTCGCGTAGCAACGGCTCAGCCGCCGACATACCTTCCATGTGCCGCATGATCTCGCCCAGGTTGGCCAGCGCCACCGCCCGTTCCTCGAACGGCATGTCATCCAGGGCAAGGACCCGCTCGAACTCCGTCTTCGCCACATCGAAATGCCCGTTGTCCTCGGCAATCTTTCCCCGAATCACGTGGCCCATGGCCTGGATCCGGGGCCGCGGAGATTTCAAGGCATGTTCTAGATGCTGCTGCGCGACTTCTGCGTCCCCGTTACGCATCACGGCGATAAGGGCGAGGTTCAGATGGGCAGATTCGACCACTGTCTCGTCATCGTCCATCAGAGCTGCCACGAGGATCGGTGCGGCCTCATCGAAGCGGCCTTGCTCTGCAAGGATCTTCCCGCAGTTCACACGCGCGCTGGCGGTGAGTTCGGGGTGGTCAGACGAGATGACCTCGCACGTCGCCTCCAGTGCTTCGTGCTGGTTCCCGAGCGCGTCCAGGGCGCGTCCGATATTCAGCTTGGCGATCAGCGTGGCATCAGACTGCGGGTCGATCGGCTCGGCAAGGAAGAGTCGGTATGCCTCAACGGCCCCTCGATAGTCACCGCGTCCCAGGGCAACCTGGCCGACGAAGAAGCGGCCCACGACGACGAGCTCGGGATCATCAGAGCCGAGGGCACGGCGCCCGGCTTCGTCCGCGACCCAGTGGATGCGACGCAGCGCGGCCTCGTAGCCGACCGTGAGCAACCCTTCTTCGTCGACCCAGGTCAGAAGCTTCTTCCACGTGTGGTCTGGGATCGGGACGGGGCGCCGTTCGGGCCCGCCCTGGCCATCCAAATAAGAGACGATGTAATCGTGAGCCGTGTAGCACGGCCTCTCGTCCTGGCCCGCCTCACTGATCAGAGCGACGTGCGAGACGATCGGGCTGCTGGCCCAGTGCGCGCCTTCGACGAGTTCGTGGTCCTTGGGGCGCTGGGTCGGCCGGGATTCGGAGAGATACAGGCGGGCCAGTTCCCACAGGCGGTGCTGCGGAATCTCTTCGCTCATTCCGGCCCGTTTCCAGTCAGCCGCAGCCTGAACGACAGCACGCCCAGCTGGACCGCTGCCGTCGAACTTCTGCTTGAGCTCCGGTGCGGCGGCCAGCCGTTCCCCGATGCTCACTCCGCCGGAGAAATCTTCCTTCGGGTAGACGACAGTCGCCCTTACCCGCTCCTCGTCGGTGAGCCTTCCGTCGACGCGTACATGCTTTTCTGCGCGTCGGAGCACCCACTTGGCCTCCGGCAGCAGGAGATCACTCGTACTGAGCTTGGCATGCTGCTTGTCGGTCATGGTGCCAATCAGGATGAGTTTGCTGTCAGCATGCAGCAGGCGGTTCAGCAACCGCCGATCAAGCGCTTTCGCGACGAGGTGAGCGGCCAGGTTGTCCAGCCACAGCACGCTCCGAATGCCTGTCGCCGCTCTCAGGCCGTCTCCTGCGAACAAAGCATGCAGCGCGCGGGGCCCGAACTGTGGCACGATCAGTTTCGCGTCGCCGTACAGCGTGCTGATCGCCTCGAAGGCCAGTCGAGACTTTCCCGCCTTCGTGTCGCCGGTGATCAGTACGAAGCGATGGTCCCGTAGCGCGCCGAGGACCTGCGGGTCGTATTCACCTCGCTTGACATAAACGTCCTTGCCGGTACCCCTGTACGGGGATGGGGACACCCCGATGTCGTACATGTCGACTTCGCCAACGGTGGGAAGTGACCCGTTGGCGGTCAGTGGCACGGCGAGGTTCTCGGCCTCGGTGGCTGGCCACGGCGTCGGCAGGACTGGGAGGTTCCCCGAGTTGCGGACCCCCAGGGCGTCCCACACACGTTCTCGCACCAGTGAGGGGAGCAGGTCGATTGCGTCGATCGGGGTGATGGTCAGTGAACTGCTGCCCTCGCGCAGATTGTGGCTGCGTACCACCCCTATGATCATTCCCCCGGACACAACGACCGCCCCGGACATGCCTCCCCAGGGACTGCGGGGCTGGTCAAGGCTGCCGTGGGGCATCGGTTGACCAGCGATTTCGGGACCCGTCGCCTTTAGCGCAAGCAGGCCCCTGTACGGCCCGCGGCCCCGGCCTTGGGCCAGGTCGGTCGCGGTCAGCCCCTCCGCCGTCGGCACAAAGCCGTCGATTTGCACCAGGATCCGATCGCTGCCGGACGCCTTCCAGCGAGGAAACCCGAGTGCCTGACAGCCCTCGACCTTCGTCGCCCTGCTGCGGTCGACGCGAGCGCACCGGAGGCGCTCTGTGGGATCGGCGTCTGGCACCTCCAGCACAGCTACATCCACCAGAGGGTCGTGCGATCTGACGTGAATGACGGCGGGCAGGTCTGCGCCGTGGTGGCGCACCCAGTGACCAGTGCCCTTTGCGCAGTGATCGGCGGTGAGCACGAGGCGTTCGCCAATCCACAGCCCAGAGCCAACCCGGCTCTCACCGTTGAGCGTGTAGCCGATAAGCGCGGCTCGTTCGGTGACGATCATGGGCAGCCTGACCTACAGCCCGTCGTCCAGCGGCAGTTCGCCAACGTCCGGAGGAAGCTCCATCTCGGCATCAGAGATCAGGAAGTCGACTTGGTTGCCGTCAGGGTCGTAGCCCACGGGGTCCAAGGTCAGCTTCAGCGTCTGTGTGGTGACGGACGAGCGGGAGGAGTCTCCGCCCAGCTCGACAAGCCACCACTTGGCTTTGACACTTCCGCCAACAGCCTTGGTCACCGCGACCTGTACCGTGAGCTCCACGGGCGAGGGCCGAAATCGCAGCCGTGCGCCCTCACTGCTGGACCAAGCCTGCTGTAGTTCCTCCCGCAACGCGTTGACGGCTTCGGCAAGTCCGACCACACCGTCCGGCGTTCTCTCCCCCACGGCACCCCCAGCGACGAGCGATGCACCCATCATGTCGCGTCGGCTCACCGCACGGTAGGCGCTCGGAAAACTCCGCCACACGGTACTGGGGTCCGCCCAGTGATGCCCCGGCCGTGGCCAGCACTCAGCGAGCCGTCAACAGGCGCGTCATCATGCTGATGATGGACAGGTCCCATCGTGCGCACTGCGGTGGGAAGCTGTCCGTCCCCGCCGGGATGCGGGAGGTTCAGCACCGAGCGGCCAGCCCTCCGCCTCGTCAACCCCGTCGGCGTGATCTTCGTTGGAGGACGGCGCCACACCAGAGCGATGACGAATGCCAACGACGTTCAGCGCAGCCCGAAGACGGTGTAGCTCTTCTGCAGGGAAGTGCTGAGCTGCCTGTTTGTTGATCGGTGCTGGGTCGGATCGCTGTCCTCCTACCGTGACGATGGAGGAGGCGGTGTCGATGGCGTCGTTGATCGAGGAGTTGGAGACACCGGGAAGCCGCGGCCATGTGCGGGTGGAGGAACTCGCATTGCAGAGCGCCGAGTTGACGATGCATCTGGAGGATGAGCGGGAGGCGTGGTCGTGTTTGCGGGTGACGCGGGAGACGGTGGCCGAGGTGGTGCCGCACTGGCGGGAGGGGCTCTCGGCGGATGCGCTGCCCGATGTGTACTGGGACATCGTGGAGGTCGTGGCGGATGCGCCGGCGCCGATGCAGGCGAAGCAGATCGTGCCGGGGATCGGGCTGCCTGCGGTGACGACGAAGATCGAGGGCACACGGGGGAGGCTCTTCTTCCTACCTTCGAAGGTGCCAGCCAAAATGAAGAGAAGAAAGAAGAGCGCGGTGGAACCGTACGACGCCTTCGATGCCATCGATCCGTTCGTCGCCACAACAAGGGCCTTCGACTGCCTGAAAAGCGACTTGGCCGGGCCCCAGACGGCGGGGCTGCCTCGTCGTGACCTGGAGGACCTGATCGAGATTGGCCGACGGGCTGGAGGCGCCGGCCAAGGAGCCGGGCGGGACGAGCCCGTCGGCGGGCGGCTGCCCGTGCTCAGGCGCCCCGCCGGTACTCCACGGCCGCGTCCAGCAGCCAGTCCGTCAGGTAGCCGGCGAAGGACGAGCGCACCAGTACCCAGAAACCGGCCCTGATCTCGTCGCGGGCGACCAGCACGACCTGTGTGCGCGCCAGCGTCGTCTGGGCGCACCGGCCGGGGCCGAAGGCCCGCGGGTGGAGGTCCAGTGGGCAGCCGTGGGACAGCAGGTCGCGGGCACGGGGTCCGGCGACCAGGAGCGTGGTGCGCTGGGCCGAGACGTCGGTGACGGAGACGGGATCGTCCCCGGCCGCCGAGCGGATCCGGCCCTCCAGGTCCCGCTGGGCGCCGGGCGGGCCTGCCACCAGCCATTCGTCGGGGCCGAGCCACACCGCGGTCAGGTGCCCCGCGCGCACCACGGTGTTGGGCTCCAGGGGCAGCTGGAGTCCCAGGGCGAGTCCGACGGCGTCCGCCGCCGGGCTCTTCGCGTCGAGGCGGACGTTCAACTGGGCCAGGAAGGGGAGTTCGGCCAGGCGGACCGCGCCCCCGCAGGAGCGCGTCACGGCGGCCAGACGGTCGGCGGCATGCGCCAGGGGGCTGCGCTGCCGTGCGGTCGGGGCGGTGTCAGCCATCGCGGCGGGCTCCCTCGGGGTCGTAGAGGACGGGGCTTGCGACGGTCACCGGCAGCAGCCGGTCGCCGACGGGTGCGTAGAGGCGTTCGCCGATGCGGTCCCGCCCGCCCTTGACCAGGGCGAGCGCGAAGGTCCGGCCCAGCGCCGCGCTGCGGTAACTGGAGGTGACATGGCCGAGCATGGGGACAGGCGGGGCGGGCAGTTCGCTCCCGGCGACCAGCTGGGTGCCCTCGGGGAGAAGGGCGGCCGGATCCTCGGGGAGGAGACCGACGAGGTGCTTGCGGTCGGGGCGGACGGTGTCGGCGCGGGTGTGGGAGCGCTTACCGATGAAGTCCGGCTTCTTCTTCGACACCGCCCAGCTCATGCCCAGGTCCTGCGGGGTGACCGTGCCGTCGGTGTCCTGGCCGATGATCGGGTAGCCCTTCTCGGCGCGCAGGACGTGCATGGTCTCGGTGCCGTACGGGGTGATCCCGTACGGGGCGCCGGCCTCGTACAGTGCCTCCCACAGGGCGAGGGCGTCCCACGGCGACACATTGATCTCGTAGGCGAGTTCGCCGGAGAAGCTGATCCGGCATACGCGCGCGTCGAGGTCGGCGACGGTCGTCTCCCGCCATGCCATGAACGGGAAGTCGTCGTTGGACACGGCGAGTTGCGGCGCGAGCGCGCCGAGGAGCGGGCGGGAGCGGGGGCCGACCAGGGCGACGGTGGCCCACTGCTCGGTGACCGAGGTGCAGTGGACACGCAGTTCGGGCCACTCGGTCTGCAGCCACTCCTCCATCCAGTCCAGGACAGCGGCCGCGTTGCCCGTGGTGGTGGTGACCAGGAAGCGGTCCTGGGCGAGTCGGATGACGGTGCCGTCGTCGAAGACCATGCCGTCCGGGCGGCACATCACGCCGTAGCGGATCATGCCGGCCTTCAGGGTGCTCATCATGTTGGTGTAGAGCAGATCGAGGAAGGCCGCGGCGTCCGGGCCCTGCACGTCGATCTTGCCGAGGGTGGAGGCGTCCATGAACGCCACGGTCTCGCGGGCGGCACGGCACTCGCGCAGCACGGCGCTCTCCATGTCCTCGCCGTCCTGCGGGTAGTACCGGGGCCGCTTCCACTGGCCGACGTTCTCGAAGCGGGCGCCGTGCTCGACATGCCATCCGTGCAGGGCGGTCGTGCGGATCGGGTCGTGCAGGGCGCCGCGGTCGCGGCCCGCGAGGGCGGCGAAGGAGACGGGTGTGCAGGGCGGGCGGAACGTCGGCAGTCCGAGTGCGGCGATGTCCACGCCCAGGAGTTCCGCGACGATGCCGCTCGCGAGGACGCCTGCGGTCCTGCCCTGGTCGTTGGCGGTGCCGGCCGTGGTGTAGCGCTTGGTGTGCTCGACCGAGCGCAGACCGGCCCCGGTCGCGCGGGCCAGGTCGTCGACGGTGACGTCGCGTTGGAGGTCGACGAAGCGGGGTGCGCCGGTGGGTGCCGGGACGGCGAAGACCTGCATGGGCGGCGACTGTGGCCGGGCGGCGACCGCGGGGAGCGCGGGTGCCTCGGCGGTGTAGCCCTCGGCCTCCACAGCGCGGGCCCCTGCCGTCGCGCCCTGGGCGAGCGCCGCGGCGGGGTCGAAGATGCCGGCCGCGCTGCCCGCGACCTCCAGTGCCTGACGGCAGGTGTCCGGGACGAACGTGCCGAGCGCCTCGTCGTGGCGGAGCTTGCCGCCGGCCTGGCTGAACAGGTGCGCCACGGGGTTCCAGCCGCCGGAGACCAGGAGGAGGTCGACGGCGAACTCCCGCTGCGGTGCGGTCTCTCCGCAGGGGGCGACGGTCACGGCGGTGAGGCGGGCCTCACCCTCCGTGCCGGTGACGGCGTGGCCGGTCAGCACCTCGATGCCGGCGGACCGGGCCCGGTCGGCCCACGCGCCCGGGTCGGGGCGGGTGTCGACGACCGCCGCGATCTCGACGCCCGCCGCCGCGAGGTCGAGGGCGGCTGCGTAGGCACTGTCGTTGGTGGTGAAGACGACGGCATGACGGCCGGGGACGACGCCGTATCGGTGGACGTAGGTGCGGGCCGAGGCGGCCAGCAGCACGCCCGGGCGGTCGTTGTCCCCGAAGGCCAGTGAACGCTCGTGGGCGCCGGTGGCGAGGACGACCCGGCGGGCGCGGATGCGCCAGACGCGTTCGCGGGAGACGTTCTCGGGGGCCTGCGCGCCGAGGTGGTTGGTGCGGCGTTCGACGGCGAGGAGGTGGTTGTCGTCGTAGTGGCCGAAGACGGTGGTGCGGCGCAGGACGCGCACCTCGGGGGCCGCGGCCAGCAGGGCGGCGGTGGCCGTGACCCAGTCGAGGTGTTCGGCCGTGCCGAGCAGGCTGCCGCCGGGCTCCGGCTGGTCGTCGGCGAGGATGACGCGGGCGCCGCTGTGTGCCGCCGCGGCCGCCGCCGCGAGGCCGGCCGGGCCGGCGCCGACGATCAGCAGGTCGCAGTGGACGTGTACGGCGTCGTAGCGGGCGGGGTCCGGTTCGGTGGCGAGGCGGCCCTGGCCGGGGAGGCTGCCGGCGACCAGGCCGTCGTACAGCTCGACGGTCGTCGCGGGGAGCATCGGCTCGGGGAAGGGGGCCTCGATCTGGACCACCGCGTTGGGCTCCTCGACGCCGGCCGAGAAGATGCCGCGGGGACGGCCGAGCTTGATGCTGGTCGCTGCCGCGATCACGCCGTTGGCAAGGAGGGCGGAGGCGAGGGTGTCGCCGCGGTAGCCCTGGTATCGGGTGCCGTCGAAGGTGAAGGTGAGGGGGGTGTCCCGGTCCACTCGGCCGCCGGTGGGCAGGCGGAACGGCTGAGTTCCGCCCCCCACCCCGCCCTTTCCCTGAACCAGGGTGGCTGTCCCCTGGACCCCCGCCGGGGGCACCGCCCCCAGACCCCCCGTCGGCCCTGAAGGGGCCTCGTCGTCAAGCGCCGGACAGGCTGATACGACCGGCCTCGGCTCGCTTGCGGCCGGACGCTCCTCCCCCGCCCGGTACACCGCGAGGATCTCGTTCGTCGCCGTGTCCCGCACCGCGTTGAACCACCTGCGGCAGCCCGCCGCATGGCTCCAGCGCTCGGCGAACGGCCCCTTCGGGTTGTCGCGGAAGAACAGGTACCGCGCCCACTCCTCGTCGGTGAGGGCGGCCGGGTCCTCGGGGTAGGCCACGTGCGCCTGGCCGCCGTAGTGGAACTCGGCCTCGTCGCGGGGCCCGCACCACGGGCAGGGGATGAGCAGCATGTCGTTCGGCTCCCTTGAGGATCCCTAGTGGGCCACCGCGGCCGCGCCGTGCTCGTCGACGAGCGCGCCGGTGGTGAAACGGTCGAGCGAGAAGGGGGCGTTGAGGGCGTGGGGGGTGTCGTGGGCGATGGTGTGGGCGTAGACCCAGCCGACGCCCGGGGTGGCCTTGAAACCGCCTGTTCCCCAGCCGCAGTTGAGGTAGAGGTTGTCGACCGGGGTGAGGCCGACGATCGGCGAGGCGTCGGGGCTGACGTCGACGATGCCGCCCCAGGTGCGCAGCACATGGGCGCGGGCGAAGACGGGGAAGAGCTCCAGGGCCGCCGACATCTGCTCTTCGATGATGTGGAAGGCGCCGCGCTGGGTGTAGGAGTTGTACGCGTCGATGCCGGCGCCCATCACCAGCTCGCCCTTGTGCGCCTGGCTGACGTACACGTGGACGGCGTTGGACATGACGACCGTGGGGTGGACGGGCTCCAGCAGCTCGGAGACGAGGGCCTGCAACGGGTGGCTCTGCAGCGGGAGTTCGATGCCTGCCATCGCCGCGAGCACGGAGGTGTGGCCGGCCGAGCAGAGGGCCACCCTGCCCGCCGCGATCGGCCCCCGGGTCGTCCGGACGCCGACCACCCGGCCACCGACCACATCCAGGCCGGTGACCTCGCAGTTCTGAATGATGTCGATCCCGGCCGCGTCCGCCGAGCGCGCGAAACCCCAGGCCACGTAGTCGTGCTTGGCGATGCCGGCGCGCGGCTGGTAGGTACCGCCGAGGACCGGGTAGCGCACGTCGGGTGAGGTGTTGACGATCGGGCAGACCTCTTTGACCCGCTCGGCGTCGAGCCATTCGGCGTCCACGCCGTTCAGCCGGTTCGCCTCGACGCGGCGCACGCTGTCGCGGACGTCCTGGAGGCTGTGGGCGAGGTTCAGGACACCCCGCTGGGAGAAGAGGATCGGGTAGTCCAGCTCCTCCTCCAGTCCTTCCCACAGTGTGAGAGCGTGTTCGTAGATGCCCGCGCTCTCGTCCCACAGGTAGTTGGAGCGGATGATGGTGGTGTTGCGGGCCATGTTGCCGCCCCCGAGCCAGCCCTTCTCCAGCACGGCGACGTTGGTGATGCCGTGGTTCTTCGCCAGGTAGTGGGCGGTGGCGAGGCCGTGTCCGCCGCCGCCGACGACGACCACGTCGTACGACCGTTTCGGCTCGGGCGTGCGCCAGAGCCAGTCGGGGTGGTCGGGGAGGTCGGCGCCTGGGGTGCTGGGGCTCATCGGGCGTCTCCGGCTTCCGAAAGGTGCGGGTAGAGCGGGTGCTTGGCCGCCAGGGCCGCCGTACGGGCCCGCAGCGCGGGCACGTCCGGCTCTGGCTGGAGGGCCAGGGCGATCACGTCGGCGACCTCGGCGAAGTCTTCCTCGGTGAATCCGCGCGTGGCGAGGGCGGGGGTGCCGATGCGCAGGCCCGAGGTCACCATGGGCGGGCGCGGGTCGAAGGGGACGGCGTTGCGGTTGACGGTGATGCCGATCTCGTGGAGGAGGTCCTCCGCCTGACGGCCGTCCAGTGAGGAGTCCCGGAGGTCGACGAGGACCAGGTGGACGTCCGTGCCGCCGCTCAGCACCCGCACACCGGCCGCCGCGGCGTCGGACCGGGCCAGGCGCTCGGCCAGGATGCGGGCGCCGGCCAGCGTGCGGGCCTGGCGTTCGGCGAACTCGGGCGAGGCGGCCACCTTGAAGGAGACCGCCTTCGCGGCGATGACGTGCTCCAGCGGGCCGCCCTGCATGCCGGGGAACACCGCCGAGTTGACCTTCTTGGCGAGATCGGCCTCGTTGGTGAGGATCACGCCGCCGCGGGGGCCGCCGAGCGTCTTGTGCGTCGTGGTCGTGACCACGTGCGCGTGCGGTACGGGGCTGGGGTGCAGTCCGGCGGCGACCAGGCCCGCGAAGTGCGCCATGTCGACCATGAGGAGGGCTCCGACGTCGTCGGCGATGCGGCGGAAGGCCGCGAAGTCCAGCTGCCTCGGGTACGCCGACCAGCCCGCGATGATCATCTTGGGGCGGTGCTCCTTGGCGAGGCGCTCCACCTCGTCCATGTCCACGCGGTTGTCCGCCTCGGCCACGTGGTACGGCACGACGTCGAGCGTCCTGCCGCTGTAGTTGATACGCATGCCGTGGGTGAGATGGCCGCCGTGCGCCAGGTCGAGGCCGAGGATCGTGTCGCCGGGCTGGAGGAGGGCGAAGAAGACGGCGGTGTTCGCCTGGGCGCCGGAATGCGGCTGGACGTTGGCGTAGCCGGCGCCGAACAGGGACTTGACGCGTTCGATGGCCAGGCGCTCGGTGACGTCGACGTGTTCACAGCCGCCGTAGTAGCGACGGCCGGGGTAGCCCTCGGCGTACTTGTTGGTGGCGACCGAGCCCTGGGCCTCCATGACGGCGGCAGGCGCGAAGTTCTCGGAGGCGATCATCTCGAGGGTGGACTGCTGGCGGTGCAGTTCTGCGCGGAGGGCGGCGTGGACCTCGGGGTCCAGCTCCGCCAGGGGGGTGTTCAGCGCGTTCATACGGTGTTCGCGTTCCTCTCGGCGGCCTCGACGACGTTGGCGAGCAGCATCGCCCGGGTCATGGGGCCCACGCCCCCCGGCATCGGCGCGAGCCAGCCGGCGACCGTGGCGGCCTCCGGGTGCACATCGCCGACCAGCCCGCGCTCGGTGCGGGTGATGCCGACGTCCAGGACCGCCGCGCCGGGGCGCAGCATGTCCTTGGTGATCAGTCCGGGCGAGCCGGCCGCCGCGACGACGATGTCCGCCTCGCGCACGTGCCGGGCCAGGCCCTTGGTTCCGGTGTGGCACAGGGTCACGGTGGCGTTCTCGGAGCGGCGGGTCAGCAGGAGGCCGAGGGGACGGCCGACCGTGATGCCCCGGCCGATCACGCACACGCGCGCGCCGGCGAGCGGCACCTCGTACCGGCGGAGCAGCTCGACGATGCCGCGCGGGGTGCAGGGCAGCGGGGCGTCGACGCCCAGTGCGAGCCGGCCGAGGCTGACGGGGTGCAGTCCGTCCGCGTCCTTTGCGGGGTCCATGCGTTCCAGCACGGCGTTCGTGTCCAGGTGGCCCGGGAGGGGCAGTTGGACGATGTAGCCGGTGCAGGCCGGGTCGGCGTTGAGTTCGTCGATGACGTCCTCGACCTGCCGCCGGCTCGCGTCGGCGGGCAGTGTGCGGCGGATGGAGGCGATGCCCACCTGCGCGCAGTCGCGGTGCTTGCCGGCGACGTAGGCACGGCTGCCGGGGTCGTCGCCGACGAGGACGGTGCCCAGGCCCGGCGGCCGGCCGCCGCCGGCGGTCGACTTGGCGACACGCTCGGCGAGTTCACGGCGGATCTCGGCGGCGGTGGCCCCGCCGTCCAGTTTCTCTGCGGTCACCTGCGGTGCTCCTTCCCTGGAAGGTCTCGCGGTGTATCAGCCACGCAGCCGGGACATGGCCGGGTCGAACAGGGGCTCCTCGGCGACGACGGCCTGCACACGCTGGTCGAAGTAGCCGATGTGCACGGTGGTGCCGGGGGTGGCGAGTCCGGACGGAAGCCAGGCGTAGGCGATGCCCTTGCCGATCGTGCAGCCGTAGGCGGCGCTGGTGACGTAGCCGACGGCGCGCCCGTCGGCGTAGACGGGCTCCTTGCCCATGACGACGGCCCGGGGGTCGTCGATGGTGAGGCAGGTGAGCTTGCGGCGGACATCGGTCCTACGGCGCTGCAGGGCCGCCTTGCCGATGAAGTCGTCCTTGTCGAGCTTGACGGCGAAGCCGACGCCGGCCTCGTAGGGGTCGTGCTCGTAGGTCATGTCGGTGCCGAAGGAGCGGTAACCCTTCTCCAGGCGGAGGCTGTTGAAGGCACCGCGGCCGGCGACGATCCCGCCCAGCGGCTCGGCCGCCCCCCACAGCGTGTCCCAGAGCTTCTGGCCGAGGTCGGCTGTGGTGTACAGCTCCCAGCCGAGTTCGCCGACGTACGACAGGCGCATCGCGGTGACGGGGACGCTGCCGATGTGGGCGCGCTTGGCACGGAAGTACTTCAGGCCGTCGTTGGAGAAGTCCTCGTCCGTCAGCGGCTGCAGGACCTTGCGGGCCAGCGGTCCCCACAGGCCGATGCAGCAGGTGCCGGGGGTGATGTCGCGGACCTGGACCGTGCCGTCGGCGGGGAGGTGGCGGGTGAACCAGTCGAGGTCCAGATTGCCGTTGGCGCCCACCTGGAAGAGGTCGCGGGCGAGCCGGGCCACGGTGATGTCGCTGCGGATGCCGCCGTCGTGGTCGAGGAGCAGGGTGTATGTCACCGAGCCGACCGACTTCGCGACCTTGCCGGTGACCAGCCGCTCCAGGAAGTCCGCGGCACCGGGACCGCTCACCTCGAGGCGCTTGAGGGCCGTCATGTCGTACATCGCGACGGTCTCTCGGGTGACCTGCGCCTCGGCGCCGACGATGGGCGACCAGTACTGCGCCGCCCAGTCGTTGGGAGTGGGAATGGAACGCCCTTCGACCAGTGCCGAGTTGGCCTCGTACCACTGGGGGCGCTCCCAGCCGCCCGCCTCCAGGAAGAACGCGCCGTATTCCTGCTGACGGGCGTAGAAGGGGCTGGTGCGCAGGGGGCGCGGCTTTCCGGACGGCTGGAGCGGGTGCAGGATGTCGTAGACCTCGGCGAAGTTCTGGCAGTCGCGGGCCAGGACGTATTCCGGGGCGAGCTGGTGCGGCTCGAAGCGGTTGACGTCGCACTCGTGCAGGTCGAAGGAGGAGCAGTAGCCGTCGACCAGCCATTCCGCGACGGCCCGGCCGACGCCGGCGGAGTGGGTGACCCACACGGCCTCCGCGACCCAGAAGCCCTTGACCTCCGGTGACTCGCCGAGCAGCGGGTAGCCGTCTGTGGTGAAGGAGAACAGGCCGTTGATGCCCTCCTCGACCTTGGCCTCCTTCGTCGCGGGGAGCAGCGACCGGGTCTCGGTCCAGGCGTCCTCGAAGTCCTCTTCGGTGAACTCGAGGACCGACGGCATCTCTTCGGCCTCGTCGATGGAGAGGATGTCGTCGGCCGAGACGGGCATCGGGCGGTGGCCGTAGGAGCCGATGCCGATGGCGTCGAAGCGGTCGCGGTAGTAGAGGTCGGCGTCCTGGTGGCGCAGGATGGGGCGGACCGCCTCTTCGGTCTGGCCCGCGAGGGCCGGTACCGGGCCGGTCCAGGCGAGCTGGTGGGCGAGCGGGGTGAGCGGGAGGTTCATCCCGACCATGCGGGCGATCCTGGGGCCCCAGATGCCGGCGCAGCACACGACGATGTCGGCGGGGATCTCGCCCTGGTCGGTCAGCACGCCGGTGACGTGGCCCTCGCTCTGCCGTACGTCGAGGACCTCGTGGCGGGCGAGGAAGCGCACGCCCCGCCCGGTGGCCCGGCGGATCTGCGCCTCGACGGCGAGAACGGCCTTGGCGAGGCCGTCGGTGGGGACGAGGAGGCCGCCGAGCACCCTGTCGCGGTTGACCAGCGGATGCTGCTCGACGCATTCGTCGGCGGTCAGCAGCCGGGACTCGATGCCCCAGGCGGCGATCCAGCCGTGGCGGCGGTGGAGTTCGGCGAGACGCTCGGGGGTGGTCGCCACTTCGAGGCCGCCGACCTGCAGGAAGCAGGGCCTGCCGTCCACGTCGAGGGAGCAGAACTTCTCGACGGTGTAGCGGGCCAGTTCCGTCATGGTCTTGGAGGGGTTCGTCTGGAAGACCAGGCCCGGGGCGTGCGAGGAGGATCCGCCGGTGGCCGGGAGGGGGCCCTGGTCGACCACGGTCACTTCGGTCCAGCCGCGCGCGGAGATCTCGTCCGCGAGGGCCGCTCCCACGACGCCCGCTCCGATGATGACCACTCGGGGTCCCGCCATCGCTCAACCTCCGAACTCGAAACCGGTCCAGTTGCTGTCTGCGCAACTTGATTCAGGTTGCGCAACTCAATGTGCCTGCCCCCGAGGAAAGGTGTCAAGGGGGCGCAAGGCGTCGGTGAACAGCGCGAAAGACCAACGGGCCCGGCCGGCTGCGCTGGCAGCCTGCCGGGCCCGTTCAGGTGTTTTCGGGGTCGCCGACGCGTCACCGCTCCACGGCGGGAGACGGTGACGGCGGCGCTGCCCCGGACGTGTCGCCGCCCGCTACTTCAGCCAGGCGTCGACCTTGGCGCGGTTGGCCCCGACCCACTTCTTGGCCGCCGCCTCGGCGGACATCTTGTCCACCGCGATGTACTTGGCGACGGTGTTCTGGTCGTCGTTGGTCCAGTTGAACTTCTTGACCAGGTCGTATGCCGGGCTGCCCGACTTGGCGAACTTCGCGCTGACGATCTTGTCCAGGTCGTAGACGGGATAGTCGCAGGCGACCTTCGCCGCGTCGGTGTCGCAGCCCGTCGTGTACTTGGGAAGGTCCACCTTCACCAGCGGCACCTCGGACAGGAACCACTGCGGCTCGTAGAAGTAGCCGATCACCCACTGCTTGTTCTTCTCGGCCGTCCGGAAGGCCTGGATGAGCGCGGTCTCGCTGCCCGCGTACACCACCTTGTAGTCCAGCTTCAGGTTCTTCACCAGCGCCGCGTCGTTGGTGACGTACGACGGGTCGCCGTCCAGCAGCTGACCCTTGCCGCCCGACTCGGAGGTCTTGAACTCGGCGGCGTACTTGTCGAGGTTCTTCCAGTCGGTGATGTCCGGGTGGGCCTTGGCCAGCCACGGCGGCACGTACCAGCCGATGACCCCCTTGTTGCCGGTCTGCCCGGCCTCGACGGCGGTCTTCTGCCCGGAGATGTACTTCTTCTTCAGATCGTCGTGGCCCCAGTTCTCCAGGACGGCGTCGACCTCGCCCGTCCCGAAGCCCTGCCAGGCGATCTCCTCCTTGAGATCCTTCTTGTTCACCGTGCAGCCGAGGTCGTGCTGTGCGATGTACGCGACGACCGCCGCGTCCGCCTCGTAACCCACCCACGGGTTGACGGCGAGGTTGAACGTGCCGCACTTGCCGCCCGAGCTCTTCGAGCCCCCGGAGGAGCTGTCGCCGACCTTCGCCCCTCCGCACGCCGTGAGGGTGAGGCCGAGGACGGCCAGGCCGGCCGCGCCGGCTCGCCAGTGTCTTGCCATGGTGTCCTGCTCCTTATGCCCTGGTGCGTCGCGCCGCAGCCTGCGTGATCCGGTCGAACATGACTCCGAGCAGTACGATGGCGAGTCCCGCCGCCAGCCCCTTGCCGTACAGCTCTCCCTGCGAGAATCCGGCCACGACGTCGTAGCCGAGGGCGCCGGCCCCTACCAGGCCGCCCACCACAACCATCGACAGCACATAGATCAGACCCTGGTTGGTCGCGAGCGTCAGGGCGCTGCGTGCCATCGGCAGCTGGACCTTGGTGATGATCTGCCAGGTGTTGCACCCGGCCGAGGTGGCCGCCTCCACGGTGGACTCGGGCACGTTTCGCACACCGTCCGCGATGATCTTGATGGCGACGGGCGCGGCGTAGACGACGGCCGCGACGATCGCGGTGAACCGGGTGGCGCCGAAGAGGGCCAGGAACGGCACGAGATAGACGAACGGCGGCATGACCTGGGCGGCGTCCAGGGTGGGCCGCACCAGCCGGTCCACGAGCAGGCTGCGTCCCATCCAGACGCCGAAGACGGCGCCGAGCAGCATCACCAGCACCGTGGCCACGGCGGTCGAGGCTAGTGTCGTCATGCTGTCCGACCACAGGCCCGTGCCGACGAGCAGTGCGACGCACGCGGCGGCCGTCGCCCCGGCGCGCCATCCGCCGAGCACCGCGCCGAGCGCGACCAGGGTGGCGCCGACGAGCCACCACGGGGAGTCGGTGAGCAGTGTCTGGAACGGGTTGAGCAGACCGTTGGTGATGACGTCCCGAAGGGCGTTGGTCAGGCCCGAGAGATGGTCCTGCAGCCAGGTGGTCGTGGTGTCGGCCGCGCTCGCGATGTGACGGCCGGTGCTGCCGTCGCCGGGGAACTCGGCCGCCCAGACGAAGGTGTGGGACAGGTAGACCAGGACGGCCACCGCGATGCCGCCGGCCGCCAGCAGCGGCCTGCGCCACGTGAGAAGGCGGCCGCCCGAGCGGCGGGCCTCCTCGGCGCGTCCGGCCGCCGCCGTGGTGACCCGGTCGAGCACGATGGCCATGACGACGATGGCGAGGCCGGCGTTGAAGGCGGTGCCGACATCGAGCGACTGCAGGGCCTGGACGACGGTCTTGCCGAGGCCCGGCGCGTCGATCAGGGCGGCGATGGTCACCATGGCCAGGGCGGCCATGATGGTCTGGTTGACGCCCATGACCACCGTGCGCTTGGACATCGGCAGCAGCACCTTCACCAGTTGCTGGGACCGCGTCGTGCCGAGGGAGTCCGCCGCCTCGACGGTGGTCTCCGGTACGGAGCGGATGGCGTGCGCGGTGATGCGGATGGCGGGCGGTGCCGCGTAGATCACCGTGGTGATCACGGCGGAGGCCCCTCCGATGAGGAAGATCAGGGTCAGCGGAGCGAGGTAGACGAAGGTCGGCATCGTCTGCATGAAGTCCAGGAAGGGCGTCATGATCCGGTTGAACCGGTCGGAGAGGCCCGCCCACACGCCGAGCGGGATGCCGATGAGGAGCGCCACGAGGACCGCCGACAGGGTCAGCGCCAGCGTGTCCATGCTCTCCTGCCACAGGCCCTGCAGCCCGAAGAAGGTGAAGCCCGCCACCGCCAGGAGGGCGACCCGCCAGTTGCCCACGACCCAGGAGACGTAGCCGGCGAGTCCGACGACGCCGAGCCAGCCGATCTGCGGAACCGGGCGGTCGCCGGTGGGCTGGGAGATCAGGGACTGGACGAACGTCACCAGGTTGTCGATGCCCAGGCGGATCTCGTTGAAGAAGTACAGGAAGAGCGGGTTGGAGTTGCGGTTGGCTCCGATGGTGTCGTTGACGTCGTTCAACCAGCGGTGCAGACCGGTGAGGTCGGCAGCGGCGAGGGTCAGCGTCTGCCGGCCGCGCAGGACGGCGAAGAGCACCAGCCAGGCGATCAGGATCGCCGCCAGCACCATGGGGCGGCTGACCTTGCGGGCAGCCGGCGCGGCCACCGCCGTCGGGATCTTGTCGGTCTTCTCGGGCTTCTCCACCACTGTGGCCATCACGCGCCGCCTTCTTGCCCGGCCACCACCGCGAGGATCTCCTCATCGCCCACGATGCCGAGCAACTTCCCGTCTTCGACGACCTTGACCGGCTTGTCGGCGGCCAGCACCGCACGAGTGGCCTCGCGGACGACGACGTCCGGGCCGAGTTCGGGGCCGTCGAGCGCGTCGTCGGGCTGCGCGGGTCGCATGATCCAGCGCAGGGTCAGTACGTCGCCGCGCGGCACGTCCTTGACGAAGTCCCGTACGTAGTCGTCGGCGGGGGCGCCCACGAGTTCGTCGCCGGTGCCGCACTGGACCATCTTGCCGTCGCGCATGATCAGGATGCGGTCGCCCAGCTTCAGTGCCTCGGAGAGGTCGTGGGTGATGAAGACCATGGTCTTGCCGACCTCGTGGTGCAGGCGGATGACCTCGCTCTGCATGTCGCGGCGGATCAGCGGGTCGAGCGCGGAGAACGGCTCGTCGAAGAAGAGGACGTCGGGGTCGCCGGCGAGGGCGCGGGCGAGACCCACGCGCTGCTGCATGCCGCCGGAGAGCTGGTCGGGGTAGGCGTTCTCGTACCCGGACAGACCCACCAGTTCGACGATCTCCAGGGCCTTCCTGGTGCGTTCGGCCTTGCCCATGCCGCGGATCTCCAGGCCGAACGACACGTTGTCGACGACTCTGCGGTGCGGAAGCAGCCCGAAGTGCTGGAAGACCATGGAGAATTTGCTGCGCCGCAGTTCGCGCAGCCGCTTCGGGTCGGCGCCCCGGATGTCCTCGCCCTCGAAGACGACCTCGCCCGCGGTGGGTTCGATGAGCCGGGTGAGACAGCGCACCAGGGTGGACTTGCCGGAACCGGACAGGCCCATGACGACGAAGACCTCACCGGGCGACACCTCGAAGTTCACGTCGCGCACGGCGGCGGTGCAGCCGGTGCGGTCCATGAGCTCGCGGCGGGTGAGTCCGCACAGCTCCTCGGAGTCCGGTACCTGGTCGGCCTTGGGCCCGAACACCTTCCACAGCCGGCGCACGGAGATGACCGGGGTGCGGTCCTGGGGGTCCTTGGACGTGTCGCGCCGCTGCGACACCTCGGTCTGTGCTGGGGCCACGATCGACCTCTTTTCGGCATTCAGCCGCGGAACCAGTGCTGCGGCCGGGGTTGGATGTTCTGCCAGACGTGCTTCGGCTCTCGGTATTCGTCGAGCCCGGTCGGTCCCAGCTCCCGGCCCACGCCCGAGTGCCCGAACCCGCCCCATTCCGCTTGCGGCACATAGGGGTGGTAGTCGTTGATCCACACCGTGCCGTGACGCAGCCGGCGTGCGACCCGCTGGGCCTTGCCCGCGTCCTGCGTCCAGACGGCTCCGGCGAGTCCGTACTCCGTGTCGTTGGCGATGCGTACGGCGTCGTCCTCGTCGCGAAAGCGCTCGACGGTGAGCACGGGTCCGAAGGACTCCTCGTGCACCACGCGCATGTCCTGCCGGCACTCGTCGAGGACGGTGGGCGGGTAGTAGAAGCCGTTCGCCAGCTCGGGGTCGGCGGGGCGGTCACCGCCGCAGCGCAGTACGGCGCCCTCGGCGAGGCCGGCGGCGACGTACGCCTCGACCTTCTCCCGGTGCTGTTCGGAGATCAGCGCACCCGTCTCGGCCTCGGGATCGAAAGGCCCGCCGAGCCGGATCGATTCGGCGCGGCGTACGACCTCGTCGACGAAGGCGTCGTGCAGCGAGTCCTCGACGATCAGCCGGGCGCCGGCCGAGCAGACCTGCCCGGAGTGCAGGAAGACGGCGGTGAGCGCGAAGTCCACGGCGGTCGCGAAGTCCGCGTCGGCGAAGACCACGTTGGGGTTCTTGCCGCCGAGTTCCAGCGCGACCTTCTTCACCGTCGCTGCGGCGGTGGCCATGATGTGCCGGCCCGTGGCCAGCCCGCCGGTGAAGGACACCATGTCGACGGCCGGGTCCTCGGACAGCGGCGCGCCCACCTCGGCTCCGGCGCCCATCACGAGATTGGCGGCGCCGGCCGGGAGCCCTGCCTCGTGCAGGGCCCGCATCAGCAGGATCGAGGTGGAGGGCGTGAGTTCGCTGGGCTTGAGGACGACGGTGTTGCCCGCGAGCAGTGCGGGGGCGACCTTCCACGAGGCCTGGAGCAGTGGGTAGTTCCAGGGGGTGATCAGTCCGCAGACGCCGACGGGCTCGTAGGTGACCCGGCTGAGGGCGTCGTCGCGGCCGGTGTCCACCACCCGGCCGGCGCTGGTGCCGGCGATGCCGCCGTAGTAGCGGAAGCAGGAGACGACGTCGGCGATGTCGTACTCGCTCTCGACCAGTCGCTTGCCGGTGTCGAGCGACTCCGCGCGGGCGAACTCCTTGGCGTCGCGCTCGATGAGGCCGGCGGTGCGTAGCAGCAGTGCGCCGCGCTCACGCTCGGGGGTGTGCGGCCAGGGACCGGTGTCGAAGGCCCGCCGGGCCGCGGCGATCGCCGCCTCGGTGTCGGCACGCGTTCCCTCGGACACCGTCGCGACGAGCGTGCCGTCCGCCGGGCAGCGGATCTCCCGGTGGCCGCCGGCCACCGCAGCGCGCCATTCTCCGTCCACATACAGATCTGCCACGCGCCGAGCCCTTCGAATGGAATTCGTTGCGCATTGTGCATTGAATTGCTTGTGGTGGAACACCCTGGCCGAATGGGCTGACATACGTCAAGGGGTTGGCGGATCCCGATTCGGCCATCACGGCAGATGCCCCGACACCCTTGACCGCGGGCGGCACTCACCCCAACCTTGTTGCGTATCGCTCACCATGTTGTGCCATACGCACCAGGGAGGCCCTCCATGTCCCCTCGCCCGCAGCCCGGCCGTGAGTACGTCCTCACCCTCTCGTGTCCGGACACGGCCGGACTGGTCCACGCGGTGAGCGGCTTCCTCGTCAGGAACTCCGGCAACATCCTGGAGAGTCAGCAGTTCGACGACCGACTGCAGGGCCGTTTCTTCATGAGGGTCCACTTCGACGTCTCCGATCCGGAGGTCGACCTGGACCATCTGCGTCACCGATTCGGCCCCGTGGCCGAGGCCCACGGCATCACCTGGACGCTGCGGGACGCCGCGACCCCGACCCGGACGCTGATCATGGTGTCCAGGTTCGGCCACTGCCTCAACGACCTGCTCTTCCGCTGCCGCACCGGCGCCCTCAACATCGAGATCCCGGCCATCGTCTCCAACCACCGCGACTTCGAGTCGCTGGCGGAGACCTACGGCATCCCCTTCCACCACATCCCGGTGACCAGGGACACCAAGCCCGAGGCCGAGGCACGCCTGCTGGAGCTGGTACAGGAGTTGCACGTCGACCTGGTGGTCCTGGCCCGCTACATGCAGGTCCTGTCCGACGACCTGTGCAAGGAGCTGGAGGGCCGCGCCATCAACATCCACCACTCCTTCCTGCCGAGCTTCAAGGGCGCGAAGCCCTACCTGCAGGCGTACGAGCGGGGGGTGAAACTGGTCGGCGCGACGGCCCACTACGTGACGCCGGACCTGGACGAGGGCCAGATCATCGACCAGGACGTGGTCCGGGTGGACCACTCCCTCGACCCGGACGACCTCGTCACGGTCGGCCGGGACGTGGAGGCGCAGGTACTGGCCCATGCGGTGAAGTGGCACACCGAGAGCCGGGTGATGGTGGACGGGAACCGCACGGTGGTCTTCCGCTGAGCGTCGCAGGACCGCCGGGCGCACCCTGCCCGTCCGGCGGTCGAGGCCGAGGCCGTTCGGGCCGAACCCTCAGCCGTCCAACCGGTCCAGCAGGGCGCGGCGCCAGCGTTCCGTCTCCGCGATCTGGTTGAACGTGAAGACGTGCAGGCCGGCCACCTTGGCCGACGGTGCGGTCAGTGCCTGCGCCCCGCGCTCGAGCAGCCGCTCGGGCACGTACCCGCCGGGCGTCGCGAACCGCAGGAACCACGACGCGTGCCTGGTCAGGAAGCGCGTGGACTCCCCCACCCCGATCTTCGTCGCCATGGACAGCAGCTTGGCGCGCTGAACGGGCCCGGCGACGCCCACCTGCACGGGCAGTGTGACGTCACGCCGCCGTATCCGGGCGATCCAGTCGCCGAGCACGCGCGGATCGAAGCACAGGTTGCTGACGATGTACGTGGCGTGCGCGCGCTTGTCCCACATCGCCTGGATGGTGATGTCGTCGTGGATGAGCGGATGGCTCTCCGGATAACCGGTGATCCCCAGGTGCGCGAAGGGCCCGCCCAGCTCGTCCAGCTTGCGCAGCACCGGCAGCGCCCCGTCGTACGGCCCGGCCGGCGGGTCGGCGTCTCCCGCCGGGACGAAGACGTCGTCGACGCCCACCGTGCGCAGCAGCTCGACGACGTCCTTCAGGTGCATGTCGTCCCGCAGCAGCCGCGCGGGCACGTGCGGGACGACACGGTAGCCGTGTGCCGTGAGCCGCTCGGCGAGGCGGAGGGTCGGCTCAAGGCCCTTGACCGGCGACGCGGTGACCGTGACCGTGACATCGCGCGGCACATGGGCGAGAACCTTCTCCTCGGTCGCCTTCGCCGGCAGCACCTCGTAGCGGACACGGGCGAGCAGCGCCCGCAGGGCTTCGGCGCCCAAGGCCTACCCGGCCTGCTTCTGGGCGTCGCGGTGGCGGTAGTACGCGGCCTTGGAGGGCGCCTGCGGCTCCTTGCCGAGAATCAGGTCGGCCGCCTTCTCGGCGATCATCATCACCGGCGCGTAGATGTTGCCGTTGGTGACGTAGGGCATGACCGAGGCGTCGACGACGCGCAGCCCCTCCAGGCCGTGCACCCGCATGCTCAGCGGGTCGACGACGGCCATCTCGTCGGTGCCCATCTTGCAGGTGCAGGACGGGTGCAGCGCGGTCTCGCCCTCCTTGGCGACCCAGGCGAGGATCTCCTCGTCGGTCTCCACCGTCGGCCCGGGCGAGACCTCCCCGGCGTTGTACGGGGCGAGCGCGGGCTGGTCGAGGAGCCTGCGGGCGACGCGGATCGCCTCGACCCACTCACGGCGGTCCTGCTCGGTGGAGAGGTAGTTGAAGCGCAGCTCCGGGTGTTCCCGCGGGTCCTTGCTCTTGATCTTCACGGAGCCGAGCGCGTCGGAGTACATGGGCCCGACGTGCACCTGATAGCCGTGGCCGCCCGACGGCGAGGAGCCGTCGTAGCGGACCGCGACCGGCAGGAAGTGGAACATCAGGTTGGGGTAGTCCACGTCCTCGTTGCTGCGGGCGAAACCGCCGGCCTCGAAGTGGTTGGTGGCGGCCGGGCCCTTGCGGAAGAGCCACTGCAGCCCGATGAAGGGAGCGCGCCACTTCGCCATGTACGGCTGCATGGAAACGGGCTGCTTGCAGGCGTACTGGACGTACACCTCCAGGTGGTCCTGCATGTTCTCGCCGACGCCCGGCAGGTCGTGGACGACGTCGATGCCCAGGGCGGACAGCTCGGCGGCGTTGCCGACGCCGGAGAGCTGCAGCAGCTGCGGGGAATTGATCGCGCCGCCGCACAGGATGACTTCACGTGCCCGGACCTGCTGCGGCGCACCGCGACCGTGCCGGTACTCGACGCCGACCGCGCGCTTGCCCTCGAAGAGGACCCGGTGGACGAGGGCACGGGTCTTGACGGTGAGGTTCGGCCGCTTCCGCACGGGCTTGAGGTACGCCTTCGCTGCCGAGAGACGGCGTCCGCGATGCACATTGCGATCGAAGGGGGCGAACCCCTCCTGCCGATAGCCGTTGACGTCGTCGGTGCGTGCGTAGCCCGCCTCCTGGACGGCCTGGAGGAAGGCGCCGAACAGCGGGTTCGTGGCGGGGCCGCGCTCCAGGACCAGGGGGCCGTCGTGCCCGCGGAACTCGTCGTCGGGGTCGGCCGCGAGGCAGTTCTCCATCCGCCGGAAGTACGGCAGGCAGTGGGCGTAGTCCCAGGTCTCCATGCCGGGGTCGGCCGCCCAGCGCTCGTAGTCCATGGGGTTGCCGCGCTGGAAGATCATGCCGTTGATGCTGCTGGAGCCGCCCAGCACCTTGCCGCGGGCGTGGTAGATGCGCCGGCCGCCCATGTGGGGCTCGGGCTCGGACTCGTACTTCCAGTCGTAGAAGCGGTTGCCGATGGGGTAGGTCAACGCCGCGGGCATGTGGATGAACACGTCCCACGGATAGTCGGACCGGCCCGCCTCCAGCACCAGGACCCGGTTTCCGGGGTCGGCCGAGAGTCGGTTCGCCAGTGCGCTGCCGGCTGATCCACCGCCGACGATGACGAAGTCGTAGTGCAGGGGAGCCATGGTGCCTCGTCTCGCTCGCTCGCGCCGTCGATACGCGAGGCATGCTAGTACGGGTATCGCTATACGCACCAGGTTGCGAACCGCGCAACTTGCGGGGTCCGCGTTTCGGTGAGGTTGCTTGCAAGGGTGTTGTTTACTGCGCGTATAGTTCCGCTATGAGCAACTACAGTCCGGATACCGAAACGAACAGCTCGCAGTCCGGCGGGGTGCAGTCCGTCGACCGGGCCATCAGCGTCCTCGAGATCCTGGCCCAGCGCGGAGAAGCCGGCGTGAGCGAGGTGGCCGCCGAGATCGACGTCCACAAGTCGACCGCGTTCCGTCTGCTCGGCGCTCTGGAGGCGCGCGGACTGGTGGAGCAGTCGGGCGAGCGGGGCAAGTACCGGCTCGGTTTCGGCATCGTGCGCCTGGCGGGCGCCGTCACGGGACGCATCGACATCACCCAGCAGGGCCGTCCGGTGTGCGAGCGGCTGGCCGAGGAGATCGGCGAGACGGTCAACATGGCCGTGATGCAGGAGCACTTCGCGATCAACCTGTACCAGGTGCGCGGTCCGGGCGCCATCACCGCGCACAACTGGGTCGGCCAGCTGACCCCGCTGCACGCCACCTCCAGCGGCAAGATCATGCTGGCCCACCTGCCCGCCAAGAAGCGAGCCGCGCTGCTGACGGAGGCCGGCCTGAAGAAGGTGACTCCCCACACGATCTCCTCGAAGGCGAAACTCGAGAAGAACCTCGCCGAGGCCCGGGAGCGCGGCTACTCCCGGACGCTGGAGGAGCTGGAGATCGGGCTGCACGCCATGGCCGCACCGATCCGTGACCGGGAAGGCCGGGTCATCGCGTCGATCAGCGCCTCCGGACCCTCGTACCGGTTCACCGAGGAACGCATGCGCGAGCTGGCTCCGGTGCTGGTCGAGGGCGCGGAGGAGATCAGCCACCGCATGGGATACCTGGGCTGAGCGCACGGATCACCACGGCCGCGCCGCCCGCGTCGGCCACGGGTGGCACGCTCTCCTGCGCTACCCCGGCTGCCCCGTACCGAGACGCTCGTGCACCCAGTCGTGGAAGGCACCGATGTGGTGCTCACTGGGCACGAGCACACCGCCCTTGGCGTACAGCCGCGAACTCATGCCGGGCTGGGTGCGCTCGCAGGCGTCGAAGTCCTGGCGGTTGACCCGGTCGAACAGTTCCACGGACCGGCCGACGTCCTTGCCGCTCTCCACCACGTGGGGCAGGTAGAGCCAGTCGCACTCGACGACCGTACGGTCGACGGCCACCGGGTACATACGGTGGAAGATCACATGGTCGGGCACGAGGTTGATGAAGACCTGCGGCCTGACGGTGATCGCGTAGTACCGGCGATCCTGTTCCTCGGACACCCCCGGGATGCGGTCCAGGCCCTCGGAGCCGTCGACGGTGAAGCCCTGGATCTCCGTGCCGAACTCGGCGCCGTGGCCGACGTAGTACTGAGCGGCGTAGCCGTCGGCGAACTCGGGCAGCACCTCGGTGAGTTCGGGGTGGATCGTGGCGCAGTGGTAGCACTCCATGAAGTTCTCGATGATGAGCTTCCAGTTGGCCTTGACGTCGTAGACGATCCGCCTGCCCACGGAGAGGTCCGCGATGCCGTAGCGGTCGATCGACTCCACGTCGCCGAGACGGCTGACGACCTCGCCGACGACCTCCTCCTCGAAGGAGGGCGGGTTCTCCGCGAGGCAGACCCAGACGTAGCCGAGCCATTCACGGACGGCCACGCTCACCAGGCCGTACTCGGTGCGGCCGACGTCGGGCATCTTGGTGAGGTTGGGTGCCGCCACCAGCTTGCCGTCGAGGTCGTACGTCCAGGCGTGGTACGGGCACTGGAAGGCACGCCTGACCTCGCCGGTCCCGTCGGTGCAGAGCTTGGCTCCGCGGTGCCGGCAGACATTGAAGTAGGCGCGGATCGAGTGGTCCCGGGCCCGGGTGACGAGGATGCTCTCACGGCCCACGTCGACGGTGCGGAAGGCACCGGGCTTCGCCAGGTCGGAGGCGCGCACGACGCAGAACCACATCGCCTCGAAGAGGCGCTCCTGTTCCTGGGCGAAGACGCCGGGGTCCGTGTAGGCGGAGCCGGGGAGGGTGGCGATCAGGCTGTCCGGCAGGTTTGTCGAGGTCAACGCTGCACTCCTCGGGAAACGTCGTGGAAAGGTGAGTCACGCGCCGGGAAGAGCGACTTCGAACGGCGTTGTACATGAAGCAACGCTGCGCGTTAAGTGCAACGCAGCATGGGATGTCGCAAACACGCTGTCAAGACACGGCAGCGGTGAACTGCTTGCGCCAGCGGGTGAACAGCCGCGGCTGGTTCATCCCGAGCACGGCGACCGGCCTGCCGGCCCGCCGGTAGACGGCCAGGAAACTGCGGTCTCCGGTGGCACCTTCCTCGACCGTCACACTGTCGGCCCCGGCCGCGTGGCCGACGAACTGAATCTTCACGCCGTACTGATCGGACCAGAAGTACGGGGGCCTGGGCACGCCCGGTTCCGTCGCACCGTGGGCGAGCAGCGTCGCCACGGCGGCGTCGGGCCGTTCCAGCGCGCCGGTCCAGTGCTCGACCCTGCGGTGGAATCCGGTGCGCGGGTCGTACCAGTTGGCACAGTCCCCCACGGCGACCACCCCGGCCAGACCGGTGCGTCCGTCGGCGCCGCACTTCACTCCGTTGTCGAGCACGACGCCCGACCCCTGCAACCAGTCGACGCAGGGAAGCGCACCCACGCCGACGACGACGGTGTCGGCGGGAACGCTGCGGCCGTCCTCCAGCAGTACGGAATCCACCCGGTGTTCCCCGCCCAGCCCCTTGACCCCCACCCCGCACAGCAGCCGTACGCCGTGGTCTGCGTGGAGGGCGGAGACGACCGAGCCCATGGCCTCGCCGAGCGGTCCGGCCAGGGGTGTCGGCGCCGCCTCGATCACGGTGACGTCGAGGCCGAGGACGTGGGCCGTGGCGGCGACCTCGGCGCCGATGAATCCGCCGCCGATCACCACCAGCCGTCCGCCCCTGGCCAGTTCGTCCCGCAGGGCGCGGGCGTCGTCGAGGGTGCGCAGCGCGTGGACTCCGGCCAGGCCCTCGGTGCCGGGTAGGGTACGGGCCGCCGCCCCGGTCGCGATGACCACGCCGTCGGCGCGTATCTCCCGGCCGTCGGCGAGCCGGATCGCCCGCTCGTGGCGGTCGAGCCCGGTGGCGCGGACGCCGAGCACCCACTCCGCCCGGAGTTCCTCGTCGTCCCTTTCCAGGGCCAGATCCGCTTCGCCCATGGCACCGGACAGGAACTCCTTGGACAACGGCGGCCTGTCGTACGGCCGGTGGGGCTCGTCGCCGATGACGACCAGCCGACCGTCGTACCCGCGTTTGCGCAGCGAGCGCGCGGCCGACAGTCCGGCGAGCGAGGCGCCCACCACGGCCACGGTCCTCACGCGGGGCCTCCGGCCAGGCGGGAGGCGATGCACGGCGGCAGGTTGGGCGCCTCCATGGACAGCCGCACGTAGACCATTCCGTCCTCGACGAGGACCTCGTGCGTGCGGACCGGGAGCTTGGCCGGCGGTGCGTCCACGGCTCCGGTGCGCAGGTCGAACTTGGAGGCGTGCAGCGGGCATTCCACCTCGCAGCCCTCCAGCCAGCCGTCGGCGAGCGAGGCGTCCTGGTGGGTGCAAGTGTCGTCGATGGCGAAAAGCTCGCCGTCATCGGTATGGAACACCGAGACCGGCGGATCGACGTCGAGCCGGTGGGCCTCGCCTCGCGGCAGATCCGCGAGACGGCACGCGGGAATCATCATGACACCTCGGTGCGTATAGCGAAACGGATTGCGATTAGCGCAACGCCAGTTTGCGGGCCGCGTCAAACCCTTGTCAAGGCGTCCAAGGGTCGGTTCGATGCGGGCGCGACGGCGGTTTTCCGGGCACGCCGAATTGCCCCGGACACCAACGGTGAGCAGGGCGAACAGACATTGCGTCAGGGCGCGACGGCCGCGTCGCCGGCGATGGCGCCCAGGGCACCGCCACCGGGGCGAGGCCGTCGCCGGGCGGTCAGCAGCCCCGGTCGATCCACTCCTGAAGATGGGGCGCCTCGGCGCCGATGGTGGTGGTGTCGCCGTGGCCCGTATGCACCACGGTGTCGTGCGGCAGCGCGAGGAGACGGTCCCTGATCGAGCCGATGATGGTGGGGAAGTCGCTGTACGACCGCCCCGTCGCCCCCGGTCCGCCCGCGAAGAGCGTGTCGCCGCTGAAGAGGGCGGCGAGGTCCGGCGCGTACAGACAGACGGCTCCGGGGGCGTGGCCCGGGGTGTGCAGCACGGTCAGGCGCGCGCCCGCGACCGTGACGGCCTGTCCGTCGGCCAGTTCACCGTCCGGCGTCCGGTCGGGGTGGGTCTGCTTCCACAACGGCAGATCGTCGGGGTGCAGCAGGACCGGGGCACCGGTCCTGTCGGCGAGGTCGGGCGCAGCGTCGATGTGGTCGTTGTGCGCGTGGGTGCACACGATCGCGCGCAGGGTGCGTCCGCCGAGGGCCAGGACGATGGCGTCGGCGTCATGAGCGGCGTCGATGACGACCGCCTCGCTGTCGTCACCCACGATCCACACGTTGTTGTCGACGTCCCAGGTGCCGCCGTCCAGGGAGAACGTCCCCGAGGTGACGAGGCGTTCGATGCGCGCGCCTGCCATCAGAGGACCACCACCGAACGCAGGACGTCACCGTGGTGCATCCGCTCGAAGGCCTTCTCGACCTCGTCCAGTGCGATGGTCTCGGTGACGAAGGCGTCCAGGTCGAGGCGGCCCTGCAGGTAGAGGTCGATGAGCATCGGGAAGTCGCGGGAGGGCAGGCAGTCGCCGTACCAGGACGACTTCAGCGAGCCGCCGCGGCCGAACACGTCCAGCAACGGCAGCTCCAGCTTCATCTCCGGGGTCGGTACGCCGACCAGCACCACCGTCCCGGCGAGATCGCGGGCGTAGAAGGCCTGCCGGTAGGTCTCCGGACGGCCCACCGCCTCGATCACGACATCGGCGCCGAACCCCCCGGTCAGCTCGCGCACCGCGTCGACCGCGTCGGTCTCCTTGGAGTTGACCGTGTGGGTAGCGCCCAGCTTCTTCGCCGTGGCCAGCTTGCGGTCGTCGATGTCCACCGCGATGATCTTCGCCGCACCCGCCAGATTCGCTCCGACGATCGCCGCGTCCCCCACGCCGCCGCAGCCGATGACCGCCACGCTGTCACCGCGTCCGACGTTGCCGGTGTTGATGGCGGCGCCGATCCCCGCCATCACCCCGCAACCCAGCAGTCCGGCGGCGGCCGCCGAGGCGGCCCGGTCCACCTTGGTGCACTGCCCGGCCGCCACCAGCGTCTTCTCGGCGAAGGCGCCGATCCCCAGAGCCGGCGAGAGTTCCGTGCCGTCGGTCAGGGTCATCTTCTGCTTCGCGTTGTGCGTGTCGAAGCAGTACCAGGGGCGCCCGCGCAGACATGCACGGCACTGGCCGCACACCGCGCGCCAGTTCAGGATCACGAAGTCACCGGGTGCCACGTCCGTGACGCCCTCGCCCACCGACTCCACCACCCCCGCCGCCTCGTGCCCCAGCAGGAAGGGGAAGTCGTCGCTGATGCCGCCCTCGCGATAGTGCAGATCGGTGTGGCAGACGCCGCAGGCCTCGATCCTGACGAGCGCCTCGCCCGGACCGGGGTCGGGCACGACGATCGTTTCCAGACTGACGGGGGCGCCCTTGCTCCGCGCGACGACAGCACGGACCTGCTGAGACATGGCCACTCCTCGCTGACAGAGGGGCAAGATGTTGCCTATTACGGCACGCATCTCGCGTTTCGCAACACAGCATCGCGAAGAGCGAGGCGGCGGTCAAGGAGTCGTCACGGGTTCCGGCGCACGGCCGTGAGAGCGCCGTCCGCACACCGGCACAGCACATCGGCGCACGCCTCTTCCGCCAAGCCCGCGCGGCCACGTCCGCTCGAGCGGCTTCGGCGGCGCACACCGTCGTACCGGGAAGGCCGCCCCGCACCTCGAGCGGCGGAAACCGGGCCCGAGCCCCTACCCCCCGGAGGCGGCGGTCGCCTCACCGGGGCACGACAGCGAGACACCGTGCGCCTCCGGGAGATGCTCCTCCGCCCAGCCCCGCAGCTCCCGCAGAGCCGGATCCAGGGCGGCGCCGGCGCCCGTCAGCCGGTACGAGACGCGCAGCGGCGGGCCCTCGTCCACCTCGCGCAGGACCAGCCCCGCCGCCCCCAGCTCGGTCAGGCGGTCCGAGAGCATGCGCTCACTGATACCGGGGATGGCACGGCGCAGGTCGGCGAAGTGCACCGGGCGCTCCATCAGCACGGCCACGATCAAGCCCGTCCAGCGCTTTCCGAGCAGCGCGAAGACGCGCGTGATCGCCGTGTCGACCGTCTTGCAGGGGTCAGTGACCGCTTCCTCCATGCCTTGAGTCTACTGTGACGACCATCGCAGGTGAAAAAAAGTAAGTGGCTGTGTTATCAATAGGTACACACGGAACCGCAGCCCCCCGCTGCGCTTCGTTTCTTGCCGTTCCCCGCTCTTTGGAGATCCTCATGGCCACGCTGCTGCACCTGGACTCGTCCCTCTTCCCCGAGTCCGCCTCCGCCTCCCGTTCCGTCACCGCGGCCTTCCGCAAGGCATGGGAGGAACAGCACCCCGACGGCACGGTGATCTACCGGGACCTCGCCACCGCCCCGGTGCCGCACCTGGACGCCGTCACCGCGTCCGCCGGATTCAGCGACCCGGCCGGCCACACCCCCGAGCAGGCGGCCGCCTTCGCCGGGCGGCTGGAGCTGATCGAGGAGCTGGAGAGCGCGGACGCCGTGCTCATCGGCGCTCCGATGTACAACTTCACGGTTCCGTCCACGTTGAAGGCCTGGCTCGACCAGGTGATCCTCATGGGCCGCACCGCCGGGGTGGAGGCGTCGCCCGTCAAGGGAGCCCCGGTCTACGTCGTGGCCAGCCGTGGCGGTTCCTACGCTCCCGGCACTCCGCGCGAGGGCTATGAGTACGTACAGAACTACCTGCGGGCGATCTTCGTCGACATGCTCGGCATGGAGGTCGACTTCATCGTCCCGGAGCTCACCATGGCCCACTCCAACCCCGCCATGGCGGAGCTGATCCCGCTGGCCGAGACCTCGAAGGCCAAGGCGCACGAGGACGCCGTCGCCAAGGGCAAGGCGGCAGCGGCGAAGGCCGCCGCCTGATACGGCGTGCGGCGCCGGGCCTTCGGCCGCAGCCGAAGGCCCGGCGCCGACCGGCGGCTTCTTGGCCGCCGCCCTGTGATCGTGCGGTGCGGTCGGTCTCGCGCGGGGCCAGGTCCCGATCCTGGAAGGTCGACGGCCGTCCGTCCTCGCGGACCGGACGCCGCCCGCCCGCGCCCGTCGATCCCGTCCGCGGCCACGGTGGCTATCGGGCAGGTCCGTTCCTGAGGCGCGCCTCAAGCAGCCGGGCCTGTCGGTCGAGCTTCGCGCGCGGCACCGCGCGGCAGGCGGTGCGCAGCAAGCCCCAGGGCGATCACCGTGTACGCACACAGCACTGCGATCCCGGCCCACCACGGAAGCGGGAAGTATCCGGCGGAGGGCACGTAGTGAGCGACGACTTGCGGATAGGCGGTGAGGGTCTGCTGGGCGGCGAATCCGGCGGCCGGAGTGGCCCGCAGCAGCCACCGGGCCAGGCCGTCGGGCAGTAACGGGACCGCAGTCACGGCGTACGGGACGGCGATCGCCGAGACGGCGACGAGGATCGCGAGCCAGGCGCGGCGAAGCATGACGCCGAGGCTGAGAGCGAGCACGGCCGCCAGGGCGAGGACGGCGGCGATTCCGACCACGACCCGCACTCCGGTGAGCGTGGACGCCTCGGTGACGGGCATCCCGTTCGCCTTCAGGATCGCCGTGCCGACCGGGATCACGGAGCCGACGGCGAGAAGACCGGTCAGGAACGTGACGACTCCCACGACCGTCGCCTTCGCCGCGAACACCCTGCGGGTGCCCGCTGCGCCGCCGCCGGGCTCGCGGCCGTACCCGGCGGTGGCGAACCGCACCGCGACCACAAGCACGATGAGCAGCGCCAGGGTCAGTCCGGTGAGGGTGCGCTCCACGGGGTAGCTGCCCTCGGTCCCTGTCGGCCCGATGTCGCCGGTGCCGGTGACGGTGATCGTGCCGTTCGCCCCGGTCCTCGCCTCGGATGCCCGGTGGTATTTCTCCCAGTCGGTGTGGTTCATCTCGCCGACGGCCTCGCTGCTCCAGCCCTCGGCGGGGGCTGTGCCCGTCAGGGTGACATGGTCGAAGACGCCGCCGGCCTGTGTGAAGCGCGTTTCCTCGGTAGCGCCCCCGAGACCGGTCGGCCGCAGCGTCAAATCGCCCGGGGAGGTGGCGAACAGGCCGACCTGTACGGTCGTGGGCAGCCCGGACAGTGTCGCCGTGCCAACCTTCGTCCACCGCTTGCCGTCGGCGGACTCGTAGCCGGTGATGCTGTCGCCCGACCGCGTCAGCCGCAGCCATCGCGGCGCCTTCGCAGAGACCCCACCGGCGCGGCCCGCGATGTCATGGTGGTAGTCGTACTGCATCCGCACACCGTGGCCGCCGGTGAGCATCAGCGCCGCGTAGGAGGCCCCCTGACGGACACCGTCCTTGACGATGATCCCGGCCTTCGCCCAGGGCACCAGCCCGGAGACGATCTCATCATGGTCCGGCGGCGGGTAGGTGATGGTGCCGGCCATGGACGTCATCCGGACAGTGATGCCTCCGTTCTCGCCCAGATCCCGGTGCAGAAACCAGAACTGGTCGCTGACGGTGGAGCCGTCCGGTCCGGTCGGGTCGGCCGGGCACGAGCCGTCGCAGGACGCATGGTTGCCGGCCGAGTGGAGCAGACCGAGGGCGAGGACGGCCAGAGCCGCGGCCGCCATCGCGAGCAGCCGGCCCGGCCGCCGGAATGCGGTCCACTCCTGACGGAGCAGTGTCTTGGTCGTGGGCATGGTCCGGTTCTACGGACTCGCCCATGACATCGTCGGAACGGCTGCTGTGATGTCGTTGTTAGGTGCGGCGGGGCATTCTGGGTCCGACCAGACCTGACAGGGAGAGCATCCATGGGCAAGCTGCGGCAGGGGACCGTCGGACGGCGGTTCACGATCCTGTATGCCGTGATGTTCCTCGTGTCCGGAATCGGGCTGCTCGCCCTGGCCTACCTGCTGTCCGGCAGCGAGGCGACCCACGTCGCTCCCGGTCAGCCCCAGACCGGCCCGACCAGTCTCGCCGCTGCCGAACAGCACATCCGCGACCTTGAGGGGCAGCTCTCGGACGTGCATGCGCAGCAGTCCCGCCAGTTGCTGGCCGGCTCGCTGATCGCGCTGACGGTGATGGCAGTCGTCTCGCTGCTGCTCGGCCGGGCCCTCGCCGGCCGCGTCCTGCGCCCGCTGCGGCTGATCACCGCGGCGACACGGCGGATCTCCGCCGACAGTCTGCACCGGCGGCTTGCCGTAGCCGGGCCCGCCGATGAGGTCAAGGAGCTCGCCGACACGATCGACGGTCTTCTGGAACGCCTCGAGGCCTCGTTCGCCGCGCAGCGTCGGTTCGTCGGCAACGCCTCGCACGAGCTGCGCACCCCACTGGCGACGATGCGGGCGTCGCTGGACGTGGCCGTCGCCAAGCCGCAGGCCGCTGCGCCGACCGTGGCACTCGCCCATCGGCTGCGGACCGAACTCGACCGGGTGGACCGCCTGTTGGACGGCTTTCTCGTCCTTGCCCGGGCGCAGCACGGCGCCCTCGCCGACCCGACTGTCGTGTCGCTCGACCAACTGGCCGGGGAGGCGCTGAACGCACGGGCCGCCGACATCGCCGCGAAGAGCCTGAGCGTCGACGACGAGGTGCGGCCGAAGGCCTGGACGCGAGGCAGCCCGGCGCTGTTGTCGCGGCTGGTGGAAAATCTGATCGACAACGCGATCGTGCACAACGAGGAGGGAGGCTGGATCCGGATCGCCACCGGTCACGACGACAGCGAGGCGCGTCTCGTCGTCGAGACCGGCGGGCGCGTCCTCGACCAGGACCGGGTGGACCGGCTGGGGCAGCCGTTCGAGCGGCTGGGCGCCGACCGGACGGGGTCGGAGGAGAGTTCCGGCCTGGGGTTGTCGATCGTCTCGGCGATCGCCGCCGCCCACGGTGGCAGCCTCGCCCTCCGAGCCCGGCCGGAGGGCGGCCTGCGGGTCACGGCCGCGTTGCCGTCGGCGGCCGATGCGGGAGGCGGCCGGTGCGAAAGGCCCGAACAGCTCGACGGGACCGAACGGTTCGAAGGGAGCGGCCCGTTCGGAGGGATGACGCCGTGAGGGTGCTGGTCGTCGAGGACGCGCGGGCGCTCGCCGAGGTCGTCGCCGAGGGGCTGCGCGACCAGGGGATGGCTGTCGACATCGCGCATGACGGGCTGGCCGCCGCAGCCAAAATCGACCTCACGTCGTACGACGTGGTGGTCCTCGACCGCGACCTGCCCGGCATCCACGGCGACACGCTCTGCCAGATGATCACCGAGCGGGACGATCGGGCCATGGTGTTGATGCTGACCGCCGCCGGGTCGCCCGGCGACCGGGTCAGCGGTCTCACCCTCGGCGCCGACGACTACCTCGCCAAGCCCTTCCACTTCCCGGAACTGATCCTGCGCATCCGTTCCCTGGCCCGCCGCAGGCCCGCGGCCCGGGCACGCACGCTGCGCGTCGCCGGCCTCGAACTCGACCCGGTACGCCGGACCGCCTTCCGCGACGGCCGTCCGATGGAGCTGTCCGTCAAGGAGTTCGCTGTCCTGGAGGCGCTGTTGCGGGCCAGTCCGGGATTCCTGAGCACCGAGGAACTCCTGGAACAGGTGTGGGACGAGAACGCCGACCCGTTCACCCATACGGTGACCGTCACCATCGGCCGGTTGCGCCGGAAGCTGGGCGGTCCGCCGGTCATCACGACGACCCCCGGGGTGGGTTACCGCATCGACGAGGCACCACCCGGCCATTAGACCTCCGACCGGCCGGCGCACTGGCCGTCCGCAGCGCTGGACCGTTCCCGCGCCATCCGTGAGTTTCGAGTGCCGGAACCAGGCCCCTCGGCCTCACGGGCAGCGCAAGGCCCGCGCCGGTCGGAGGCGTTCAGAGAGATCGCCCCGAACTCCTGCTGTTCCGGGGCTGGTTCAGGCCAGGGTCCGGGCGCGGCCGACTCCGTGATCCGTCGGACAGAGCCTGGCGGTGAGGCACTCGAAAACCAGTGGAACAGCGCGGCTGTGCGCCATTACCGTGCTGCCGAACCAAGTCGTCTGGGCAAGGACGTGCCGTTGTACACCCTGTGAGACCTCCCGAGCGCTGAATCGTCGCGCGTCGCGCATGTGCGCCGCGCTCCTATTTGCTGCGGACTCCTCACTGAAACCGGCGTACTTCTGTGCCCAGTCACTGGGCGGTCGTGCCCACCTGCCTGCCGCTCGTTCTCCGCCGCTGCCACGCGTGCACGTCCGAACGCTGCCGGGTAGACGGCAAATTTCGCGTCAACGCACCACAAGCTCATCGACGCCTGGCTCCTCGCACTCTGTACCGCATGCGGGGACACTGCAAAGCTCACGGTTTTCGAGCGGATGAACGTGCGCACCGTACGACCTGAGCTGCTGGACCGGCTGCATGACAACGACCCTGGCCTGGCAGCCGAGCTGCTCCAGGATCCGGTCGTGCGGCGCCGTAATCGCATCGCCCTCGACTGGGACAACGCCTGGAGCCCCGACACCGGCGGGTCGGATCACCAGGACCGCGAGGTGATCGACGTCTCGGTCCGCTTCGCGGCGCCGATCCCTGTCCGGCCGGTGCGACTGATCGCTGAGGGCTGCGCTCTTTCGCGGGCCGAGGTCGGGAGACTGATCACGGACGGGAAGCTCGTTTCGGCAGTCCGGCTGAGCGGCAGACTCTCCGGCGACTTCACCTTCACGCTCAAGCGCTGAGCCGTCCTCGGAACCAGGGGCCTTCCGGCGAGATCCGCCGAACAGGCCCCTCGCCCTTCCGGAGCGGGCACGGCTGCCTGTCCGCAGCGGACACGGCTGCCCCTGCTCAGCGGGCACGGCCGGCATCCGCCTGGGCGGCGGCCGGCCACCCGGCGGCGACGCCTCACTCACCGCGCAGCAGGTCTCCGGCGTGGTGCCGGTGACGGCGTCCGCGGTGTCCAGCGGGGGATCAGTCGGCCGGCCAGGCTCCGCCGAGCTGGCTGAGCCTGGCAGCCGCCGTGATGGTGGCATAGATGTAGTGCTGGGGAGCTTCCGGCATGACGTCCATGGGCTTGAGCATCAGGACTGCGCCCCAGATCGCGCCGTCCCAGATGACCGGGGCCGCAATGGAGTTCCACTTCGCCATGCACTCCTGGTGGCCCTGGGCATAGCCCTGGTCACGGATGTCGGCGAGGGAGGCGAGCAGCTCTCCGCCGTCGCGGATGACGCCGGGACCGGCCTCCTCCGGGACCGGATCGGCGGCCACCCGCTGCTGGATCTGTTCGGGCAGGTAGGCGAGGATCGTCCGGCCCGAGGCGCCGGTGCGCAGCGACCGCGTGACCGAAAGGACGTCGCGCGGCGTCATTCCGAGCTCGACGAGATCGGAATCCCCCACCGCCATGTCCAGACACTGCCTGCCCGCTATGCCGAACGGCGCCCTCATGTACAGGAAGACCAGGCCGCTGTCGGTCGCCGCGCGCAGGCCTTGCAGGACGTGCGTGGCCTCGCTGCCGGAGAGATTGTCCTCGGCGAGTGCGTGGAGCCCCAGGTCGGCGACCGTACTGCCGAGCTGGTACAGGCCTCGGTCGATGCGGACGAAGGTGCTGTTGTACGTTCCGGCGGTGAGCATACGGCCGGTGGTGGAGTCGTCGAGATCGGCGGCTTTGGAGATCTCGGACAGCCGGTGGGCACCGGGGCCCAGAGTGATGAACGCCTGCTGGACCCGCATGAAGCGGTCGGCGTAACTGGTCCCGGTTCCACGCTGTCCACTCATCAGCCGTACCCCCTTCATCGTGCCCGCGCCCCTCGTCCTGGAGCGCGGTGGTACACGGCCCTGGTGCCACCGCGTACCGCAGGGCACAAGGTTATTACTTGGTGGTATCGAGGCTGAACTTGCCCATGCCTGCACGGCTGTTGAGCACATGGTGTGCCTTGGACGCGTCGGCGAGCGGGTAGGTCCCGCCGGTCACGATCTTGAGCGTGCCGTTGCCGACGGCGCCGAAGAGCTGTCGCATGGACGCTGCCAGCGGGAGCGTCCGGTCGGTGTACAGATGCGGGAGCCAGAAGCCGGCGACGGTGACGGACTTCTGGAGCAGCGTGTGCACGGGGACGTCGGCAAGCTGCCCGCCGGCGAAGCCGTACACGACGAGCCTGCCACGCGGGCCGACCGCGGCGAGGGTCTGCTGCAGGGTCTTGCCGCCGGTCATCTCCAGCGCGGCGTGAACGGGCCCTCCCGCCGCGTCGAGGATCCGCTCCGTCAGGCCGTCCTCGTCGGAGGAGTCGACGGCTGCCGCCGCCCCGAGCTCCAGGGCCAGCCGGCGCTTCTCGCCCGTGCCGGCGAGAGCGATGACCCGGGCGCCCGCCCGGTGCGCCAACTGAACGGCCAGCGAGCCGACGCCGCCGGCCGCGGCGGGAATGACGACGGTCTGCCCCTTGATGATCTGGGCGACCGTGAAGAGGAGGTGGTACGCGCTGTTTCCCTGCAGAGCCAGCGGCACCGCCTGTTCGTCGGTGACCTCGTCGGGGATCTCCCATTGCAGCCTGCGGTGAACGGCCGCCTTCTGCGCATAGCCGCCGCCCTGGGTCAGCGCCACGACGCGCTTGCCGTCCGCGGTGGTGCCGACGACCTCGTTGCCGGGGATGTAGGGCAGTTCGACCGGCGCGAGGTAGGTATTTCCGCGAACATGGACATCTGCGTAGTTAACACCCGCCAGCCGCACATCCAGCAAGATTTGTCCGCGCGCGGGTTCGGGGTCGGGAACGTCCTCCATTCGCAAAACCTCGGGGCCACCGAATTCCCTCATGACAATGGCGCGCACAGTACTCCTATCAACGCGGGCCGGTTGTGTACCACGACAGGCTAGGGCATCGCCGCAACGTCCCCGACCTGGGCACCTTGCCCCATACACATTTCTCACGAGGCGAGAAACGGCCATCCTTTTCTCACCTCGCGAGAAGATTTAATGTCGAACTTCTCGCGAGATGAGAAGGGAAATCCGCGGGTTGCCTTTTGCCCTTTCAGAGAGACATAGTGATCCCGCCTCGCTCTGCCAGGCGCTTCCCCGAAGCCGAGACCGCTACGGGGCGGCCGGCAGTACGGGAGGAGGGCACAACTCAACGGCCCAGGCCAGGACCCGGCGGAGAACCGAGGGATCCGAGCCCGGGGTCGGAACGTGAGTGCTCCAAGAGGCGTACGGGGACGGGTGGAGGACACCGAATGAACGACCAAGGGCCGCAGTTGATGCCGAACCAAGCCCCCCAGGGGGCTGCCCGGCTCTTTCCTGCCGCACATACCGAGGGCTCTCGACGCGTGACGGCCGTGCAGCTCCTCGCCGGGACGACCGGTACGGATGGCCGAGCCGGGGCTCGAAGCGGCTCCTGAGCCGGGCCCGGGGCGCCACACCACTTTCCACGGACCGCGGTCGCCGGTTCCCTGTTGGGGCAGGGAACCGGCCACCGTCAACGACTCGGCACACGTCACCGCACCACCAGAGATCGAACCGACCCAAGCCCTTGGGCGCTCTTGCGGAATGCAGCGGCACGCCACGCACAGGACAGGCCACCCACGTCCGCCCTCGCGCACGGACTGTTTCACCCTGCGCCGGAGCTCCCAGCACCTCACGCAGGAGGCTGCTGTGCCCCTTTCCCCTCCTTCTCGCCGTCGCTGCTCCCGAGGCCAGAGCCAGGCCGCCGGCGTCCCGGCGGACAGGCTCGCGCTCGCCGGCGGAGCGATCGCCGTCGCGCCGACCGCGTCGGCCGTGAGCCATTCGGTTGCCGCAGCAACCTTTCCTGCGACTTCCCTCACGGCTTCCCCTGTTTTCCGGGACAGCTCGGTTCAAGCGGCGTCGGCCTGCCCGCCGGCCCCGGCACGTACCGCTCCTGCGGGGAAACCGGCCCGGACCGTCGCGGAAGCCGTGCTCCTCATGGCTACGGCCGAAGCGCCCCAGCAGGTCCCGGTGTCGTCTCCATGCCGAAGGCCCACGGGTCCTGACCTGCCGCAGCGACCGGGGGCACCCCGGACGGATGCGTTCACGACTCCTGCGGCCACGGCACCCTGTGTTCGCCGGACGCCCTGGCCCGGCCCCTTCCTGCCTGGAGTGCCCGCGCCCGCAACTCCGCCTGTCACCAGCGCGCCTTCCGGCCCGGCCACGCCTGAAGCCAACTGGTGGGGGGCCGCGCGCATCTGGTCCTCGTAGTCGGTCAATGCCCGGCCGCACGGCCACCTATCGCCCTGACACATCTTCTGTCCTGGAGCCCGTTCCCATGGCCATCACCTCCGCCGCACTCGTCGTCGCTCCCCGGTTCGAAGCCCATGCCGGCACTGTGGCGATCGTCGCCCCCTACGGCAGCTCTGCCCACCCGGAGGTCTTCGCGCGGCAGGGCTGGAGAACCGTGGCCGTCGAACTGGACGCCCGGCACCGGCCGTCGGCGCTCGTACCGGCGCGCGGGGCGGGCGCGTGCGCGGACTCGGTGGAGCATCGTGGATCCCTGCGGCAGACGGTCAAATCGCTGCGCGGGCTGGGTGTGACGGCTGTCGTCGCCGGGAGCGCGGCGGGGATCGAGCTGGCGGAGCGGATCGCCTGGCATCTGGGCCTGCCCCAAGGCGATCCTGAGACTTCACGGTTGCGCTACGACCGTGGCGTGCAGGCGGCCGCCCTGGCGCGAGTGGGAATACCGGCACCGCGCAGCATCCGCAGTGCCGACCTGGCCGAGGTCCTGGCCTGGGCCGAGACCTGTCCCCTGCCCGGCCATGTGCTGGCCCCGGCCGCGGCCGGAGTGCCCGTCGAGCCGGTGGCCTGCGCCGGACGGAGTCAGATCAACACCGCCTGGCCCGCCATGAAGCGAGCCGCCGCCCGGTACTCCGACGACGCCCACCTGGTCCTCACCGAGCGGCTGCCCACCCGGCAGTTCGTCGTCAACAGTGTCAGCCGTCCCGGGGTGGACGGGCAGACGGAGCATGTCATCACCGACGTGTGGGCCGAGACGCGCTCCGACGACCGATCGCTGGACCGCACCGACCTGTTGCACCCTCACGAACCGCTGACGCGACTTCTGTCGGCGTACATGGTGCGCGTGCTCGACGCCCTGGACGTGATGCGCGGTCCGGTCACCGCGCGCGTCGCCCACGAAGAGGGCCGGAGTCCGCTCCTCGTCTCAGCGCTGGCGGTGCCCGGGTTCTCCCCGGCCGACGAGGCGCTGCGCAGGGCGACCGGCTACGACCGCGTGACGGACGCACTGGACACCTTGATCCCGCCGTCGCCCGTCCAGCTCGCTCCCGACCCCGCAGGTCACCGGATCGTCCGGGTGCACCTGGACCGGAGCAGCGGCGCCGGTCTCGACCCCCGCCTCGGACACATCCTGCGCCGGCTGCCGACGGTGGCCGCGATCGGCGCAGATCTCCTGGGGCACGCCCCGGTCACCGGCACGGCCCGGCACGCCGAGGTCGTGCTCAGCAGCAGTGAGCCGGAGGCCGTCGAGGCGGACTGGCGCATCATCCGGGCCCTGGAGCGCGAGAGCCTCCAGGACGGAGCATGCCTCTGAGCGTGAGCGGCGTGTCCCTGGCGCGAAACCCGTGGCCGGTGACGGCTCGAAGCGGGTGCGTGCCCGGGGACCCGGACGGGCCGACGGCGGGACTTCGCCGACGGCGAGCACATCCGCCTCGGTGAACTCACGGGCAACAAGCGGCTTCAGCGCGTCCTTCGGGGCCACACAGGCGCACGCCACCGGCCGGACCGGCACGCGCCACCCACCGGACCGGCAGACGAAGCGCGGCTGCGCCGGCTCGATGCATTCCTGACCGGTTCCCGCCCCTTCGCGACGGCCGCACCGCCGGCGACCGGGAGCCGAAGGCGCAGGTAGGCCTCTCCCCCACCGGGGTCGAAGGCCGGATCCGGAGGAAGCCGGCGCTGGCGCGATTTATGCCGAGCACGACTTCGGCCGTGGCAGTCCATGGTGACAACATTCCGAATGGATCCTTGAGAGTCAGAGGCTCCCAGGGCAATGGGCGTTGCCCGAACGGGCACAGGAAGCGCTTTCTCGTGACCGATGTCACGATTGAAACCGCCCGGTTCCTTCCTTTAACCGGCCGGTAATTCAAAGGATGGTAAAAGGACGTCTCGGTGGGTCATACAGTGAGTAGGCAGGGAGCGTCGCAAGACGACAGTTGACAACGTTGGACTAGACAGATAGCCTTTCTGCGTGCTATTGAGAAAATACTCATTATTGGCACTCGACCATCAAAGCCGCCGACGCCCCGAACCAAAGCCAGCCATGAATTGACTGAAATCATTTGGTGCATGAATTCCGGGTCATCGCGATTGTGTCCGCGGCAAGAATCGGCACATCAATTCCAAACAGCATTGGGGTCCGCCCGCGGTAAGCGACAAACAGGGGGCCACAGGATGCGACGCCTCTCTAGCGGTGCAGGTGGAAACGTCGGCGGACGGACGGGGGACGTGCGGGACGCCAGCGCGACGGCATGGTCACACGCCCTTCCCGAGACACGCCCGGACCAGGCCGAATGGCTTGAACGACCACTCCTGCCCCTCTTTTTTCTTGCACCCTGTCAGGAATCGTTCGCCGAGGACCGGAGCGACCCGGCGCGCCGCCTTTGCGGCAGCGCGATCGCCCTCAGAAACTCTTCCACGCACCGTCGCACGACGCCGCCTCGTCACGCGGGAAACCGGGAAACGGGGCCACGACCTCACTCGGAAAATGAATCAAGGGGGACCCACGATGCACCTCTTCGGCCGTTCGCGAGAACTGCAGGCCTTGAGTGAGGCGTTCACCGACAGCGCGCGGGGGCACGGCCGGCTCGTGATCATCACGGGCGGCCCCGGATCCGGCAAGACCCAGCTGGTGCATGAATTCCTCACCACACTGAACAGCACCGATGCACGAATACTGACCGGTACGGCCTGCGCGACCGAACAGGACCAGCCCCTGAGCCTGATAGCACAATTACTCCGCAATGCAGAGGCGGAGTGGGCCGTGTCGCACCACGCCCCACCGGCAGTGAACCCACAGGCGAAGGACCATCGCCCTACGGGCGCCGGGCACGATGCCGTCCACACCCCTGCGCATCACGCCCCCGCGGAACAGGAGACGGCCGAGGCTCTCCTCCGCCTCGGCCACGACGCACGCCCCCTGGTCATCGCCCTGGACGACGCCCACGCCATGGACCGGTCCTCGTTGCACACGATCGTCCACCTGCTGCACCGCAGCCGCTCCCGCCGAGTGCTCGTCGTGTGCGCCACCTCAGGACACTTCGGCGAGATGCGCTCGCCCGCGTACACACGGCTCCTTCGACAACCGCACCGACGGGTACGCCTTGCTCCGCTGTCGGAGGCCGGCGTCGGCCAACTGCTCGCAGCCCAGGCCGGACGGGCCCTGCCGGGACACGTCCGCAGCGCCTACCACCGTGCCACCGCCGGCAGCCCGCTTCTGGTGCACGCCCTGCTGGACGACGGTACGCGTTTCGCACCCGAGATCGGCCGGCCCATCGCCGGCGCCGCCTACCGCCAGGCAGTCCTGTCGCTGCTGCACCGAGGCGAGGCGGGTCATGTCCGGGTGGCCCGGGCACTGGCCGCGCTCGGCACCCTGGCGGAGACCGTTCCCGTCGGAGAACTGGCCGGCACCACACCGGCCGGCACCCAGGAAGCCGTCGACGTCCTCAACTCCTCGGGGCTGCTCGACGGTCACGCCTTCCGGCACCCGACCGCCGCCGCGGCGGTCCTGGAGGAGATGGACGCAGACGCACGCACCGGGCTGCACGGCAGGATCGCCCACACGCTGTATCGTTCCGGCGCACCCGCCGTCGAGGTCGCACGTCACCTCCGGCTCGCGGACCTCGTCCCGGCGGGATGGGGCGCGGGAATCCTGCGCGCCGCCGCGGAACAGGCGCTGGCCGCCGACGACGTGGAGCGCTGCACCGCCTATCTCGGTCTGGTCCTGCGCGACTGCGCCGACGAGCGCGAACGCCACGCCCTGTCGGCGGCTCTGGCGCGCGCGGAGTGGCGCACCAACCCGGCAGCGGCCGGCCCCCATCTGGAACCGCTGCGCGAGGCCGCGCTGCACGGTGACCTGACCATGCGGGACACCGCCACGGTCCTGCGGTACATGCTGTGGCGGGGCGACACCGAGCTGGCCGCCCAGGCCGTGGCCAGTCTGGTCCACGCGCAGTCGCCCGCCGACGCACAGATCATCGCCGAGGTGGAATTCGTACGGCAGTGGTTCTACGGTGTGGCGCTCCCCGGCAAGGGGGCTCCGGTCGCCGGCCCCGACCCGCGCCGCCGCCACGTGCCCGCGGGCACCGGCGGACTGGCCGCCCGGGTGGCGGCGCTCATCGGCGGCGAGGCCACCGACGAGTCGGCCGCGGCGGTCGCACAGGCACTCCAGGGGCATCGACTGGACCACCTGAACCTGGAGCTGGTCGCCATGTCACTGCTGGCGATCGCCCACTCGGACCGGCCCGCGATCGCCGCCGAGGCCTGCGACGTGCTGCTGGAGTGCGCGGTGGAACGCCGGGCGACGACCTGGCAGGCCCTGCTGGGCAGCATCCGGGCCGAAATCGCCCTGCTCCAGGGGGACGTGACCACCGCGTCCCAGGGCGCGCTCGCCGCGCTCGGCATACTGCGCGCCCAGAGCTGGGGGGTTCTCATCGGCCTCCCGCTGTCGACGGCGATCTCCGCGTACACCGCCATGGGCTCCTACGCCGAGGCCGAGGAACTGCTGAAGCACGATGTGCCCGAGCCGATGTTCCGCACCGTGTTCGGCATCCAGTACCTGCGTGCGCGCGGTCACCACTACCTCGCCACCGACCGGCCCTTCGCAGCGCTCAATGACTTCGAAACCTGCGGGCGGCTGCTGCGGGAGGGCAACCCCAGCCTGCAGAAGGGCATCCCCTGGCGGTCCGACCTGGCCCTGGCGAATCTGCGGATCGGCAAGGCCCGCACGGCCCGGGACTGGGCCGAGGAGCAGCTGCGGCTGCCCGGCGGCCACAGTTCCCGGGCCCGGGCGATGGCGCTGCACCTGCTGGCCGCGACCTGCAAACCGCACCGCAGGGCCTCGCTGCTGCGCGAGTCGATCGACCTGCTCAAGACGTCCGGCGACCGGTACGCGCTGGCCCAGGCGTACGCCGACCTGTCCGCGGCGCACTACGAACTGGGTGAGTACGACCGCGCCCGGCTGGTGGCACGGCAGGCCGCGCAGGAGGCGGAGGCCTGCCGCATCGAGTCGCCGGTCGACGCACACCTGCTGGAGGATCCGGTACGGCCCGAGAGCTCCGAGTCCGAGGAGGGCGGCCCCGCCATCCTGAGCGACGCGGAGTGCCGGGTCGCGGGGCTCGCCGCGCTCGGATACACCAACCGCGAGATCAGCGCCCGGCTGCACGTCACCATCAGCACGGTCGAACAGCATCTCACCCGGGTCTACCGCAAGCTGAACGTGGCCAGCCGGTCGGAGCTGCCGTCGAAGATGCTGGAGCACCGCATCCCGAAGCTGTCGGACCGCTGGGCCAGCACCCACTCGTCCGCGGGCTGAGCGGTCCGCCCCCGCGTCCACGCGACGGAGCGCGGCCCCACCGGTGACATCACCCGGTGGGGCCGCGCTCTGCCGTCGGCGGACGCGGGCCTCAGCTGAAGCTGCCGAGCTCGTCGTCCAGGATGTCGAAGAGCTCGTCGGCCGTGGCCGTCTCCAGGCCCGCGTCACCGGTCTGCCCGGTCCCGTTCTCCCGCCACTCCCCGGTGCCGTCCCACCGTGCGCTGAGAGTGCGCAGCCGGGCGGCCACCCGGGCCCGCTGCTCCTCGTCAGGCGCGGCCGAGTCCAGCGCGGCACCCAACACCGTCTCCAGGCGCACCACTTCGGCCTCGATGTCGACGAGGTCACCGGAGGTGTCCCCGCCGAGCTCCGCGAAGAGGTGCCGGGCGAGGGCGTCGGAGGTCGGGTAGTCGAAGGTGAGCGTGGTGGACAGCCGCAGGTCGGTGTCGGCGCTGAGCCGGTTGCGCAGCTCCAGGGCGGCGAGCGAGTCCACGCCCAGGTCGCCCAGGGGGCGCTGGGGGTCGACGGCGCTGCCGGAGCCGTGTCCGAGGACGTCGGCGACATGTCCGCACACCGTCTCCACCAGCACCCGCAGGGCGTCGGCGCCACTCAGCCGGGCCAGCCGCTGCGGCAGCGACTCGGCGGACGCCGGCGCCTCGGTGACCGCACGTGCGGTACGGCGTACCGCCGCCGGGACGAGGCCGCGTATCAGGGCGGGGGCGCCGTCGGTGACCTGGACGCGGACCGGCAGCAACAGGGCCCGGTCGGCGGCCGGGGCGTCGTCGGTGCTCAGCGCCCGGTCGAAGAGGGCCAGCGCCCGGTCGGCCGGCAGCGGCAGGATGCCGTCGCGGGCCAGCCGGCGCAGCTCGGTCTCGCCGAGCCCGGCCGCCATGCCCTCCCCGGTGTCCCACAGTCCCCAGCCCAGCGAGAGGGCCGGCAGCCCCTGGGCGCGGCGCCGCGCGGCCAGGGCGTCCAGGAAGGCGTTCCCGGCGGCGTAGTTGGCCTGCCCTGCCGCCCCCAGCGTGCCCGCGGCGGAGGAGAACAGGACGAACGCGGCGAGTCCGAGATCGCGGGTCAGCTCGTGCAGATGCCAGCCGGCGTCGGTCTTGGGGCGCATCACCTCCTCCAGCCGCTGCGGTGTGAGGTCCGTGAGCAGCCCGTCGTCCAGGACGCCCGCGGCATGCACCACGGCGGTCAGCGGGTGCTCGGCCGGTACCGACGCCAGCAGGGCGGCGAGGGCGGCGCGGTCGGTGGCGTCGCACGCGGCGACGGTCACGGTGGCGCCCAGAGCGGCCAGATCGTCCAGGGCGCCGGGCTCGGGAAGGCGCCCGCCGCGGCCGGCCAGCAGCAGATGGCGTACGCCGTGCCGGGTGACCAGATGCCGGGCCAGCAGACGGCCGAGGCTGCCGGTGCCTCCGGTGACCAGGACGGTGCCGTCCGGGTCCAGGGCGGCCGCGCTGTCCGGCTCCGCTTCGGTGGTCCTGGCCAGTTCCGGTACGTACACCGTGCCCGCCCGCAGGGCGAGTTCAGGTGCGCCGGTGGCGACGGCGGCCGGGAAGGCGGCGGCCGAGGCGGGGGCGTCGTCGGTGTCGACGAGCACGAACCGGCCGGGGTGCTCGACCGCCGCCGCCCTGACCATGCCCCAGACCACGGCCTGCGCCGGGTCGGGTGCACCCTCGGCGTCGACGGCGACGGCGGACCGGGTCAGGACCACCAGCGGCGCTCCGTCCGGTGCGTCGGCGAGGTGCCGGCGCAGTGCGGTGAGGGCCTGCACGGCGGTCCGGCGGGCCAGCGCGGGCAGATCGGCGCCGGAGTCGTCGTCCACCGTCATGGGGAGGGTGCGGGGCGCGGGCGCGTCGCCCTCGTCGCTCAGCGGCAGCGCGGTCCACCGCACCCGGAACAGGTCGCCGGGCGCCGGGGTGGCCGCGTTCAACTGCTCGGCGGTCACCTGGCGGATGCGCAGCGACGTCACCTCGGCCACGGGCGCCCCGGCGCCGTCGTACAGGCGCAGGGTCATGTGGTCGCTGCCGTGCGGGGTCAGGCGCAGCCGCACCGCTGTGGCGCCGGTCGCGTACAGGGTGACGCCCTCCCAGGAGAAGGGCAGGGTCATCACGGTCGGGTCCTGGCCGTCGAGCAGGTCGATGGCGTGCAGCGCGGAGTCCAGAAGCGCCGGGTGCAGTCCGAAGCCGTCCGCCGCGTCGATGTCGGGCAGGGCGAGTTCGGCGCAGACCTCCTCGCCGAGCCGCCAGGCGGCACGCAGGCAGCGGAACAACGGACCGTAGTGGTAACCCTGTTCGGCCAAGTGGTCGTAAGTGCCAGTGACGTCCACCGGTACGGCTCCCGGGGGCGGCCAGGCGGTCTCGGCGGCCGGTTCGGGCGTGGTGCGCGGGGCGAGGACGCCGGTCGCGTGCCGGGTCCACTCGCCGTCCGCGCCCTCCGGGCGGGCGTGCACGGTCAGCCGGCGGCGTCCGTCGGCGTCGGGGGCCGCGGCGGCCACCTGGAGGTGGACCGCGCCGTGCCGGGGCAGGACCAGGGGCCGTTCCAGGGTGAGTTCCTCCACCTGCGGGCAGTTCGTGCGGTCGCCGGCCCGGACGGCCAGTTCGACGAGGGCGCTGCCCGGGACGAGTACGGTGCCCGCCACGGCGTGGTCGGCGAGCCAGGGGTGGGTGGCCAGGGACAGGCGGCCGGTCAGGGCCACGCTGTCGTCGCCGGCCAGCTCCAGGGCCGCGCCGAGCATCGGGTGGCCGGCCGGCGCCTGGCCCAGTCCGCCGGCGTCCGTGGCCGCGCCGGGCGCGTCGTCCAGCCACAGCCGCCGGCGCTGGAAGGCGTAGGTCGGCAGGTCGCAGCGGCGGGCACCGGTGCCGGCGAACACCCGCTCCCAGTCGACGGTCAGACCGCGGACGTGGGTGGTGCCGAGCAGGGTCGCGAAGGTCTGCTCCTCGTCGCGGTCGCGGCGCAGCGCCGGGACGAACGCCGAACCCTCGGCGTCGGCGAGGGCGTGGGCGCCCATGGCCGACAGGACGGCGTCGGGGCCGAGTTCGAGGTAGGTGCGTACTCCGTCGGCCTCCAGCGTGCGGATGCCGTCACCGAAACGGACGGCCTCGCGGACGTGCCGGACCCAGTACTCGGGGGCGCACAGCTCGTCCTCGCCCGCACGCGCTCCGGTCACGTCGGAGACGACGGGGACGGCGGGCGGCGCGTACCGCAGGGCACGGGCCGTCCTCTCGAACTCCGCCAGCATCGGGTCCATCAGCGGGGAGTGGAAGGCGTGGCTGACCCGCAGCCGCTTGGTGCGGCGGCCGGAGAGTGCCTCGGCCACGGCGGTCACGGCGGCCTCGGTGCCGGAGACGACCACGGCGCGGGGCCCGTTGACGGCGGCGAGGGACACCTCGGGGCCCAGGTGCGGGAGCACCTCGGCCTCGGTGGCGTCGACGGCGAGCATCGCGCCCCCGGCGGGCAGGGCCTGCATCAGCCGGCCGCGCGCGGCGACCAGCCGGGCGGCGTCCGCCAGGTCCCAGACGCCGGCGACGTGCGCGGCCGTCAGTTCGCCGATGGAGTGGCCGGCCAGCCAGTCGGCGCGGACGCCTTGGGAGTCCAGCAGCCGGTACAGGGCGGTCTCCACGGCGAACAGGGCGCTCTGTGTGTAGACGGTGCGGTCGAGCAGGCGGGCCTCCTCGGTGCCGGGCTCGGCCCACATCACGTCCCGCAGCGGGCGGTCGAGATGGGCGTCGAGCGCCTGGCAGGCCTCGTCGAGCGCCTGCCGGAACGCGGGGTGGGCCGCGTACAGACCGCGTCCCATGCCCGCGCGCTGGGCGCCCTGGCCGGTGAAGAGGAAGGCCACCTTGCCTGCGGCGGGCCGGCCCCGGACCACGGTGTCGGAGGCGGAGCCGTCGGCCAGCGCGGCGAGTGAGGCGAGGAGTTCGTCCCGGTCGCGGGCGACGACCGCGGCCCGGTGGGTGAGGGCGGCACGGCCCGTCGCCAGGGAGCGGGCGAGGTCGGGCAGGGGCTGGTCGGCGACCGCGTGCAGCCGTGCGGCCTGGGCGGCCAGGGCCTCGGGGGTGGCACCGGAGATCACGAGGGGCAGCAGCGGGGCGGGGGCCGGTTCCGCGTCCGCCGCGGGTTCCTCGGCCGGTGCCTCCTCGATGATCGTGTGGGCGTTGGTGCCGCTGATCCCGAAGGAGGAGATGCCCGCCCGGCGCGGACGGTCCGCTTCGGGCCATGCCTGCTGATCCGTCAGCAGCCGCACGTTCCCCGCGTCCCAGTCGACCTTCGTGGACGGCTGATCCACGTGCAGAGTCTTCGGCAGCATCCCGTTGCGCATGGCCATCACCATCTTGATGACACCCGCGACACCGGCAGCCGCCTGCGT
>NZ_JBIWPP010000048.1:0-50570 GCF_044768335.1 Streptomyces sp. NPDC101151 | reverse complement strand
CTTCGTCATCCCCATGGGGAATTCGGTGAAATCGGGATGCGTCATTACATGAGACTCAAACCACCCGGGGGTGGGGAAAACCGTGACCGCGCACAGGTACTGCTTGCCGCGCATGACGAAGGTGGCAATCCCCACCTTGTCCGCCTCAGCCAGCGCTGCCCGCAGCAGCTCGTACACCTTGATGTACTCCTTGCCCCGCGGCGCCAGGTAGTAGGTGCGGTCGAAGTAGACCGGCTCGATCCGGTCCAGGTCGACGAAATCGCTGATATCGATGGCTTTGGACCGGCCCGGCGCAACCTCATCCAGCTCGTCGGGCTCGACCACCACGTACTGGCCCTCGCCGACCTCGAAGCCCTTCACGATGTCAGTGGCGTCGACTTCCCTGCCGGTGCGCTCGTTCACCCGCTTGTTCCGGATCCGGTCCGCCGTCCCCCGCTGCAACTGGTGAAAGTGGACGGTGTGGCTCCCGGTCGCCGTGTACAGCCCGACCGGCACCGTCACCAGCCCGAACGTGACCACACCAGTCCAGATCGCCCGAGCCATGACCGCACTCCGTTCCACCGGCCCCAGCACGACGGCCGGGATGCCCTTCCCTCCACGCTCGCACCGCTGCCTTGCCTGCGCGCGTCGTACCCTCCGGATCGCGGACACCGGCATTCGCAGCGCCGGGACCGTGCGAGGGCCGGCCGTGCGCTCATCCCGGACGGAAGGGGTGGAAGGCATGCGTGGTGACGCGGACGCCGCCAGACCCGATGCTCACCAAACCCCGAGCGTCGATCTACGGCCAGGCTGGGCGGGAGAGCCAAAGTTGCGGACAGGGTTCCGCTCCGTCCGTTTGTCCACCGGGGATCGGCGCCACTGACCACGGCCCCCGCGGCGCGAATGTTTCTGGTGACTTCCGCCCTCTCGCGGGCCGTTTTCGCCACGGCGCCTTCCTGCCCTGGCTGCTGTCCGTTCCTCCGGACGGAGGGTGGGTATCGGGGTAGGAGTCTGTTTGGACAGAAGGACGGAGGCCGGATGGACTGGCGTGTGTTTGCGCAGCAGATGGCAACGATGGCGCGTGATCTGCTGGCGCAGCAATCGATGGATGCCACGCTGCAGCGGATCACCGAGTCGGCGACCGAGCTCGTGGAGGGCTGCGACGCCGCCGGCGTGCTGATCCTGCACGGCACGCGCGTGGAGACGCTCGCTCCGACCGACCAGGTGGTCATCGACAGCGACCAACTGCAGGAGCGCCTGCAGGAGGGCCCGTGTTTCGACGCGGCCCGCGACCACCACGGGGAGCGGGTGCTCCGCATCGCCGACTTCACCGCCGAACAGCACCGCTGGCCCGCCTACGCACCCCAGGCGAGAGAGTTGCAGCTGGGCAGCATGATGGGCTTCCTGCTCTACACCGACGACGAAGACCTCGGTGCACTGAACATCTACTCCCGTCGGCCCGGCGCCTTCACCGAGGCCAGTGAGACGGCCGGCTGGCTGCTGGCCTCCCACGCAGCGGTCGCCTTCTCCAGTGCCCGCACTCATGCCCAGATGGAACAGGCCGTCGCCACCCGCCACACCATCGGGGAAGCCATGGGCATCCTCATGGGCCGCCACCACCTCACCGAAGAGCAAGCCTTCGACGTCCTGCGCCGCTACTCACAGGAGAACAACATCAAACTCCGCGAGGTCGCCCGCCGCATCTGCGCAAAGGGCAGCCTGTAGACCCCCGCGTCGGCGCGGCTCCCCCGGCACCTTGACCGAACCGGGAGAGCCTGAGCCGAGCCAACCCCCATGGGGAAATGCCGCCGACTCAACCTGGTGACCGAGTCCCCCCAACGGCTGCGCTGAAGCTTGTCCGTCCCCCTGCCCCAGACCTCCGCCGACACCCTCGTCCTCTGCACCGACGCAATCATCGAAGGCCGCGGGAAGGAAATCGACACCGGCCTGCATCGCCTCACCACCGGCGCACGCGACGACATCGCCTTGATCGCCGGTCGCCTCCAAACGCACGATGCTCACACTCGGAGCCTGTGAAGACGGCGGCAACTCAGCGGAGCAGCCGGCCGGATTCTCGTTTTCGTGCAAGACGAATGCGGCGACGCCGCGTCGCTGCGGCCGAGGTGCAGGCATCCGCTCGCTTGCCTCTCGGCACTCACGATGCCGGGCCGAACAACCTCGGCTTCGCCGAGACCGGAGCCGACCCACGGCTGATCCGTCGGATCGGAGTGCGGGCCGATCAGGCGGTGGCGGTTGTCTGGACCAGGTAGCTCACCACGTCACTCAGACGCCCTCTGCGCAGATACGCCGCGCGCTGACGGGCGGCGCCACCGCCGCAGCGCCGCACGCGGTGCAACAACTCTTCGGCGAGGTCGAAGTCTCCGCTGGCAGCCAGCCCGGACGCCGCATGAGCCAGCAGACGCTCCACGAGCGCCGCGGCCGGTACAAGTTCCCCACGCGCGGGATCGAGGCCTTCACCCTCCAGCCCGCGCCGGGCGGCGAGCCGGTGCGCGGCGTAGAGGCGTGGGGCCGAGAGGCCTGCTGTCGGCGGCACGTCGGCGATGTCGGGCAGTAGTGCGGTGGTTGCCAGACCTCGTACCAGGGCTGCGAGCAGCACCACGGTGTCAAGGTCCGCATTCACGTCGCACACCCGGATCTCAAGCGTCGGTACGTGTTCCGAGGGGCGCGCGTACCAGTAGATCATCCGGCGGTCCATCAGGGTTCCGGTACGCACCAAGTGGTCAGCGAGGCGCTCATAGCCTGCTGCGTCAAGCAGCGGGGTCGGGCCCACGCAGGGCCAGCGGGCGTGTTCCACGAACCGCCGGCTCGCCCAGCCGACATCCCGGCCCAGGGAGAAGGGCGAGTTGGCCGCGAGCGCCTGCAGGGCCGGCAACCAGGGACGCATGTGATGAGACAGTGCGAGAGCCTGGGCGAGCCCGGTCACCCCGACGTGGATGTGGCAGCCGCACACCAGCCCGTCGTACGAGCCCATCAGGAAGGGCCATCGGGCTGCCATTCGCCCGTACCGCTCACCAGGCGTCACGGCCGGCGGACAAGGCGGAGGGATCACAGGGGTGCCAGTGGCAGCGAGCAGGCACCCCTCGGAAGCCGCGGCCTCCACCATCACCTTGCGCAGCTGGGCCAGGTCGGATCTCAGCTCGGTCAGGCTCACCGTGGGACGGGTGCACGCCTCGACCTGGGCGCCGAAGAACTCCGTCTGAGCCTGACTGCCCAGTACCAAACCTGCGGCGTCAACGACTCGTGGACCGCGGGCCACGGGCATTCCTGTGTGCCCGTCGAGCAGCAGATACTCCTCCTCCACCCCCACCGTCAACCTGCGGCGTTCTCGCGGGAGGCCTGCGGACGCGCCGCCGACGACGTCTACCTGGGCGCTCACCTTGGAGGACATGAGAGGCCATTCACTGGCGGACTGGCTCCGGCGGCCGTCTCACCGAGGTGCGCCCCGCAAGCGTGGCACCGGATCGCGTGGTCTGGACATGGCCGGACTGCACCGGCGGGTCAGCCGCCTACTCCCATGGTCTCATCAGCGTGAACACCGCGCTGCAGGGCGGGATCGTGAAGGGGGATCCGTATGCGGGTACCCGGCGGCACCACGCAACAGCGTGCGTCTGTTTTGCGGTCACTCGGCTGCCGTGCGCAACACCGCCTGAGCCTGACGGATGCGCCATTCCTCCACGGTCTCCTGCTGTCGTTGGGCCCGCTCCAGCAGCCTGTCGAGGAGGGCCGGATCCAGGCGCTCATCCGTAGCACTGAGCCGGCGCAGGGTCTGCCAGGCCGCCGCTTTGCCCTCCACTCCCAGCCGCAAGGCCTCCAGTTCCAGCACCGTGCTCAGCGGTGAGCGTTGAACCAGGTGACCGTTGCTTTTGAGGCGTCCCAACTTTTCACCGGCCCAGCCGGCGTAGACCTTGTAACGGCGCACCGGAATGTCCAGATCCCGCATGATGCCCAGCAGGGTTGTCCTGTCCTGCGCGATTTCGGCGGCGACAAGTCCGAGCGTCCGCCCGAGAGCAGATCCGCGGGCGGTGCGGACCAGGTAGGCGGCTCGTTGGGTGCCCGCAGTAGCGCCGGCGAGGTGGTCGTTGAGGTAGATGCCGAGCAGCTTCACGTCGGTACGGTGCGCAGAAGGGCTACCTCGTGACGCGCCCGAGACCGCTGGGGAATTCATCCTGAGTCTCCTTGTGCGAGCTGGGTGGTGATCATCGTGAGCGCCCGCCGCACATTTACGGGGCTTGAGTCTCGGCCGGCGGCGGCGCGGGTTCGTCGTCGTCCTCGCCCTTGGCCCGCACGTCCGGCGGGGTGGGGGCGGTGATGTTCCGCTGCTCCGCGGACCGCTCCCTCGTTTCCTCGTCAACCTGCGGGGTGTCGTTCTCCTTGGAGGTATTCATGACCTCGCCCCTCTCGTCGGTTCGGATTCTGATGGCGCCCCGGCGCACATTCGCATCGGAGCCCTGCGCTCGCCCCAACACGTGCCCGCCTGGCCGATCGGCAGAGGTGCGCCTATGCCGGAGAGGTTGTCGCAAACCGCTGCAGCCGCACACCTTACGGACGGAGCAAGACCTGGATGCAGACCACGCCCGGCCGGAACAGCAGCGCCGTAAGGCTGGCGGGACGGGCCCTAAAACAGGGGCGTCAAGGTGTGCTCCGCCCGGGTCGGGGCCTGTGCTGTCAGCGTCCGAGCGTGTTCTCCAGCTGTTGCTTGCTCATGGAGGAGCGGCCGTGGACATTGCGCTTCTTGGCCTCCTCGTACAGCTGGTCCTTGGTGGGCTCTTCCGAGCCGCTGTGCGACCGGGGGCACACAGATGGGGCATCTGCAGACACCCCCATGTCGGTGTTCTTTGGGGCACGAGTTCCCTTGAGCAGCCATCCGACGCACGCTGCCGGCATCAATGCGGCACAGGCTGATTGGGGGTGGGTGCAGTCAAGGCATTCGCGACCTGGACCGGTGGCAAGTAAGTCGAGATCGGCTGATGACCTGGCGCGTGTCCGGGGGACTCGGAGCACATGAGTTACGTGAACCCGGATCCGGAGCCCGAGCGGACCACCGGGCTGGAGCCCGGGCCGGGGTCCCGCCCGGCAATACTTCGACCGGCGGGGATCCTGCTGATGGTGCACTCACAACTGAGCGGCCCCGAGGAGACGCCGGCCCGTCTCCGGACGGCCGGTCTGCGCGCCGAGGTCATCAACCGGGCCCGACTGCCCTTCGGCCGCGTGCTGCGCCACCGCCCCGCCTGGCTGCGCGAGCGCAAACTGGTGACGGACCGCATGACCGAAGAGCTGGTGGTGATCCATGCCGAACACGCCTGAACGCCCTCGCCGTATCCGCGTCCAGCGCAACGGCCCTCTTCTGATGGAGGGACCGGTCGAAGTCGTGGGTGAGAACGGTGAGGTGGCGGTGTCGCGCCGTTTCATGGTGGCCGTCTGCACGTGCCGCCGCAGCCGGACGCCGCCCTGGTGCGACACCAGCCACCGCCGACGCATCAAGCGGGACGAGGACTGCGAAGAATGCGAAGGAGACGACACACCGTGACGGACGTCCGCTCCCGAGGGGATACCCGGCCGGCGCCGCTGCCCGACCCACGCGGCCCGCTCTCCGCCGCCGTCACGGAGACGCTGCGCGGATCGCGACAGTGCCTGCCACCACCGCCCGCCGACGCCTACGGCGACGACCTGCACCTGACCCTGCACACCCTCTACGAACTCCACTACCAGGGCCTCGACGGTGTACCGGACGACTACGAATGGGACCCCGACCTCCTCACCCTGCGCGCCGCACTGGAAGACCGCTTCCTCGGCATGCTGCGCACGGACGCGCCCATCGACGCGTCCACCACGGCCGAGCGGGCGCTGGACGAACTTCAGCTCGAACCGGTCGGCGAGGACAGCGGCAGTCTTTCGCAGTTCCTCCGCAACCACGGCACTCTCGACAACTTCCGTGAGTATGCGGCACTGCGCTCGCTGTACCACCTCAAGGAGGCGGATCCGCACGCCTGGGTCATCCCCAGGCTGCGCGGACGGGCCAAGGCGGCCATGGTTGCCATCGAGTTCGACGAGTTCGGCGCGGGTCGCGCGGACGAGATCCACGCGCAGCTGTACGCCGACCTCATGACGGACCTCAGTCTGGACGCGTCGTACGGCCACTACGTCGACGCCGCACCGGCCGAGGCGCTGGCCACCGTCAACATGATGTCCCTCTTCGGCCTGCACCGGGCCCTGCGCGGGGCGCTTGTCGGGCACTTCGCGGCCGTCGAAGTGACCTCGTCCCCGGCCTCCCGCCGCCTGGCCGAAGCACTGCGCCGGATGGGTGCCGGACCGGCAGCGGTGCGGTTCTACACCGAGCACGTCGAGGCGGACGCCGTGCACGAACAGGTCGTACGGCACGAGGTCGTCGCCGGCCTGCTCGCGGACGAGCCTCAGCTGGACGCCGACGTGGTATTCGGGATCCGCGCGACCGGCCACCTGGAGGACCGGCTGGCCACGCGGCTGCTGAACGCCTGGCGGAACGGGCGGACCGCGCTACACACGATCGGCACGGCCCGACCGTTGCAGGTACACCCAAAGCGTGAGATGTCTCAGGGAGGGTAGACCCGCTCTCCAGCAGCATCCCGCCGCTCGTTCGGTCGCCTTGCAGCCCTCGCCGTACGCAGTGTTGGGAGCGGCCGCCGTTTCATTCGGAGTCGACTGGACACTCGGCACAAATGGTGCGATTCGGATACACGATGATGACCGAGCAGGCCGGACCGCAGGACCTGGTGCAGCATGTCGTCCGGGCCGAGGAGGCCGGATTCGACTTCTCGGTGACCTCGGACCACTACTTTCCGTGGTTGGACGAGCAGGGCCACTCCCCGTACGCCTGGAGCGTGCTCGGCGCGGCCGCGCAGGCCACCTCGCAGATTCCCCTGATGACGTTCGTGACGTGCCCAACGATGCGTTACCACCCGGCGGTCGTCGCACAGAAGTCGGCGACGATGCAGCTGCTGTCCGGCGGCCGATTCAGGCTGGGGCTGGGCTCCGGAGAAAACCTCAACGAGCATGTCGTCGGCGGTGGTTGGCCGGCCGCCGACATACGCCAGGAGATGCTCGCCGAGGCCATCGAGATCATCCGCTCGTTGTTCGGCGGCGGCTACGTCAATCACCACGGCGCGCACTTCGACGTGGAGTCCGCCAGGCTCTGGGACCTGCCCGAGAAGCCGCCGCCCATCGGGGTGGCCGTCTCCGGACAGCCTTCCTGCGAGCTGGCAGGCCGCCTCGCCGACCTGATGATCGCCGTCGAGCCGGACGCTAACCTTGTCAGCGCCTTCGACAACAACGGCGGGGCGGGCAAACCTCGGGTCGGCCAGCTGCCGGTCTGCCACGACCCCGACCGCGACGAAGCCGTGCGACGGGCGCACGAGCAGTTCCGCTGGTTCGGCGGCGGTTGGAAGGTGAACGCCGAACTGCCCGGGACTGCGGGCTTCGCCTCCGCCAGTGCGTACGTGCGGAAGGAGGACGTGGCGGACTCGATCCCCTGCGGGGCCGACCCGGAGGTGTTCGCCGAGGCCGTACGCCCCTATGTCGAGGCAGGTTTCACCGAGATCGCCCTTGTCCAGGTCGGCGGCACCTCACAGCTGCCCTACCTCGACTGGGCGGAGAAGAACCTGCTGCCCGCGCTGCGCGAGCTCTGAGCCCGCTACCCGTGCAGCGGCGCTTCGACGGCGGCGCAGCTCTGCGGGCCGACACCGTCGACTCATCGGCTCAGGCAGCGAGGATCGGCGCCGACGGCAGGCGCGCTGGGTGGCCCCGCGGACGATGCCCGCAGGCGCGTTACTCCGCTCCACTGCCCCGCTTCCGAACGATCCGCTGGCGCCGGACTGCCAGCGGCGGCGAGCCTGTTTGCGACTGGGCCGGCTGGGAGCGCTTGCGAGCTGGTAAGGGTTGAGCCGGCCGTCGTGCTCCGTCGCCCGGTTGGTACCTCGTTCGGCTCGCGCATGTTCCGCTCCTCCGACACCGGTCCCGAGCGCGGCATTGTGGGATGATCCGCGCGCCGGGGCGGTGCGGCCTCCCGCCGACGCACCCGGATGCCGAGGCGAACGGCCCCTACCAACAAACTCGACGTGGAATGCCCGCCCCGATGACCAGCTGGGCGACGTTGCCGCTTCGCATCCCACCGTTCATGTCGGGCAGCTGCGCCCGCCCTGCCCGCTTCTCATCGAGGGTTTCCTGTGCGCGAAGCAGTCCGCAGGCACCTCCGTAGCTCTTCGGCGTAGGGCACGACGACACCCGAGACAATGACACCGGCGAGGCCCGCCAGGTAAGCGGCCGGCAGTGGATGTTCCTTGGGCAGCAAACGCCAGTCCTGGGGGTCGGAGCCGCCTCGCAGGGTCTTGCGGACCTGGTCCGCGTGAAGACAGGCGGTGAAGGCCAGAGCCGTGAGCGGCAACACCTCCAGGAAGCTGTGGACATGCTGCTCTACAGGCCGGACATCGCGATCACCGACGGCCAGCGACACGTCGTACAACGCCGTCGCGCCATGGGCGAGGGCAGCGCCGCCCATCGCGGTGAGCACCAGCGGATTGATCCGGGCGAGCAGTCCCATGACCACCGGCCGGTACTCCAGCCTCCGTCATCATCAGCGCGTGGACCACAGACTCCTGGGTGCCACTGGTGTGCTCGATCCGGGTCCGCCGGTGCATCCACCAGTCCGCCAGGCCGGGTGCCACCCACAAGGGGAGAACGCCGTACAGCAGGAACCGGCGGTTGGCGTTCTCCACGTCGGTGGACGACGCCGGGGTTCGCAGATCTTCAGCCCGCCGCCACTCCCGCCAGGTCCGCCAGACCCTCCGGGGCAGTACGCGCAGTGCCATGGAAACCTCCGTGCCGAGTACAAGAGCCTCTGACCGGGACTTCGAACCCCTCGAAGACCCGCAGCCCCGGTACCCCTCCCCACGACGGCGACACCACGTACAACTCCCGGCCATCGGCTACCCGGCAGCAGTCCGCCAAAGTCACAGACGCGGTGCGAGAGAGACGAAGGCGGGCCGACATCGTCGGCATCCGGGCCGCCCACTTCGGCGTCGACGTGTCGATCGGCACCGCCATAATCCCATGCCTGCCGACGGCCGAGCCCGAGTAGATCTCCCCCGGTCTACTGGGAGCTGCACACCGCCCATCGCGACGAGGCCGAGCGCGTCTTCCGCCTCTGACGCCGTACGGCGGAAACACGTCGGGCCCGCCGTCATCTTGCGGGATACGGCCCAAGCCCTTCCCTCGGCTGCCTGGGCCCCTTGCCCGGCATCGTTCGCGTTCCAGCAGGCACTGCTTGCACAAGGTCGCACCGCGGCGTTGCGATCCTCGGCCGACCCGGAGAGCAATCGCCAGGGCTTGCTTGCGGTTCCGCGGATCGGCCGGGATGACGCTGACGTTTCCGCTGGCGCGAAGCCGACCACCGCGGGACCGAGCACGACTGACAGGAGGCGGCTCAACGCGCAGGGCCGACGGTGCGGTTCTCACTGCTCTCGGACATGACGCGGGGCCCCGGCCGTTACCGGCCGGGGCCCGCAAAGGATGGAGCCGCAAGGTCAGGTCACCATCGATACCAGCGGCCGCGCGCACCGCCGGCTGTCGTGGAGCGCATGACGAAGCCCAGCAGCCACAGCACCAGGACGGCGAGGGCAACCCACCAAAGAATCTTGACGGCGAAACCGGCGCCGAAAAGGATCACCGCGAGAAGCAGAACAAGCAGCAAGGGAATCATGAATATCAACCTCCTATCCCACCGCGTGCCCTGCCATTCCACCTCCATTCACTAAATCCACCTTGTTTATTAAGGGAAAGAAGGGGAACAACCCGGTTCAAATGCAGCCGTCTCCTAGCGCGATCCAGCATCCACGGATCAGGGACCAAAGAGAGTGACCTCTCAGTGAACGAGCGCCTTGCGCAGCTTGGGCTTCGATGCATCGGCCCATGTGGCCGGGAGTTGCCGTTCACACTCTTCTGCCACGGCTTGCTCCTGGCCGTACAACAGGCCCCAGGTGAAGCCGGCCTCACCCGCCGCATGTGCCGCCAGGGCTAGGTTCCGCAAGGCGCCGCGTGACACGACGCTGTCCTGATGCTCGCCCAGCATCCTCTGTACCGCTTTGATGCGCTTGCCGAGCCGCCCGGCGGGTTTCCCGAGCGATGCGCGCGCCGGTTCGGTGGCGTACCGCGTCTTCTTGGCCGCCTTGCGAGCCTGGTGAAGGGCCGCGTCCCGTTCCGTCCCCGGGGAGAGCTCCAGCGCGCGTGCTACCCGGCCGGCCAGCCGGGCGTACTCCTTGAGTATTGCCTTGACCATCACTTTCTCCGGCTTGCGAGCAGCTTTGCGACGCAGCGGGGGCTGCTCCGTCAGCGTGGCCAACGAACTCAGCAGGGCCAGGTAGCGGCGTGAGCGCAGGGCGTCGAGGGTACGCTGCCGCGCCTCCGAGGCGCGGGCGACGTTCCACACCTGCAACCGGGCGTCGACGGGCCCAAGGACCAGCTCACGGGGCGAGGCCCCGATGCCCGCGCCGAGCCGTTCCACCAGAACCTCCTGGTCACGTTCCGCGCCCAGTTCCCCGCCCAGCCACTTGAGCTCGTCGCGGATCGGATCGGTGACCTCACGGTCCAGCACCGCCCGGTAGGAACGCAGAGTGCTGCGCAGTCGCCGACAGGTGACGCGCATCCTGTGCACGGAGTCGGGCAGGCCGCGGCGTACCGCGGGATCGACGTTCACCAGAGTGTGCACCTGCTCGTCCATGTACCTGAGGACCTCGTCGGCGGCTGAGCCGGGTATGACGATCTCGGGACGCCTGTCCGGCAGGCGCAGCGCTCCCATTCCTGTTTCTTCCAGTGCCCGGGCCAGTTTGGATGGATAGTCGGCACGGTCGATACCGTTCTTGCGGAGCGTCGTGTCGACGACGTCGAGCAGCACGGAATCGGCGTCCTCGGCGAGTTCGACCTCCATCTCGGTCCATGAGGCCCGTGTGGTCGCGCCGACCACGGACTCGGCGCGGACCCTGTCGAGGCTCAGCTCTGCGAGAACGGAGCCTTCGGAGTCGACGAGGTGCCGCGGGCTGCGGGTTGACCAGATACGGACCACCGGCCGCAGTTCTGCCCCTCGGGTGCGGGAGAGGGCCAGGTCACGCAGGGTATCCGGAACCGTGTCGGCCAGCGGGGCCCGGACCTCCTCCCGGCTGTCCCCGGGCGAGGGCAGTTTGAGATGCCAGCCCGTATCATCCCCGCCGGTCCGTCGGCGAAGCGTTGCCGAGGCGCCGGCCAAGCGCAGGTCGTCCGTGTCGTAGTACACGGCGTCCAGTTCATCGAAGCCCTTTCCCACGACCGACGCAATGCCGTCCACACCGGTGAGGTCCGGCAGCCACGAGGTGTCATCGGCCGACGGAGCTGCGTATTTTCGCTCTGTCTCTCGCTGTGAATGGGTCATATCAGGCGCGTGCACTCCACAGCGCGGTTCAAACGCTGGTGAGGCAACATCCCTGCGGGGAGCGAGCCGACTGAGCAGGTCGCGCGGCGCCTGCTTCTCGGTACGGTCCGTCACCAGGGCGAAACGATTCACTTGGGCCGGAGCTGTAGTGCGCAGCGAGCCGCTCCTCGAGCAATCCCGTGGCCTGGACGCCGAACGAGATGCCGGCTTCCAGCTGGGGCTCATCCTCCAGGAGCCCGCCGACTACGAGGCGTCGTACAACCTGCTCCTGAACAGCGTCCGTCTCGACCTGTTCGTCGTGGCTCGGAGTACCCGCGGATGTCCGGGCCAGACCTAAGCAGGGGACCGACTGCGGCCTGGTGCTCGGTCGCGGTGGCGACGCGGTGGGCGTGTGTGGCCAGGGCCCCTCTCACACCGGCGCGGCGCTGTCACCCGGAGGCCGACGGAGCTGGTGCAGACAGACGACCGAGGCGACGAGGCTCCGCCGTTCGGAGGCGTCCAGGCGAAGATCCATTTCGGCAACGTACTGCTGCAACCCGATCCACGAGTCGATGGTGCTCACCGTGACCCGCCCGAGAATCTCCGGCGCCAGGTCCCTTTCCGGATCGGTCTCCGTGAGATGCCATTCGGCGTGCAGGAGACCCAGCCGCGTGAGGAGGAGTCGGCGGCCCTGCTCCGTCTGGAGGCTCAGCTGCCGGGTCTTGATGAGTCCACGGGCACCTGCGGTGCCGACCTCCCGGTCCGCGGCGTCGGTGAAGCGGAACTCCACCGGCCCGAACTGCTCGATACGGACGATGAATTCGCCGGACGTTTTCGTGACGACGGAGTACGTGTCGTCGGTGTAGGTGACCCAGGCCAGTGGGGTCCCCTTTACGGTGGACACGGCCAGGGCGGGGCCCACGTATCTGCGCCACCGTGGACGCTTCGGCTGCCCCACCACGACGGCTTCCAGCTCGAACAGACCGGGTTCCGTCATCGGTCTTCCTTCCCCCGCCACGGCTGCCCACTCGACCGAGTACGTCCACTGTGCCCGAGAACCTGCCCAATTCTCATCACTCGGGCGGACATCGACGCCACGCGATGTCGCCCGGGACGATGCCATTCGGTCAGGAGTTCTCAGGAGGTGCGGGTGTGCCGGTTCAGCCAGGCCTTCACCGTCGCGGCCACGCCGAGTGCCAGGACCGAGGCGGCGGCGGGGTGGCGGGCGAGGAGGGCTTCGAGGGACCAGCCGTGCGCCTGCTCTTCGAAGGGGCCGTGGGCGCCGTGGGCGCTGCCGTCGCCCTGGTCGATCGGTTCGAAGAGGTTGTTCTCGCCGCTCGGCGGCCACTGGTCGGTCTGTTGGGAGTCGAATCCGGTGCGGGCCAGATAGCGGTCGAGAAGGGCGGGAACCAGTCGGTTGGCCCAGATGGTCGCCACGGTGGTGGCGCCGACGTAGTACTGCTTGCGGTGCGGGTGGTCGGCGGCGTGTAGCACGCCTCGGGCGGCTACCTCCGGCTCGTAGACGGGCGGGACGGGTTGCGGGTGCCGTGGCATGCGGGAGCGCACCCAGGAGAACTGTGGGGTGTTGACGGCGGGCATCTGGGCGATGGTGACGTGCACGTTGCTCTCGCGGTGCAGCAGTTCCGTGCGCAGGGAGGAGGTGAAACCGTTGATGGCGTGCTTGGCGCCGCAGTAAGCCGACTGCAGCGGGACGGCCCGTTCCGACAGTGCGGAGCCGACCTGCACGATGGTGCCGCGGTCGCGGGGCAGCATTCGCTTCAGTGCCGTGCGGGTGCCGTTGACGAAACCCAGGTAGGTCACCTGGGTCACACGCTCGTACTCCTCGGCGGTGATCGCGTCGAAGGGTGCGAAGACGCTGGTGAACGCGCAGTTGATCCATACATCGATGGGACCGAAGGCCTGCTCGGCGGCCTCGGCGGCGGCGTCGACCTGCGTGGCGTCGGCGGTGTCGGCGACCTGGACGAAGGGGCGGCCGCCGAAGGAGGCGATCTCCTTGGCGGCGGCCTCCAGGCCCGCCCGGCCGCGGGCGATCAGTACCACTTTGGCACCGCGCCTGCCGTAGAGGCAGGCCGTGGCACGGCCGATACCGGCACTGGCACCAGTGATGACAACGGTCTGGGACATGAGTCAGCTCCTTCGTCGCGCCGTGGGGCGCCCGGTTCGGGATCGTGGGCGGTGCTCATGCCGCCGCCGTCTCCTGCCGTGGTGCCGGTCCCTGCCGTCAGTCCACCCGGTAGGCCTGTGCCCGCTCGGTACTGAGACTGAGGCCGTGGCCAGGCACTCCGTCCGCGCCGGGGGTGATGCTGCCCCCGCCGGGAGCGAGGACGCCGTCGAAGAGAATGCGTTCGATACGGACGTGGTCGTGAAACCACTCCAGATGCCGGAGATTTGGTACCGCGGCAGCTGCGTGCGCGTGGGCGTGCGGGGCGCAGTGCCCGGAGATCTCGAGGCCGCGGGCATGAGCGAGAGCGGCGGCACGCAGCCAGACGGTGATGCCTCCGCAGCGGGTGACGTCGGCCTGCAGACAGTCCACGGCACCGACTGCGAGCATGTGTTCGAAATAGGGCAGGGTGTACCCGTACTCGCCGGCCGTCACGTCCGGGGCGACCTGTTTGCGGATCGTGGCGAGGGTGGTGAGGTGGTCGGACGGGACGGGCTCTTCGAACCAGGTCACTCCCTCGTCCGCGAAGGCGCGGCCCATCCGTACGGCCTGCTTGGCGCCGTAGCCGCCGTTGGCGTCGACGTACAGGCCGGCGGTGTCGCCGATGGCGGCGCGGGCCTTGGCGACGCGGTGCCGATCACGGTCCTCCCGGCGTCCCCACGACTCCGCGATCTTGATTTTGACGCGCGGGATGCCCTCCTCCTCGACCCAGCCGCGCAGCTGACGCTCCTGCTGGGCATCGTCGTACGTGGTGAAGCCGCCGCTGCCGTAGACGGGAACCTTCTCGCCGGCCGCGCCGAGCAAGTGCACGAGCGGCAGCCCGAGCAGGCGCGCTTTGCAGTCCCACAGCGCGATGTCCACGGCAGCGATCGCCTGCGCCGCGATGCCGGGCAGTCCGGCGTTGCGCACGGCCCGCTGCATGGCCTCGTTCATGTGCGGCACGTCGAGCGCCGGGAGGCCGGTCACCACATCGACGAGCAGGTCGTCCACGACGCGGGCCGTCGCCGCGGGCGCATAGGTGTAGCCGAGGCCGGTCACATCGCCGCAGCGGACGGTTGCCAGGACCAGGGTGGTGCTGTCCCAGCTGAGGGTGCCGTCCGCCTCCGGGGCGTCGGTGGGCACGGTGAAGACTGCGGTGTCCACCCCTTCCACGACCGGGGTATCGCTCACTGGGCGTCCTCTGCGCCGGGCCGGTCCTTGCGGTGGCGATGACCGGGCAGGAACTCCTGGACCTTGGCCTTGAAGCCCTGGCGGACCATGGCAGCCCGGTCGCTGTCGCCCTTGAGCACGGAGAGCGCGGCGGCCTCGATCTGGTCGAGGGTGGCGTGCGGGGGGATGGGCGGGACGGCCGGATCGGTCACGAAGTCCAACACGCAGGGCTTGTCGGCGGCGAGCGCGGCCTCCCAGGCGCCCTTCACCTCACTCGGCTTCTCGATGCGCATCCCGTCCAGGCCGACCAGGCGGGCGACATCGGCGTAGGGAACGTCGGGGATCGACTGGGACGGCAGGAACTGCGGGGCGCCCTCCATCGCGCGCATTTCCCAGGTGACCTGGTTGAGGTCGCGGTTGTTCAGCACCGCCACGACGAGCCGCGGGTCTTCCCACTCCCGGTAGTACTTGGCAATGGTGATCAGCTCGGCCAGGCCGTTCATCTGCATCGCCCCATCGCCCACCAGGGCGATGGCCGGCCGGTCGCCGTGCGCGAACTTGGCGCCGATGGCATAGGGCACCCCGGGCCCCATGGTGGCGAGGGTGCCGGACAGCGAGCCGCGCATGGCACCGCGCAGCTTCAGGTGCCGGGCGTACCAGTTGGCGGCCGAGCCGGAGTCGGAGGAAAGGATCACGTTCGCCGGCAGCAGGTCGTTCAGTGCGTGAATGACGTACTCGGGGTTGATCGGGTCGGCGTCGACTTCCGCGCGCCGCTGCATGACCTCCCACCAGCGGGTGGTGTTCTGTTCGATCTTCGTGCGCCAGCTGGTGTCCTTCACCGCCTCGAGGAGCGGTAGAAGCCTGGTCAGCGTCTCGCGGGCGTCGCCGACCAGGTTGACCTCGAAGGGGTAGCGCAGGCCGACCATGTGCGGGTCGATGTCGATCTGCACAGCCCGCGCCTTGCCGAACTGCGGCAGGAACTGCGTATAGGGGAAGGACGAGCCGACCACGAGAAGGGTGTCGCATTCGCGCATCAGCTCGTACGACGGCCGGGTGCCCAGCAGGCCGATGGCTCCGGTGACGTATGGAAGGTCGTCGTCGAGGGCGTCCTTGCCGAGCAGGGCCTTGGCCACCCCTGCGCCGAGCCGGTCGGCGAGCGCCATGACCTCCTGACGAGCCCCGCGGGCGCCCTGACCGACCAGGATCGCGATCTTCCCGCCCGCGTTGAGTACCTCGGCGGCGCGGGTGAGGTCCTCGTCGGTCGGCACCGGCGCGTAGTGCGGCATGCCGAGACTGGAGGGGACCATCTTGAAGGCGTGCTCAGGCGGCGAGTACTCCAGTTCCTGCACATCGGCGGGAATGATCACCGCGGTGACCGAGCGACGCGCCGCGGCGGTGCGCATCGCCCGGTCCAGCACATTGGGCAACTGCTCGGGGACGGTGACCATCTCGCAGAAGTCCGAGGCGACGTCCTTGTACAGGCTCAGCAGGTCGACCTCCTGCTGGTAGGAGCCGCCCATGGCGCTACGGTTGGTCTGGCCCACGATCGCGACGACGGGCACGTGGTCGAGTTTGGCGTCGTACAGGCCGTTGAGGAGATGGATGGCGCCGGGGCCTGACGTGGCGGCGCACACGCCGACCCTGCCGGAGAACTTGGCGTAGCCGACGGCCTCGAAGGCGGACATCTCCTCGTGGCGTGCCTGGATGAAGCGGGGTGTGTCGTCGGCGCGGCCCCAGGCGGCGAGCAGACCGTTGATGCCGTCGCCCGGGTAGGCGAAGACGTACTCCACTCCCCATTCGCGCAGGCGCTCGAGGAGGTAATCGGAGACCTTCTTCGGCATGTTCGAAGACCTTTCAGGGATTGCGGCTTGTGGCTAGGAGTGGCGCAGCGTGCGCAGAAGCGCCCGGCCAGCCGCAGCGGCCACCGCCGCGGTGACGGCGGCGGTGCCTGCGGTGGCTGCCCACCGGGCTGTGCGGGAGGGCCGGCCGGGGCGTCGGGCCAGGCGTTCGGGGTGTTCGCTGGGCAGATTGTCATCCAGGCCGAAGGCCAGCACCTCGGCCAGGTGCAGGGCGCGGCCGCCGGTGCCGCCCTGTTCGATCTGGGTGCGGCAGCTGAAACCGTCGGCGAGGACCAGGCTGCCGGGGGCCGCGGCACGGACGGCAGGCAGGACGCCCTGCTCCGCGACGGCCATGGACACTTCGTAGTGGCCGCGTTCGAATCCGAAGTTGCCCGCCAGGCCGCAGCAGCCCTCATCGAGGACATCGGCGTCGAGGTGGGCGCGACGCATCAGATCCCGGTCGGCCTCGAACTTCATGATGGCGTGTTGATGGCAGTGGGTCTGCACGATCGCGTGCCGGGCCAGTTGCGGAGGTTGCCAGTCGGGGGGCGCGTGGTGGACGAGGTGTTCGGCGAAGGTGCGGACCTGTCCGGCCAGCCGCCGGACGTCCTGGTCTGCGGGTAGCAGTTCTGGGGCGTCGGCGCGGAAGACGGCGGTGCAGGACGGTTCCAGGCAGATGATCGGGGTGCCCGCCTGCAGGTAGGGGCGAAGCACGTCGAGGCTGTGGCGTAGCACCTTCTTCGCTCCGGCCAGCTGGCCGGTGGAGATCCAGGTCAGCCCGCAGCACACGGTCTTGGTGGGCACGGTGACGTGGAACCCCGCGTCCTCCAGGACCCGTACGGCCGAGATCGCGATCGACGGATGGAAATAGCTGGTGAAGGTGTCGGGCCACAGCACCACGGTCCGCGGGTCGGCCGGGTCGGGCTCGGCCGATTCGCGCTGTTGCCACCACTGTTGGAAGCACTGCTTGGTGAACACCGGCGCCTGCCGTTCCTTGGCCACGCCGGCCAGCCGTTTGCCCAGTTGGGCCAGACCGGGTGCGTGCAGGGCGGCGTTGACCAGTGACGGGGCGATACGGGACAGGCGTGCCCACACGGGCAGCCAGCCCATGGAGTAGTGACTGGCAGGGCGCAGCCTGCCCTCGTAGTGGTGCGCGAGGAATTCGGCCTTGTAGGTGGCCATGTCGACGCCCACCGGGCAGTCCGACTTGCAGCCCTTGCAGGCCAGACACAGATCGAGAGCGTCGCGGACCTCGGTGGAACGCCACCCGTCGGTGATCGCGGAGTCGGCGTGGCCGTCGAGCATCTCGAACAGCAGCCGGGCGCGGCCGCGGGTCGAGTGCTCCTCCTCCATGGTCGCCCGATAGGAGGGACACATCACGCCGCCTTCATGGCTACGGCAGTTGCCGATACCGACGCACCGCATCACCGCGCGATTGAAGGAGTGGTCGTCCTCGGGATAACCGAAGTGCGTCTCGGGCGTCGCAGGGCGCCAGACGGGGCCGAGGCGCAGCTGTCCGTCGACGGGGTTGGGGTGGACGACCTTGCCCGGGTTCATCCGGTTCTCCGGGTCGAAGAGCGCCTTCAGCTCGCCAAAGGCACTCACCAGACGGGTCCCGAACATCCGGGTGAGCAGTTCACCCCTGGCCTGGCCGTCGCCGTGCTCGCCCGACAGGGAGCCACCGTAGGAGGCGACGAGATCGGCGGCACGCTCCAAGAAACGGCGGAAGTCGGCCACGCCCTCAGCAGTCTTCAGCCCGAACGGAATACGGGTATGGACGCAGCCCTGCCCGAAGTGCCCGTACAGGGACGGGTGATCGTAACCGAACTCGGCGAACAGGCGCTTGAGGTCCCTCAGATAGTCGCCGAGCCGCTCCGGCGGCACGGCGGAGTCTTCCCAGCCCTCCCAGGTCTCCCGGTCGTCCGGGGGGCGGGCGGTGACGCCGAGTCCGGCCTCGCGCGCCTTGAGCATCTTCTGCTCGCGTTCGACGTCGTCGGAGAAGGCGACATCGGAGTCCTTCTCGCTGCGGCCGAGGGCGCGCAGCAGCGCGTGCGCCTGCTCGTCGACCTCGGCCTGGCTGTCCCCCGAAAACTGCACGAGCAGCCAGCTGTCGCCCTCGGGGAGAGCATTCAGGGAGTCCAGGTAGGCGCCCTCCTCGCGCATCAGCTGGGCCATCCGGCCGTCGAGGGCCTCCAGCTGGCTGGGTGAGCAATGCTCCAGTAGCTGCGGCACGTCGTCAGCGGCGGCGCAGATGTCGTCGTAGGCAAGGACCAGGAGGGACTGGCACGGCGGGACCGGCACCAGGTCGAGTTCTGCGTGCAGGACGGTCACGAGGGTGCCCTCGCTGCCGACCAGGGCCTTGGCCACATCGAAGCCGTTCTCCGGCAGCAACGAGTCGAGGTTGTAGCCGGAGACACGGCGCGGGATCTTCGGATAGCCACGGCGGATGTCCGCCAGGTACTCGGTGGCGATGCGGTCCAGGCCTGTGTAGATCTCCGCCTGCCGGCCGCCTCCGGCGACGACCCGGGCCCGTTCAGCCTCCGACGTGGGCCCGACCCACATGCGGGAGCCGTCGTAGGTGAGCACTTCCAGGCGACGCACGTTGTCCACGGTCTTGCCGTAGGCCTGAGCGGAAGCGCCGCACGAGTTGTTGCCGATCATGCCGCCCACGGCGCAGTGGCTGTGAGTGGAGGGCTTCGGCCCGAATTGCAGCTTGTAGTCGGACAGGCTCTGGTTGAGGACATCCAGGACGATCCCAGGCTCGACCACGCACGTCCGTGCGTCGGGATCCACGGAAACCAAGGCATGGCAGTACTTGCTCCAGTCGATCACCACCGCGGTGTTCGTCGACTGCCCGGCGAGGCTGGTACCGCCACCCCGCGACAGAACCGGCACCCCGAAACGGGCGCACACCTGAACCGCCAGCGCGCCCGCTTCCACCGTGCGCGGGACCACGACACCGATCGGCACCTGCCGGTAGTTCGAACCGTCTGTGGAGTACGCACCTGTGCTGCCCGCGTCGAACCGGACCTCGGCGTCCACGGACTCGCGCAACGTCGCCTCTAGCCCGGGCACCGCCCCCACAGAGGCGCTGAAGAGATGGCGAGTCATCAGGGAATCCGCCTTCCTGGAGCCATTGGCGTGTGCCCGTATCTGGCTGTGAGGGTGTTTCCCGGCCCGCCATGCCGCCTCGAGTACCCGCCTCTGCAGTGTGCATGGGCGCTACTTCCGGTGCTCGGCCTGTGCCGCCGGCCGGGCTACGCCGATCGTGCAGCCGGCTGGTCGGAGGGGCAGGTGAGACGGAGTGTGCGAGAGGAAGAGCCCGAGTGGATTGCGGTGTTCAGTCGACAGGCGGATCCGTCGGCGGCGCACGGGCGCGCTGTCGGTGGCCGGCCCCCGGCTGAGGAGCGGGCCCGCAGCATCGGGCAGAGGTTGTTCTCCTCGTCCTGGACGTGAGCGGACACCAGATCCATGACCAGGTGCAGCGGAAGCATCACGGATTGGCAGCCGGTGCCCGGGGCACACGCGTCGGTGTAGCCCCATGTGGAGAGTGGCGACGAAGGAGGCTCCCGATGCTCATGGCACACCCCGCCGTACTACAGAACCTGATCGAGCAGTTCGAGACGCTGTACATCCTGCACGCCGAAAACAGCAGCGAGGAAGTGCGCCGGCGCATGGATGACGTCGCCTACACGCTGTGTGTGTCGACCGGCACTCGCGACATCGATACCGCCCTCATCGCCGCCCGTCACCGGCTGCCCGGCGCCCATACGGAAGACGACTCCTCCCTCTTGGCCACCTGACTCCTTGCTGCAACCGAACCGGCACCACCATGAGCACCGCCGCCGATCTGCCGACTTTCACCAGCCTCGCTGAGCTGTCCCGACTCGTTCCCTGGACATAGAAGACTGTGTTGGCGCAGCAAGGCTGTCGCTCTGTCCCAGGAGGAGTCGGATTCACCGAGCCGCCACCCCGGAGGGCGGAGAGCCGGCCGAGTCGGTTTCTGCGACCGTGAGCGGGTGGGCATGCCGCGCATGCCCACCCGTCTCGTCACAGGGTCGAGCCGGGGTGACCAGGCCGGATACGACCGCGCCAGCCACCGGTGTCACCGCCACCGCTCTCGACGTAGTCCTTGAAACGGTGCAGATCGCCCTTCACCCGCCGATCGATCACGCCCAACGCGTCCGCGCCCTTCTCCACGACGCCGGTGGGCTCGACCTCCATCGTGAGTTCCACCCGCGTATGCGTGTCGTCGATCCGCTCGAACCGTACCGATCCGCGCTGCTGGGTGTCCCCCGCTGTGGACCGCCAGGTGATCCGGTCGTCCGCCAGCTGGTCGACAATCTCCGTGTCGAACTCGCGCCGGACCCCTCCGATGCTGGTGGTCCAGTGATTGTGCCGGTCGTCGAGCTGCCTGACTTCCTCCACGCCCTCCATGAAGCGGGGGAACTTCTCGAACTGCGTCCACTCGCCGTACGCCACACGCAGCGGAACCTCGACATCGACCGCTTCCTTGACCGTACTCATGGATCCCTCCTCGTCAGCTCATCGCCGAGACCGGACATGCCGGCCTCTTGCGTCAGACAGCGGGTGTCGCGGAGCCCCCGGGACACCCGCCGTACGCGAAACTGCGAGTACCCACGAGAGCTGCCCGAAGACTCTCTTCGGCCCGGGCGGTCCGCGTCGGTAGATCCACAGCCCGGGGTACCTGTGTGACCCAGCGGTTCGTGTGCGGCGCGCACGGCATCCCTCCATCTTGCGGTCGGAGGAGGACGTGAAAGCCCTCATCATCAGCGAGATGGCGCCGGCCGAACAGCCGCTGAAGCCGTCCGGCTGACAGGGGGGCACCTTCGGCCGCGTACTGTGCGCTCCCGCCTCGCCTGGCTGCGTGAGCGCGAACTGGCGACGGACCGCATGACCGAGGAACTGGTGGTGATCCGTGCCGGACATGTCTGAGCGCCCCCGCCGCCTCCGCGTCCAGCGCAACGGTCGGCCCTGACTGTGTAGGGATCGCAACAGTGCCCGGATCCCTGAACAGCTCCGCACCGATGCCGCCACCGCCCGCAGCCAGCGAGGTAGTGCGTGACCGTTCAGCCGCACGTGTCCCTGATGATCTTGCTGCGCATGAGCCTCATGTCCTCCGGCCTCGCCGACTTCATCGACGTTTCGAGGGCTTCGCGCAGCCCTACCGCTTGGTCGTCGCGTTCCCGGCGGGGCTCGCCGCCGAAGTCGCCGCCCGGTGGTGGGTGGCGGCCGGGTCGGCCGGTGCCGCACACGGGCCTGTCGCTCGCGCACACGGCGGCACGGTCGTCGCCACCGTGTCGCTGCGGGATCACTCATGCGAGCTGCCCTGCGTGTACCGAAACCAGCCTGCTCACGCAGCTCTGGCCTGGAGTCCAGGCCAGAGGCCAGAGCCAGCTTCGCGCCCTCAAGCAGGGCCTCGCGCTGGGTGGCGTACACCCGCACATCCAGCCGCCCGCTGCCGCTGTAGCCACGGTGCGCCAGCCGTCCACACCGCCGGGTCCCGCGTGGTCTCCGCACTCCCGTCCGGCCGGTGAAGGCGCGAGGAGACCTGCTGCTTGATGAACCCGAGGTAGCCGTCCATACCAGGCACCGTACTGGCCGCACCGTCGCGGGGCGGCAGTACCGCAGGGACCCATCAGTGCGGTGATCGGCCAGATGACACTGTGACCTGCCGTGGATGGGGCCAGGCGGCAGCGTGGTCGGCGTCAGGGCCGGACGATGCGCCGCCGTGCTCGGGGTCGGGGACTATGACTGGCGGTTCTCCGATTCACCAGGCTCCGCCACCTCGGTGTGATGATCAGCGGACGCGCATAGTGGAAGACGTAAAGGGTCGCCGGACGGGACGGAGAGCGCCGTGAGCACACCGCTGATCGACTACCAGGCGTTGTTCGCTGCCACACTCAGCCCGTACATGGTGCTGGGCCCCGACCTGGTGATCCTCGACGTCAATGAGGCGTTCTGCCGCGCCGTCCGCCGTCCCGCAAAAGACCTGGTCGGCCGGTATCTCTTCGACGCTTTCCCCGACAATCCGGCAGACCCCGACCCTGAAGGTGTGCGGAGCCTGCGTGCTTCCCTGCAGCGGGTCCTGCGGTCGGGCAAGCCAGAGACGCTGGTGGTCCAGAAGTACGACATCCCCGTGCCCGAGCGCCCCGGGGAGTTCGAGGAACGATGGGCATCCCCGATCAACGTCCCCGTGCGCGGGCCGGACGGACAGGTCGCCTGGATCCTGCACCGGATGGAAGACGTCACCGAGTTCGTGCTCTCCCATGGCGACCACCCGCAGCCCAGGGAGACGCTCAGCGAGCGAAAGGCAATGGAGACCGCACTCTACGTGCGGGCACAGGAACTCCAGCGGCTCAACGAGCAACTGCGGCAGGCCCACGCCGGGGAACGGAGGATCGGCGTCGCCCTCCAGGAGGCCATGCTGCAAGCCCCGGACCTGGCCCGGCACCCGAACATCGCGGTGCGCTACCTGCCCGCGACCAAGGGCCTCAACGTATGCGGTGACTGGTACGACGTAGTGGACCTGCCCGACGACAGCTTCTCCGTCGCGGTCGGCGACGTCGTGGGCCACGGCCTGGAAGCCGCCGCCGTCATGGGCATGCTCCGCAGCGCACTGTCCGCCGCCATCCGCGCCCTGCGCGAGCCCGCCCCCGCCATGGAGGTCCTGGGCCTGTACGCACGCTCAGTAGAAGGAGCACTGGCCACCACCGCCGTCAAAGCCGTCATCCACACCCACCGCCGCCACATCACCTACAGCAGCGCCGGCCACCCCCCACCCATCCTCACCCGCACCGACGGCACCTTCATCCTCCTCGACCAGGCCACCGACCCTCCGCTGGGAACCCGTCCCGAGCACGTCCCGCGCCCCCAGGCTGCCGTGCCCTACACCCCCGGCGACACCCTCGTCCTCTACACCGACGGCCTCATCGAACGCCGCGGAGAAGACATCGACACAGGCCTGCACCGCCTCACCCATACCCTCGCCGCCCACCCTCGCAGCAGTCCCGAAGACCTTGCCGACACCCTGCTGTCCCACCTTGACGTCAGCAGCGGCGGACACGACGACATCGCTTTGATCGTCGCCCGCCTCTAGGGCCTGTGTGATGTCGTGATCAAGTAGTTGTCTTCAGGATGTCGTTGATCCAGATCATCGAGGCGCGGAGGTGGAGGCCGGCAAGGTAAAGGCCTCACAGGCAAGACCAGAGGTCAGGGGTCAGCACCCTGACTTGTGGCCTTGCCTGTACATGAACGCCGCGCGCCGTGGCTGGGCGCGGTTCGAGACCTGACGTGTACAACAGCTGACACGGCGACAGGCGGTCTCGGCTTCGACCGCTAGACAGAGTGGTCGGGCAGAGGCCGCCCGCACTCGGTCCGATCACCAGACTCGAAAGGTGACTTGGACCGTGGAGACGGTTGGTTGGGCTACCGCAACGGTGGCTTTCCTCGGCGGATGTGTACTCGTCCTCAGCTACGTCCTTGACCGGCGGGCAGCTGGGCGGTCAGCTCGCCCGTACCGCCCGGTAGGAGCAGCGCTCGAACAAAGCCAACGCCAGGACGAAGTAGACCATGACGCATCGCCCTGCGGCTCACCCACCGGCGCCTCCGCCCGTGTTGGGATTCCACACCCGGACAGAGGTGGTCTGATCTTCCAGGGGCCCACCGTCAACATTGATCGTCGGCCACGCGCTTGTCTGAATACCCGAGTAGTACGGGTCCGCGTAGAAGGCGAGCTTGCAATTGTTCAGGCCGACGCCGGAGTTCACGTGATTGTCGTAATATCCGTTGAAAATGGTATTGAGAAATACGCCACCCATGTCGCCCGGAATGGTTCCTGGACTGTTCTTATACGTGCAGTTGCCCCGTTCGAGGATGAGGGTCCCGTTTCCCTTGGCGAAGGAGTCGGAAAAAAGTATCGCCGACAGGTACATGTTTTGTCTCGACATATCGTCGATGAGCGAGTTCCATGCTGCGCTGCCGTACTGCGGAGAAACTGCTGGGGCGTAGGTGATCTCGCCGTTGGTGGCATACTTCACAGCGTCGGTGAACGTGTAGAAGCATTGCCGACCTATCGGCTTGATCACCGCCTTGTCCACGCAGTTAGTGTGCGTTGTGAAGGCGTCGGTGGCGTGGGCCGAGCCAGAAGGAAGGATCGCCAGCGCTGAGCTGCCGAGCAGCGTCACCATGGCGACAACTCTGCCTCGCCACGGGGCGGATCTGAAATTACTCAAGGCGAAATCCCGTTCTGCGAAAAGAAAAGGGCCGTAGCCCGGGTCACGTCGGCAAGTCCGGCCACGGCGCGATCACCGGATCCGGACGAGCCTGGCCGACGAGCAGTGATGCAGCAACCACCTCAGCGGTAGTTGAGTCGCTGGAATCTGACGGCACAGCGCATCGCACCACACGCCGCGCTTCCGCAACAGCCGGTCTGGCAATCACTACACAAAGGGGCACCCACTGGGGCGCAGTGAGGACCAGGGCCCCGGGGAGAGTCCTGACTGACCGTCCGGTTTGATCATGGGATGCCGTGGAGGGTGAGGACGGCTTCGGGCTGCGTGTGAGCGCGGCGGCCGCTGGCGATGCTGGCCCGTCCGGCCTGGTGGAGTGTTGCGCGGGCCGGGTCGCGGAGGCAGCTCATGACGGCCGGCGTGCGGTGTCGGCGGGTGTGGCTGGCGTCCCCGGTGAAGGTGACGTCCTTGGTCCAGTGGACGGTGTTCTCAATGAGCTTCTTCGAGTTGGCCACTGATTGGGTGATGCGCAAGGGATCGTAAAGTACAAGGCTCCCGGACGGTTGAGCGAGAGATCTCACGTCTCAACTCTTCTGTCAGGAAGCCTTGTTGCTTACCTATCCTGCCGCACTGGACCTGCCGCATGCCCTCGTGGAGTGGGTCAGGATGCTGATCGTCACTCGGGAGGGTGACCGCCGATGCAAGCTGCCGGCGTCCCAGCGGGCTCTGATCACGCTCGTGTACCTGCGCAAGCACGACACCCTGGCTCAGATCGCTTCCGGATTCCGGATCAGCGAGAGCACCGCACACGCCTATGTACACAGTGTGACCAAGCTGCTCACCTCCAGAGCACCGTCCCTGGTGAAGGCCTTGCGCCGCGCCAAACCCGAGCACGTCCTCGTCGACGGCACCATCGCCGAGTGCGACCGGGTCAGCGACGGACAGCAAGACTATTCCGGCAAGGCCAGCGGCACGGGGTGAACATCCAGGCCGTTACCGGACCGGCCGGCGAACTCCTTTGGTACTCACCCGCACTGCCTGGACGCACCGCCGACATCACCGCCGCCCGCACACACAAAATCATCACCGTCTGTGAGTGGCTGAAGATCCCTGCCTTGGCGGACAAGGCCTATACCGCCGCCGGCGGCGGGTCTCGAACCCGCTCAGGTCCGCGCCAAAAAGGGGTGAACTTGCAGGTCAACGATATTGCTTTCCCCGAGCAGGACGAGCGGCCAAAGCACAAAGCCCCTGCCCAGTAGCAGAGTTTCCGTGCGTTTCTCATCTGGATGCCGGAGGTTCTCAGTCGATGTCGCCAGAGATCTCATTCGCTGGCGACAGTTCATTGCCATGGCCGGCATGAACATATGGCTCCCAAAATGAGAAATCACGGTGACTCAGAGATGGGCAGTTACCCCCGGACACCGCCCCGCCGGTCAGGCTGCCACCTGGAGGGCGCGGTCACGGATGTCCACGGAATCGGCAGAACGGTCCGAGGGGCGCCGAGCATCTTCGCTGTCGGCCGGCAGGACCATGACCAGCGCGTTCACCGAGGATATCCGGCCACATGTCGGGCCACACTGCCACGCCGAGGGGTACGGCAAGTGAGCGCCCATGTTCGGTCACGCCCCCCTCGCCCGCGGGTCCTCAGCCCGGCGATGCCCTCCGGGGAGTCCGGTGAGAGCGCTCTCGTTCCAGGTTCCTCCGGTGAAATGGGTCACAGACGTGCGGACTGACAGCTCACTAAGATCACGAACGTCGCTCGCTCGGCTTCAGTTTGCCGCCATTCCCCTCCCTCTTCCCCCGATGAGACTCCGCGCGGCACTAGCCGTCCACTCGCGAGCGTCGACTCCCTGCACTGCATGAAAGTAAGGAAAAGCGTGTCCGGTATTGCCGGTTGGCTCGATCGACACCGGGATTTAACGACGTTCCGTCCGACGGTCGAGCAGAGGGCTTCCGATCTCGTCGTCCGAGGCCGCACAGGCGGCACGGCATGGCAGGAACGACAAGTCGCTCTGATCCGGAGGGACTCGGGACCTAGGCGGCATCCGGCAGTCGCCTCCTGCGCTCCCGGTGACGTCCCGGCCATTGCGGTGCGCGGCGGACCCGTGCTGCCCCCGAGCGACCTGGACTCCCCACCGACCGCTTCGGACAAGGCAGTTGTCCGTCGCAGCGACGAAGCACAGCCCGATTGCGTACTCGCCGCCCCCGGCAGAGCAGCGTTCACCTCCCACGTGGCCACCATCGTGCGTCGTCCGATGGTGCCGGCCGAGCTCGACGGGGCCGGACTGGGCGTCGCACTCACGCAGTTACGCAGGCCCGGGCAGGGTGGGCTGCATGGCGTGCGCGAGGTGCGGTCCGGCCGCACCCTGTGCATCACGCCTGACGGTCGTATCGAGGAGCCCCGCTGGCCCCCAGGGGTCCGCAGCCACGAACTCGACACAAACAGCCATACCGACCGTATGCTCCGCGAAGCGCTTGACGAGGTCCCCCACCTGGCGACCGCTGGCCGGCAGGGTGCGCGAACTCCTACGGCGGCAGCACAGAGTCGGCAGGCGCGCTCGTCGGCCTGTCGGCGATCCGTCCCATTACCGAGGACCCGGCACTGCTCGACCGCGGCGGCCCGCTCGGCTGCGCCGATACCGAAGCCGAAGCCGATGCCGAGATCATGCTCCAACACCACGACCGGATACGGCGTCTGAACGTACGGACACGGCCGTACCCGGCCGTTGCGGTGACCAGGTGGGCGCCTGCGCCCACCAGCCCCGCCCTCCTCCCCAGTCCGAATCACTCCACTCCCCCACACCGCCGCGCTCGCCCCTCCCCGCTCGCAGCCGGGGCGACTTGGCATGCCCCGGCCAGGGGCACCGACCTCGATGTGAGGACCTCCTTTGGCAAGGACAACACGCAACGCGACCAGCGACCCGGACCGCGTCAGCTTCCTCGAAGAGCTGTACCAGGGACGTTTCCGCTGGGACCTCATCCGCGACTTCCCGGTGCAGGACCCGTCCGACGCCCTGACGGGCGACCGGATGACCGAGGAACTGACCGCTCTTCTGCGCGACCGCGTCGACCCGGACGACGTCGACGCGCGCGCCGCTCTTCCCGAAGGCCTGCTGGACGAGTTGGGCGGTCGCGGCTACTTCGCCCTCCAGGCGGACACCGCCCTGGGCGGCCACGCGCTGTCGCACTACAACACCTTCCGCATGGTGTCGGCGGCCGCGGCGCACTGCACACCGGTGGCGCTGTCCCTGGCCATCGAGAACGCGCTCGGTGCGGGAGCGTTTCTGTCCGTCGCTCCGGACGGGCCGCTGCGCGAGCTGCTCGGCGACGTGGTGCGCCGTGGCGCCCGGTCCGCCAGCGCGGACAGCGAACCTCAGGGAGCGGCGAACCAGCGCCGCTTCACCACCGCAACGCGTATCGAGGGCACCGACGACTACTTGCTCAACGGGCACAAGGTCTTCGTCGGACACGCACCCGTCGCCGAGGTGGTGAGTGTCTCGGCCACCGTCCACGAGGACGGGGCCGACCGGGTGCGGATGTTCTTCGTCCGCACCGACAGCCCTGGAGTGACCAGCGGAGACTGGCACACGTACATGGGCATCAAGGGATTTCCCAACGGCTGGCTGGGGTTCCGGAACGTGCGGGTCGCCGGCGGCCACATGCTGGTCGAGCGCGACGCCGAGCACGTCGTCCGGACGACGCCCGCGACGGCGCGCCTGGTCGGCCGGGGCCGGATGCACCTGATCGCGGCGCCCGCCCTGGCCGTCGCCCGGCTGTCCGTCGGGTGGATGCGGGACTTCGCGGCCCGCCGTGTCATCGACGGACGGCCGCTGTCGGAGTACGCCGAGGTGCAGCACCGGCTGGCCGACAGCCTGGCGGAGACGTTCGCGATCGAGACCATGGCCCAGTGGTGCCTGCTGCCGGAGGACCAGGGCAGGAACCTCAACCTGCGGTTCGAGCAGAACGCCGTCAAGAACGCGGCTTCGCTGCTCGCCTGGGACATCGCCGAGCGCGCCATGTCCCTGCTGGCCGCGGAGGGTTACGAGACTGCGGCGAGCAAGCGGCTGCGCGGCGCACCGCCCGTCCCCGTGGAACGGTATCTGCGCGACCTGCGCAACCTGCGGATCTCGGGCGGCGTCGACTTCCAGATCGACAACTGGATCGGACGGCTCGCGATCCTGTCGTACTACTACCCGGAACCGGAACACGCCGAGGAACTCCTGCGGGACGACGAAGGCGCCCTCGACACCACGGACACCGCCCTCACCCCCCGCAATCTGGAACACCTGCGCTCGGCGGCCGCACAGACCCGTGACTTCGGGCGGACCTGTCTCGAACTGGCCCGGCGCCACCCCGACCGGGAGGAACTCGCCGGTCAGGAGCGGACGTTGATCCTCCTCGCCGGCATCGCCAGGGAACTGCTCGGCATGTCGCTCACCCTGGCCCGTGCCTCGGCCCTGTCGGCGTCCGGCGACGACAGCGCGCAGCCGCTGGCCGACATCTTCTGCACCGCCGCCCGGTTGCGCATCGACGATCTGCGCAGCCGGCTCCAGTCCCCGCCCGCACCGGACGTCACAGCGGTCACCACCGCCTGGATGTCCGGAGCCGGGTTCGGCTTCCTCACCCCCGACGACACACCCCGCCCGTCGCATGCTGACCGCCCCGAAGAGAGCACCACATGAACACCCCCACGCAGTGCGTCCCGCTGTCCGTCGGCCAGGAGGCGATGTGGGTCGCCTGGAAACTGGATCCAGGGCAGTGGAGCCACATCATCCCCACCCCCTTCCAGATGCACGGCACCCTTGACCTCGAACGCCTTCGCCATGCGGTCGCCGAGATCGGCGAGGCCTTCCCGCACCTGCGCGCGCGGGTGCGCACCGGACAGGAGGGGCCCGTCCTCGACTGGTCCGACGCGCCCGGGATCCCCGTCCGGCGCTTCCGTACGGCACTGGACCAGGACACCGCGATCCGGGAGACCTGGCAGACCCCGTTCGACCTGCGCACCGGCCCGCTCGCGCGCGTCGACGTCATCGACGGCCCGGAGTACACGGTCCTTCTGATCGCCGTGCACCACCTGGTGTACGACGGCGCCTCCGTCCTGCTGCTCCTGGACGCCCTGCGCACCGCGTACCAGGGCGGCGAGCCGGCCCGTAAGGACCACGCCCCGGCGCTCGCCGCGTTCGCCGCGCACTCGCGCGAACTGGCCGACGGGCCGTCCGGAGAGGACCACCGCCTCCACTGGAAGACGGCCCTCGGCGACGGCGGCGGCGACTTCGCACTGCCGATGGGCTCGGAGGAGCCGCGGTACACCGTCGTCAGCGAGAAGGTGCCGGCGGACCTGGCCGCCGCCCTGCGCGCACGTGCCGCCGAGGCCGGCATGTCGTTCGCCACCGTGCTCCTGGGCGCCTACTTCGCGCTGCTGAGGCGCCACAGCGGCGCGTCGGACGTCCTGTCGTTCCTGCCGTACCACGGCCGCTGCCTGCCCGAACTTGCCGGGCGGGTGGGCTACTTCGTCAATGCCCTGCCCGTACGGGTCCCGGTGCGCGACGACGACTCCTACGCCGACCTGCTCGGCCGCGTCCGCGCACGGGTCAGGGAGACGCTCGCGCACGGCGACCTGCCGCTGCCCGCCATCATGCGGTCCGCGGGGCTCACCGGCCCCGAAGCCCAGCGCCGGACCCACCAGACGGTGTTCCAGTACTGGCACGCCGGCCTGCGCGACGGAGTCGACGTCCACGACGTGCGGCTGCGCCACGACGGCGCCGAGGCGCGGCTGAGCCTGCTGGACATGGAGAGCACCGCCGGCTTCCGCCTCGCGCTCATGGTCCGGGAGGACAGCTGCGGCACGCATCTGCTGTGGAAGGACCCGGCGGGCTCACTGGGGGCCACCGTGGTCCGTGCCATGGCCGACGACTATCTGGCGGCGCTGCGCGCGATCGCGGACGACCCGCGCGCGGGTATCGGCGATGTGGTGGCCACTGTGCCGGCCGACGAAAGCGGCACCGTACGGCCCGCCGACGGCGACGCCCCGGCAGCGACGCCGGGCGTCGAGGACGACGTCCGGCTGGCGGAGATGGCAGAGGTCTGGCAGTCCGTGCTCGGCGCCGGTCCCGTCGCCCCCGGGGACTCGTTCTTCGAACTGGGCGGGCACTCCCTGCTCGCCGAGATGCTCGTCGGCGCGGTGCGCGACCGGTTCCCCGCCTCCGCCGCGACCATCCGCCTGCTCTTCGACCACCCCCGGCTGGCGGACTTCACGGCCCACGCGCTGCCGCCGACGGATCCCGCCGGCGGCGATCGCTCGCCTGGGACTCCCTCCACGCTGCCCGACCCGGCCGTCACGTCCGCGCCGGCCACCGAGGACGCCTCCCCCGCCGCCCAGGACGCTGTCTTCGGCGCCGGGGACACCTTCCCGGCCTCCAGCTTCCAGCGCCGTATCTGGCTCGCCCAACGGGTGGGCGGTGACCCGGCCGCCTACAACGTGCCGCTCGCCTGGCAGGTCGAGCATCCGCTGGACGCGGACGGCATCGGCCGGGCTCTGACCGCGACGATCGCACGGCACGAGATCCTGCGCACCGCGTTCCACGAGGTCGACGGCGAACTCCTGCAGACCGTGGGCGCTCCGTGGGTCCCAAGCGTCGAGCGGGTCGACCTCGACGACCGGCCGGATCCCCGGGCCGCGCTGCAGGACTGGATCCGCACCGCGGCACACGAGCCGTTCGACCTGTCCTCGGGACGGCTGCTGACCGCCGCGCTGATCGAACTCGGGCCGGCGGGCCAGGTGCTGTTCCTGTGCCTGCACCACCTGCTGTGGGACGGCGAGTGTGAGGGCATCCTGCTCAAGGAGCTGGACGCCCACTACACCGAGGCGAGCGACCGCGAGGCCCCGCGCACCGACCGGGCTGCCCCGGCCGACGCAGCCGGTGACGTGCATCCGGCGTCCGCGCACCAGGAGCGCATGTGGTTCGTCGACCGGTTCGAGAACGGCCACCTCTATCCGGGTGCGCCCACCTATCACAATCTCCCGCTCTTCCTGCGGCTGGAGGCGCTGCCGGACCGGGCTGCTCTGGCGGAGCGCGTCGCCGCCGTCGTACGGGCGCATGAGGCGCTGCGTACAGAACTCGTCGAGCTGGACGGCCGAGTCGCCCAGCGGGTACGGCCCGACGCGTCCGTCGTGCCCGAGTGGCTGCCCGCCATGCCGGGCGACGGAGGCGGTACGCAGGCCCCGGACGTCCTGACGGACTGGGCGCGTACGCCGTTCGACCTGTCCGCGGGTCCGCTGTGGCGAATCGCCGTGCTGCCCGCGGCGGACTCCCGCGGCGGCTGGATCGCCCTGTGCGGGCACCAGGCCGCGGTCGACCAGGTGTCGCTGAACACGGTCGCCGCGCAGATCCTGGCCGGGCCGGACGCGGAGGCGCTCCGGCCGACCGGCTACCAGGCGTGGCGCGACGCCGAGAACGAGGACACCCGCCGGGCTCACCTCGCCGCCCGGGCCGCCGTACTGCAGCCGTACGCCGACCCGCTGCGGCTGCCGGAGCGCCGTACCCGCGATGCCGTGCACGTCTACGAGGAGCGGTCGGTGGCGTTCGCCGTCCCCGCCGACGTCGAGCTGGGCCGGGTCGCCGGCCGGCTCGGCGCGGACGTGCCTGACGTCGCCCTCGCCGCCTTCGCGGCCCTGCTCCAGTGGTATTCAGGCCAGGAGGACATGGTGCTCGGCCTGTCCCACCCCGGCCGGCGGGAACAGGACCGGCACGTCGTCGGTCCGCTGAGCAATCTCCTGCCGGTGCGCCTGCGGCCGGGTACGGACCTGACGTTCACCGAACTCGTCGAGCGCACCGCGGCCGAGACGGCCCACGCCCGCGCCCACGACCAGGCTCCGTTCGACGAGCTGGTCCGGATGGTGGACCCGTCCAAGGACATGAGCCGAACAGCGCTGTTCGACGTGCTGTACAGCTACCTTCCCGCCGCGGCACCGCTGCCCGGCCCGGACGGCACCGCGGTGCGTCCGGTGGATTCCGCCGCCGGGCGCGGCAAGTACGACCTGCATCTGAGCCTGCAGCCGTACGACGACGGCCACCGCGCCCATCTCGTCTACAACGGCCGGTACTTCGACCACGACCAGATCACCGCGATGGCGGCCCACTTCGTGACGGCGCTGCGCCTGCTGGCGGAGCGGCCCGAGTGCGGGGTGGCCGAGATCGACCTCCTGTCGGAGCGGGAGCGCCACACCCAGGTACAGGTGTGGAACGCCACCGAGGCCGCCTACGAGGAGACGCCCGCCCACGAGCTGATCCGGCGCCGGGCACAGGCCCGGCCCGCGGACGTGGCCCTCACCGACGGTGCGGCCTCGGTCGGCTACGGCGACCTGCTGGCCGACGCGGAGGTGATCGCACGCGGCCTGCTCGCCGCGGGCGTACGGCAGGGAGAGCTGGTCGCCCTGCTGTTCCCGAGGGGCGCCGACCAGGTGCGCGCGATCCTGGGAACCCTGCTGGCCGGCGCGGCCTACCTGCCCATCGACCCCGCCATCCCGGACGAGCGCAGGGAGTTCATCCTCGCGGACTCGGGGGTGCGGCTCGCGCTCGCTCCGTCGCTCGGCGCGGAGGGTCACGGCTTCGACGGCCGGGTACTGGCCCTGGACGAGCTGCTCGACCCGGTGAACCGGGGCGAGGAGACACCGCTGCCGTCGGTACCCCTGGACTCGCCCGCCTACTGCATCTACACCTCGGGCACCACCGGCCGGCCCAAGGGCGTCGTCCTCACCCACCGCAATCTGGTGCGGCTGGTCGTCAACGACCGCCTTCCCTTCGCGTTCGGACCGCAGGACGTGTGGACGATGTTCCACTCGTACGCCTTCGACTTCTCCGTGTGGGAGCTGTTCGGCGGCCTGGTACACGGCGGCCGGGTCGTCCTCGTCTCCGAGGACGAGACTCGGGACCCCGCGCTCTTCTTCGACCTGCTCCAGCGCGAGCGCGTCACCGTGCTGAACCAGACGCCGAGCGCGTTCCGCAGGCTGCTCGGCCTGCGGCCCTCGGCACCCGACGGGCTCGCCGGGCTGCGCTGTGTGGTCTTCGGCGGTGAGGCGCTGCGGCCGGCGATGCTGACCGAGTGGTCCGAGCGGTTCCCGCAGGTGCGGCTGGTCAACATGTACGGCATCACGGAGACCACCGTGCACGCGAGCGTCCGTACCGTCTCCCGTGGCGACATGGAGACGGACGCGAGCATCGTGGGCACACCCATCCCGACGACACGGCTGTATCTCCTGGACCGGCACACCGGCCGCCGGCTGCTGCCCGTCGGCGCCGTCGGTGAGATCTACGTCGGCGGCGACGGTGTGGCGGGCGGCTATCTGGGCCGGCCCGAACTGACCGCCCAGCGTTTCGTGCCCTCGCCGTTCGGTGACGGCACGCTGTTCCGCAGCGGCGACCTGGCCGCCCATCTGCCCGACGGCAGTCTGCGGTTCATCGGCCGCGCCGACTCCCAGGTGCAGCTGCGGGGCTACCGCATCGAGCCGGGCGAGGTGCAGACGTGCCTGTGCGAGCACCCGGCCGTCTCCGACGCCGTCGTGTTCGCGGACGACGACCGGCTGGTCGCCGTGGCGCAGAGCGAACAGGCCCTGAGTGCGGGTGAGTTGCGCGGTCATCTGGCGCGCCGGCTGCCCTCGTACATGCTGCCCTCGCTGTTCCACGTGGTGGCGGACATCCCGCTGACCGTCAACGGCAAGGTCGACCTGGCGTCGCTGCGGGCGCAGACCGCCGCGCTCGCCGTTCCTGCACGGCGTGCGCCCCGCGCGGGTACCGCCGCCGTACTGGCGGCCGTGTGGCGCGATCTGCTCGACGTGCCCACGGTGAGCGAGGACGACTCGTTCTTCGCACTGGGCGGGCACTCCATGCTCGCTGTACGTCTCATCGGTGAGATCGCCGAGCGGTTCGGTGTGGACCTGCCGATCAAGACGCTGTTCGAGACGCCGCGTCTTGGCGACCTGGCCGATGTGGTCGACGGGGCCACGGGCCGGACTTCGCCCGCCGTGAATCCGCCGTCCCCGGACGCCACCTCCGCGGCACCTGCCTCAACATCCGCAGCACCGGCCGCCACATCCGCGGCACAGGCCTCAAAGGCTGCTACGACAGCCGACTCCGACGACGTGCCTGCGGCACCCGCCGCACAGCCCGCGGCCCCCGCGAGCGCCTTCCAGCGGCGCATGTGGCTGGCGGAACAGACCGGTCAGGGCTCACCCGCCAACGTCTCCCTCGGCTGGTCCGTCGACGGCCGGCTGGACACAGCCGTCCTTGAGGACGCCCTGGCCCGCCTCGTCGCCGGTCACGAGATCCTGCGTACCTCGTTCCGCGCGCAGGGCGGCACCGTGCGGCAGATCGTCCAGGCTCCCTGGCGGCCTCGCGTCGAGGCGTGTGTCCCCACCGACGCCGAGGGGCCCGAGGAAGCGGCCGCGCGGTGGCTCGACGCATCAGCCGGGCGCCCCTTCGACCTGGCCTCGGGACAGCTGCTGCGCGCGGCCGTCGCCGACTGCGGGTCGCGTGGCCGGGCCTTGATGCTCAGCCTGCACCACCTCGTCGTGGACGGCGAGTCCGTGCTCGTCCTGCTGCGCGAGCTGGAGCGCTGCTACCGCGACAGTCTCGCGGGCGTGCCGTCCGAGCCGCCCGCGCTGCAGTACCGGGAGCACGCCGCCGCCGCTGAGCGCTCCGCTGATCTCCGTCGCGGCACCGACCTGGACTTCTGGGGAGAGCGGCTGGCCGACTGGCCGGCCCGGCTCGACCTGCCGGCACCGGCCCGAGCGGAGGCCAACGGGGCGGTGCGCCTGGCGCTGCCCAAGGGGCTGCTCGGCCGGCTGCGACCGGTCATGAACGAGCACGGCGCGAGTTGGTTCATGCTTATGGCGGCGGCGCTGGCCACGGGTCTGCACCGGTGGAGCGGCCTGCCGCGGGTGACCTTCGGCGTTCCTGTGAGCATCCGTGACCGCGACGCCGCCGACCTGCTCGGTCCCTGCCTCAATCTCGTGGTCCTGCGCTCCTCGACGGCCGGCGACGCTCCCGCGCCGGAGGTGCTGCGCGCGATGCGCGCGGAGGTGCTGGACGCCTTCGAGCACGCCCGGACGCCCTTCGACGAGGTGCTGGCCCGGCTGCGTCCCGAACAGGCCTCGGGCCGCCCGCCGTACGGCGACGTCGTGCTCAACATGAACCTGCGGGGCGACCGGCGCGCCGTGCTCGGCGGGGCCGAACTGCGCCCGGTGTTCGCCGAGGCGCTGTGGTCCCGGGAGGCCAAGTTCGGCATCACCCTGACCGTGACCGAGCAGGACGGCGAACTGACAGCCGTGCTCTCCCATCGGGGCGAGCGCGTGTCCGGCGCGGAAGCCGCCCGCCTGGCGGACGCCGTCGCCACGTTCCTCGTGGAACTCGCCGACGGTGGACGGCCGGCCCAGTACCGGGACTTCGTCCGCGCCCAGGAGGCGGCTCGCGCCGGCGGTCGTCACGCGTCGGATCTCGCGCACTGGCGGGAACGGCTGAGCGGGGCGCCCGCGTACGTGGACCTTCCCGCGCCGGCGGAGCCGGCACCGCACGGAGTGGTGCAGATACCGATGCCCGCGGGTGTGGGCGGGCGGCTGCGGACGCTGCACGAGCGGCACGGCGTCTCCCCGTTCATGACGGCGGCCACGGCGCTGGCCCTCCTGCTGCACCACCGCACCCGTCACGACGACGTGGTGATCAGCAGCCCGATGACCAACCGCGGCCCGGGCGGTCTCACGGACGTGTTCGGGCCGTGCCTGAACACCGTGGCGTTGCGTTCCCGGCTGCGGCCGGACGCGACCGTGGGCGAGGCACTGGAGGCGATGCGGGACACGGCGCTGGACGCCTTCGCGCACTGTGAGGTGCCGTTCGAGGACGTCGTCGACCGGATCAATCCGCCGCGCAAGCCTGGCCGTACCCCGTACGGCGACGTCTCGCTGGCGTTCAGCACTGCCGCGGTGCGTCCGCCGACGCTGGGCGGGGGCGCCCTGCGCGCGGTCGAACTCGACGGCGGCGACGCGGCATACACCGGAAAGCTGGGGCTGACGGTCGCGCTCGTCCTCGACGGCGACGAACTGCGCGGCCATATGTCCTACAACGGCGGCCTGGTCCGGCAGGAGGACGTGGAGCAGATGGCCGGCACGCTGGCCACGCTCCTGGCACAACTGCCCGGGGACCTGCACGCCCCTGTCACCGGGCTGGAGCTGATCCCGCGCGGGCAGCTGGAGCGGATGCGGGAGTGGGAGCAGGGCCCGGAGCCGGGTCCCGTGACAACCGTGCCTGAGCTGGTGCTGGAGCAGGCGCGTACCCGCCCCGACGCCACGGCGATCGAGAGCAGCCGGGGTGCGATCGGCTACCACGGGCTGGTCGCCCGCGCCCGGGCTCTGGCCGAGACGGTCCGCCCGCATCTTGCGGCCGACCAACCCACGGTCGCGTTGCTCCTCGAGCGCGGCGAGGACTTCGTCGTCGGCATGCTGGCCGCCTGGTTCGCCGGGGCCGCGTTCTGCCCGCTCGACCCGTCGTGGCCGGCCGCCCGGCAGGAGTTCGTCCTCGGCGACGTACAGGCCGACGTGCTGCTGACCCGCGCCGGAGTCACGCTGCCGTCGACCGGCCGGGCCACGGTCCTCGACGTCACGGAGGTGCCGACGGCCGAGGGAAGCGACAGCGTCGAGGGCCTGCCCGACTGGTCTCCCGACGCCACCGCCTACGTCATCTACACCTCCGGCACCACGGGAACCCCCAAGGGTGTCGTGGTCCGGCACCGGGGTCTGGCCAATCTGGTGCGCTCGGTGGGCAACACCCAGGGCATCGGCCCCGAGGACCGCTGCACGCATCTGCTGAGCGTCAGCTTCGACTCCTCGCAGATGGAGGTGTGGCAGGCCCTGGCCCACGGTGCCTGCCTGGTCCCGCACGAGAAGCCGGTGGTCGCCTCCACGCTCGGTGAGTGGCTGGACAGCAAGGGCGCCACCGTGGCGTTCTGCGCCACCGCGCTCGCCGAGGCCATGTGGACCAGCGGCACCACGTTCCCGCGCGGGCTGCGCTGGCTGGGCATTGGCGGTGCGGCGCTCTCCCAGCGTCCGCCGGCCGGGCTGCCCTACCGGCTGCTCAACTCCTACGGCCCCACCGAGAACACCGTCGCCGCGTCGGAGCACATCGTCGACGGCTCCGGTACCGCGCCACTGAACTGCATCGGCCGGCCCATCGCGGGTGTGCGGATGCTCGTCCTGGACCCGGCCGGGCGGCGCTGCCCGCTCGGCACCACCGGTGAGATCCACCTGGCCGGTCACAGCCTCGCCGCCGGGTACCTGCGGCGTCCGGAACTGACGGCGGACCGGTTCCGCACGATCGAACTGGACGGCCGGCCGCTGCGGGTCTACCGCACCGGAGACCTCGGCCGCCGACTCAGCGACGGCGCCGTGGAGTACCTGGGCCGAGCAGACCGGCAGCTCAAGCTCCGCGGCTACCGCATCGAGCCGGGCGAGATCGAGCACTTCCTGTTGCGTCAGCCCGAGGTTGCCCAGGCCGCCGTGACAGGTGACCCGCAGCGCACCCCGGCTCTCGTCGCCTATGTGACCCCGCAGGGCGCGCACAGCCCCGACAGCGCCGAACTGCTGCGCCGTGCACGGGCCGAGCTGCCCGCCTTCATGGTGCCGGAGGCCGTCGTCGTCCTGCCCGCCCTGCCGCTGACCACCAGCGGCAAGGTCGACCACGCCGCGCTGCCCCGGCCCGAGCGCACCGACCTCGTCGGCTCGGCCGGTCACGTCGCACCGGGCAACGACACCGAACGGCGGGTGGCCGCTCTCTGGTCGGAGGTCCTGGGTCTGCCCGCGGTCTCGGTCCACGACAACTTCTTCGACCTCGGCGGCAACTCCCTGACGCTGGCCAAACTGCACAGCAGGATCGTCGCGGCCTTCGGCCGGGAGCTGCCCATCACGGCCCTGTTCGAACACCCGACCGTCGCCGCCCTGGCGCGGGCGCTCGACTCCGCCCGAGGGGCCGGCGACGCCGCCGACGACACCGCCGGCCCCAGGCGGCCCCAGCGGTCCGGCCGGCATCTCCGGCGCGGCCGGCGCCGTCCCGGCACGGCGGATGGTGTGTGATCATGACGAACGGAACCACTCCGGCCGCCCCTGTCACGCCCGCACCCGGCATCCGGCACCACCGGACGCTGCGGGTGCTCCTCGTGGCCGAGACCATCTCCATGCTCGGCACCCAGCTCAGCGCGATCGCCATGCCCTGGCTCGTGCTGCAACTGACGGGCTCCGCCGCTGACATGGGGCTGGTCATGGCGTCCCTGCTGGCCGCCATCGCGGTGTTCGGCTTCTTCGGCGCCTCCTGGACCGGACGCCTCGGCCCACGCAACGTCATGCTCATCGGGGACGCTGTCCGCGGCCCGCTGGTGGCACTGCTGCCCGTGCTGTACGTCCTCGATTGCCTCAACACGGCCACGTTCGTGGTGGTGATGTTCGCGATCGGCGCGTTCTACGCCCCGTACACCGCGAGTCAGCAGGCCATCCTGCCGAGCGTCGTCGGAGAGGACGAGCAACTGCTCGGCCGGGCGAACGCCGCGCTGCAGAGCGCGACCCGGCTCAGCGTGCTGCTCGGCCCGGTGCTCGGCGGTGTCCTCATCTCACTGTTCGGCGCTCCGACCGTGCTGATCGTGGACGCGGTCTCCTTCGCAGGCTCGGCCGTCCTGCTCCGCCTGTACCTGCCGCACACTCCCCGCACCGCGGCCGCCGCGGGGCGTCGTTCCCCGGCGGCCGGGCTCCGGCTGCTGATGCGGGAGCGGTTGCTGGGCAGCTGGTCGGTGGCTCTGGCGCTCGGGGAGATGGCCTGGCAGGCGCTGTTCGCGCTGCTGCCGGTGATCGCCGTGTCGCGGGAGGACGGCTCCTCCGTCGTGGCGGGTGCTCTGCTGACCGCCTTCGGCGGCGGTGCGCTGACGGGCACCCTGCTGGCCGGACGGCTGCTGCGCCGGCTGCCCGCCCGGACCCTCGCCCTCACCGGCCGGGTGGCGTTGGGCGTGGGGTTCCTCGCGCTCCCGCTGCCGCTCGGCCTGCCGGGCCTGTTCTGCCTGCTGGTGGCCGTCGGCTTCCTCAACGGCGTGTCCTCGGCGCCGGTCGCCACCGTCCGGGTGCTGCGGATTCCCGAAGCGCAGCGGCCCGAGGCGCTCACGGTGGCCATGGCGCTGACGCTGACCGGCGGCACGGCGGGCTGGGTGCTCTCCGGCACGCTGGCCCAGAAGGCGGGGCTGACCCCCGCCTTCTCGGCGCTGGCCGCCCTGCAGCTCACGGCCGCCGCCCTGTTCGTCTTCGGCGCCGTGGGCACCGCGTCCCCGGCGCCCGCCGCTCCCTCGCCCGCCGACCCCGCCGACCCCGCCGACCCCGCCGACCCCGCCGACCCCGCCGACCCCGCCGAGGACACTCGCACCCACCCCGCCAAGGACTCTCGATGACGTACGACCAGCAGGAAGAGCAGGAACACCTCGTCGCGGTGGTGGGCATGGCAGGCCGGTTCCCCGGTGCTCCGGACGTGGAGCGCTTCTGGGAGAACCTGTGCGCGGCCCGGGAGACGATCTCCGTGCTGCCCGACCGCGCCGACCCGGCTCACCCCGACTATGTGCCGGCCTACGGAGTTCTGGAGGGGGCCGGTGAGTTCGACGCGGCCTACTTCGGGCTGTCGGCCCATGACGCGCTCATCACCGACCCGCAGCAGCGACTGCTGTTGGAGTGCGCCCACGAGGCCCTCGAACGTGCCGGGCACGGCGGTGAGGACCGCCCGGTGACCGGTGTCTTCGTGGGTGCCGGGAACAACGGGTACGCCGAGGCGGTGCGCGCCCGCATCGACGAGCTGCCGTTCCTCGACGAATGGCGGCTGCGGCAGGCCACCGCGCCCGACTTCGTCAGCACCCGCATCGCCTATCACCTGGATCTGACCGGGCCGGCGCTGACCGTGCAGACGGCGTGCTCGACCTCCCTGGTGGCGGTGCACCTGGCGGTGCAGGCACTGCTGAACGGCGAGTGCGACCTGGCGCTCGCCGGCGGTGCGACCGTGGTCCCGCACCTGCCCCGGATGCGCTACACCCCGGGCGGCATCGTCTCGGCCGACGGCCACTGCCGCGCGTTCGACGCCGACAGCGACGGTACGGTCGGAGCCAGCGCCGCGGGCATGGTCGTACTGCGGCCGCTGGCGGACGCGCTGGCGGACGGCGACCATGTGCACGCGGTGATCCGGGGCTCCGCGGTGAACAACGACGGCCGGCACAAGGCGGGCTTCACCGCGCCCAGCGTGGTGGGCCAGGCCGAGGTGATCCGCCTCGCGCACGAGGTCGCCGGTGTCGACCCGGACCAGGTGGGCTATGTGGAGGCGCACGGCACGGGCACCGCGCTCGGCGACCCCATCGAAGTGGCCGCGCTCAGCCGGGCCTTCGGGTCCGGCTCCGATCGGCGCGACCCCTGTCTGCTCGGCTCGGTGAAGACGAACATCGGGCATGCCGACGCGGCGGCAGGCGTCACTGGTTTCATCAAGGCGGTGCTCAGCGTGGAGCACGGCATCGTGCCGGCCACACTGCACTACCGGCGGCCGAACCCGGCCGTCGACTTCTCCTCGTCCGGGTTCGAGGTGAGCGGCACCACGCGCGCTTGGCCGGCGAACGGTCCGCGGATCGCCGGCGTCAACGCGCTCGGCGTCGGCGGGACCAACGCCCACGTGGTGCTGGAACAGGCGCCGCCGCCCGTGGCCTCGGCCCCGGCCGACCGCCGGCAGCTGCTGGTGGTCTCGGGCCGGACACCGGAGGCTGCCGACGCCGCGGCGAGCCGTCTGGCCGAGCATCTGGACGCGCATCCGAAGACGCATCTGGCCGACGCGGCGTGGACCTTGCAGTCCGGCCGGGCCCATCACGCCCACCGCAGGTTCGTGGTCGCCGACGCCGCGCGGGAGGCGGTGTCCGCGCTCCGCCGCCGGCCGCCGGTCCCGGGCGCAGGCGCGCTGTCCGACGCCGAGCAGGTCTTCCTGTTCCCCGGTCAGGGCGGCCAACATGTGGGCATGACCGCCGAGTTGTACGACGGCGAACCCGCATTCCGACGGCACCTCGACGAGGTGGCCGAGGCGGTGGCGGGTCCCCTCGGACTGGACCTGCGGGAAGTGCTGTATCCAGGTACGGCGGCGGAGCGGCCGCTCGCGGCCGAGCGGCTGGCCACCATCGCCGTCGGGCAGCCGGCGGTGTTCGCGGTGCAGTACGCCACCGCCCGGCTGCTGGCATCGTGGGGTCTGCGGCCGAGCGCCGTCACCGGGCACAGTCTCGGCGCGTACGCCGCGGCCTGCGTGGCCGGGGTGTTCTCGCCGGCGGACGCGGCACGGCTGGTGGCCGAACGCGGCCGGCTCCTCGGCACCGTGCCCGCCGGCGCGATGGCGGCCGTGCGCCTGCCGGAGGAAGAGGTCCTGCCGATGCTCCCTGCCGACATCACGATCGGCGCGGTGAACGGCCCCGGCCAGTGCACCGTCACCGGCCCGGCCGCGTCCGTCGCCCGCTTCGCGGAGGAACTGGCGGGCCGTGGGATCGAGGCGCGGGTCCTGCGGATCGCCACGGCGGGTCACTCTCCACTCGTGGAGCCGATCGCCCGTCGTTTCGCCGAGGCCGTCGACGCGTTGCCGCGGGAGCGGCCTACTCTGCCGGTGCTCTCGGACACCACCGGCTCATGGGCGGACCCCGAGGAGATCCGCACCGCGGACCACTGGGTGCGTCACCTCCGCCAACCGGTCCGGTTCGGCGAGGCGTTGGAGACCCTCTTCGGCGCTCCGGACCGTGTCATCGTCGATGTCGGCCCGGGCCGCACCCTGGCCACGCTGGCCCGGCAGCATCAGCACTACGACAGCAAGCAGGCCGTCGTCCACCTCGCCCCGCACCCGGCGGAGGAGACATCGGAGACGGCGACGCTGCTGGCCGGCGTGGGCGAGCTGTGGGTGCGCGGCGCGCGACCGGACTTCGCCGCACTGCACAACCACCAGCCACGACGGCGGGTGGCAGTGCCGACCTACCCGTTCGACCGCCAGGTCCACCTGGTGCCGCCCCCGCCCGAGCCCGCACCCGCCGTCACCGCAGCGGCCGCCGCGCCCTCGGTGCCCGTCACGGCGACACCACAGACGGACACGGAGGCCGCCGCACCGGTACGCCCCGCGTCGGAGCACCCGCCCGTGCTGGATGCCGTGCTCAGCGCGTTCACACAGGCACTCGGCTACCCCGACATCGACCCGCACGACGGTCTCTTCGACCTCGGAGGGGACTCACTGACCGCGACGAAGCTCGCCGCCTGGGCCGCTGCCTCGTTCCACATCACCGTCAACACCGCGGACATCCTCCGCTCCCAGACCCCGTCGGCGCTCGCCGCACTGCTCGAAGAACGTGGGGCAACATCCGCTTCCGCCAAGGAGACTGCCGCTTCATGACCGCCCCCCTGCCCTCCACTCCGCCGCCCGGCACGACCGCCCGCCGCAACCCCTGGCTGACCGGCCGCCCCCTGGCCCAGCCCCCCGAGCGCCATCTGTACTGCTTCCCGCACTCGGGCGGGCTTCCCGGCGAGTACGTCCGCTGGGGACAGCAGCTGCCGGGCACCCAGGTGTACGGCATCTGCCCGCCGGGGCGCGGCGGCCGTGCCGCCGAGCCGCCGTTGACCGACCTGGACGCGGTGGTGCGAGAGCTGCTCGACGACACGGAGTTCGTACCGCCCTACGACCTCTTCGGACACAGTCTCGGCGCGCTCGTCGCCTACGAAGTGACCCGCGAGCTGGTCGCCCGGGGCCGCCCGCTGCCCGAGCGGCTCATCGTGTCGGCGTTTCCGGCGCCGAACCAAGCGCGCCACGCGACAAGGCTGTCGGACAAACCGGACGACGAGCTGGTCGCGGCCCTCGACGAACGCTACGGCGGCATCCCACCGCAGATCGCCGCGGACGCCGAGCTGATGGCCCTGCTGCTCCCGGTGTTCCGTGCGGATCTCACCCTGCTGGACAACTACCGCCACCAGACGGGCGAGCCGCTACCGGTGGCCCTGGAGGTTCTCGGCGGGGACGCCGATGCCGTCACCGCCGAGGATCTCGAGCAGTGGAGGCAGCTCAGCACCAAGTCCGTGCGGGTCGGCCGGTTCCCCGGCGGTCATTTCTACTTCCGTGACGACCCGGCACCCCTACTGTCCGTGCTGGCCCGCCGGACCTGACCACGGCTTCGCCGCCTTCGGCTCCCCTCATGACCGCCCCCACCGGAGAGTGGCGGCGCCTGGGTGGGCGATCGAGGCGTCGTTGCAGGTCTCGACGGGTGAGTGCGGCTGCTTCGACCCCTACCAGGTCCGGCATTGCCTGGCCTGGTAGGGGCACATCGCCCCAGGGGCCGTCGGGAGCCCAGCCCTGCCGGCGACCAGGGCCCGAGTACATTGCGCGCATGGACGATGAGCAACTGCGGGCCATCACGGTCGGTGACATGCCACCGACGCACCAGCGGATCACGCTCACCGAGTACGACCCCGCTTGGCCTGCGTGGTTCGAGCGAGCCGCGGAGCGGATCCGTGGTGCGCTTGGCGGTACTGCACTTCAGATCGACCACGTCGGTTCGACCTCGGTCCCGGGACTGCCGGCGAAGCCACTCATCGACATCAACCTTCTCGTTGCCGACGCGGCGGAGGAGGCAGCGTATGTTCCACAGCTGGAAGCCGCCGGCTACGCCCTGCGGATCCGTGAGCCGGAATGGTACGAGCACCGGATGCTGCGCGGCGTCGACCCACCCGTCAACCTGCATGTCTTCCGGTCGGGGTGTGCCGAGGCCGACCGAATGCTCCTGTTCCGCGACCGGCTGCGCGGGAACGAATCCGACCGTGACCTGTACGCACGGACGAAGCGCACGCTCGCAGCGAAGAACTGGAAGCACGTCCAGGACTACGCCGACGCGAAGTCCGATGTGGTGAGGAAGATCCTCGCCAGTGCGGAAGGGGCGTGATTCGAGACGACTGCGCTCTCCCGCCTTCGACGGGCAGCATCGAGACACACCCAGTGACTACTGCGCCGAGCCCTGGGCACCGCACACGCCCACACACCTCTTCTCACACGGCACGGTGACGCAGGTCATCACTGTGTCAGCACCACGTCCACCAGTGCGCGGGCATAGTCGGCGTCGAGCAGACCGGGACGGAACAGGATGCGGTACATCATCGGCGCCACCACGTGGTCGACGACCACATCCACGGCAGGCACCGGCTCGTCGCGTTCGCCTGCGCGAGTCAGCATGACCTCGATCTGGTCGACGGCGTAGGCGGAGCACCGGCCCGCGTTGGCTCCGTCCGGATCGCCGGCGAGCGCGTCGCGAATGTAGGCGCGGCCGGCCGGCGAGGACATCTCCTCCAGGAACTGCACGGCCCAGGCTTCCAGATCGGCGCGCAGGCTTCCCAGGTCGGCCGGGGTGGTTTCCGGGCGGAGCCGCTCCACGGCCACGTCGGAGAGGAGTTCCTGCATGTCGCCCCACCGGCGGTAGATCGTCGAGGGGGTGACACCGGCCCGCTTGGCGACGAGCGGGACCGTCAGTGCCGTGCGCCCGACTTCCGCCTCCAGGTCGCGGACGGCTTGGTGGACCGACTGCTGAACGCGGGCGCTTCGCCCTCCTGGACGGGGTCTGGCCTGTGACCTCATATCGACACCTTAACGCTAAGCATTCGCTTCAAGAAATGAAGCTGCTCTCTATGGGACGGGCTTGGCCGCGCGTGGGTCCGCCCACTGCGCTCCGGTGTCGGACCGGCAGCCGGCCCGCGAGCGGTGCAGGGCCGCGGACCTGCTCGTAGGCATCGGCGACGTGCAGGACGGTGCCCTCGCCCAGCGGGCGACCGATCAACTGCGGGCCGATGGGCAAACCCTCGGCGTCGAAACCGGCGGGCAGGGACAGGGCGGGCAGTCCGGTGATATTGGCGGGGGCCGCGAGACGTACATAGGCGTCGGAGACGGTTTCGACGGTTCCGTCCGCCCACTGGAAGGCCTCCTGGTCGGCCCTGGCCGCGGTGGCCGGCACGGTGGGGGCGGCGATGACGTCGACCTCGTCCAGGAGACGGTTCCACTCCTCACGCATGAGGGTGCGGGTGCGCTGGGCGCGCAGGTAGTCGATGGCGGGGACCAGGGCGCCGGCTTCGAGCAGGACCCGCACGTCCGGGCCGTACAGCTCGGGCGTGGTCTGCAGATGCTGTTCGTGGTAGGCGGTCGCCTCCGGGACCATCAGCCCCCACTGGGTGGCCTGGACGTACTCGCTCATCGGTATTTCGACGCCCACGAGGCGTGCACCGAGGTCCGCGAAACGTGCCAGTGCATCGCGGACCGCGGCTTCCACCTGCGGGTCCACACGGTCGAAGAAGTAGTTCACAGGGACGCCGACGCGTACGCCTGCCAGGCCCGCTCCCGGGCGGGCGACGTGCGCCTCGTAGGGATGGTCGAGGCTTGCGGGGCCGCCGGGGTGGTGGCCGACGAGCGCGTCGAGGACGAGTCGGGCGTCCTGGACGGTCCGGGTGACGGGCCCGACATGATCCAGGGACCAGGACAGCGAAGCGATCCCGTGCCGGGGAACCAGGCCGTAGGTGGGCTTGAGTCCGACCACGCCGGTCAGCGCCGAGGGGACGCGGATGGAGCCGCCGGTGTCGGTTCCCAGGGAGAACGTCGCCGCACCTGCCGCCACTGCGGCGGCAGAGCCGCCGCTGGAGCCGCCGGGCACGTGCTCCAGGTGCCAGGGGTTGCGGGTCTGGGGTGTGGTCAGGCCGTAGGCGAACTCATGGGTGTGAGCCTTGCCCACCAGCACGGCGCCGGCTTTCCTCAGCCGCGCGGCCACCACGCTGTCCGTGGCGGGCACGCGACCGGCGCGGACGGCGGAACTGGACGTGGTCGCCACTCCCGCGGTGTCGATGAGGTCCTTCAGCGCCATGGGGATGCCGTGCAGGGGGCCGCGGCGGCGGCCGGCGGCGATCTCCCGCTCGGCTTCGGCGGCCTGGGCGCGCGCCGCCTCGGCGGTCACGGTGACATAGGCGTTGACGTGCGGATCCACGGCGTCGATGCGGGCCAGGACCGAATCGGTCAGTTCCACCGGTGACAGGCTCTTGTCGGCGATGGCGGAGGAGGCCTGGGTCAGGGACAGTTCGTAGGGATTCATGACACTCACCGGTCCTTGACGCGGTAGGCGGTGGCCGGCGGGATCTCCGCGAGGTCGAGCTCGCGCAAGCGGCTGATGACAGTGAGGATGTGGTGGGCCGTCCCGGCCACCACCGCGTGCCGGTCGCCGGCCAGCGGCAGCCCGGCGCGCAGCGCCGAATCCGCGGCCCCTTCGGGCGACAACGGGGGGACAGACACGATCGGCGTCCTTTCCGGGCTGCGGCGCCTCAGCGCCGTACCGGCGCCTCAGCGCCGTACCGGCGCCCGCAGAGCAGGGACACAGCCCAAGAGCTAAATATTCGCGTTAGTGACACAGTAGACCCCCTGGGAGATCTAACGCAAACATTGCGCTTTAAGGTGCCGTAAGGATCGCCTTGACCAGCACTAACGCACATCCTTTGCCTTAGCAGCTACGAGAGGGATATCATTAACGCAACATCTGAGCGTTAAAGGCGACGGCTCCGTCTGCGACGTATGAGCGGCTCCTCGCCCCTCCGCTCCCCCACGGCAGCCCGGCCTGATCCCTGGAAGAGAGCCCATGACCTCGCAGAACACAGTCCCCGCACCGCACCGCCAGACCCCCACCTGGGACGTGGGAGACATCGTCGTCCGCCGCATCGAGGAGGTGGAACTGCCCCCGCAGACCGGACCCTGGCTCCTGCCCGGCGCGACACCCGACGTCGTTGCCGGCTCTCCCTGGCTGCAGCCCGACTTCGCCGGCGCCGATCGGATCCTGCGCCTGGCCAGCCACACGTTCGCGCTGGAGGCCGACGGACTGCGGATCCTCGTCGACACGGGCATCGGCAACGGCAAGAACCGCGCCAACCCCGCCTGGAACCAGCTCCGCACCGACTATCTCGCGCGTCTGGAACAGGCCGGCTTCTCCCCCGAGACGATCGACATCGTCGTCCTCACCCACCTGCACACGGACCACGTCGGGTGGAACACCCGCTCCCACGAAGGCGCCTGGGTTCCCACCTTCCCCAACGCCCGCTACCTCGCGACCCGCACGGAGTGGGACTACTGGGCGGCGGCGGACATGGACGAAGCCCGCACACAGATGTTCCGCGACTCCGTCCACCCCATCGACGAGCACGGCCTGCTCGATCTCGTCGACGTCGGCGCCGACGGCCTGGAGATCGCCTCCGGCATCACCCTCGTGCCCACCCCCGGACACACCCCCGGACAGGTCGCCGTCCGGCTGAGCAGCCGGGACAGCACGGCCCTGATCACCGCCGACTGCATCCACCACCCCGTCCAGCTCGCCGAGCCCGACATCCACAGCCACGTCGACATCGACCCCGCCCAGGCAGAGGCGACCCGCCGCGAACTGCTCGCCGCCCTCGCCGACACCGGCACCCTGCTTCTCGGCAGCCACTTTCCGCCGCCCACCGCGGGACTCGTGCGCACCCACGGCACCAACTACCGCCTCCACCCCGTCCCCGCCCGGCTCGCCTAGCCATGTTGGCGCTCGTTGAATTTCCCACGCTCATCCGATGGACAGACATGCTCACCTTGGCTCCCCACCTGTGGGGGAGGCCGCTCCACAGTCAGGTCAGCAGCAGCGAGGATGTCGGTTCAGGCGGCTCCCTTCTGCGGCATTTCACTGCGTCGCCAACCAGGGCATCCGCTGAACGAGGCTGTCGCGCAGCCGCGTGAGGGCTGCGATCTTCTCTTCCAGTTCGGCCACCCGGTGTGCGCCGATGGCGTAGCCGTCGGCGCACACCGGCGAGTACTCGAAGACCTCGGGGAGATCGGTGTCGAGGTAGCGCACGAACGACTTGACGTTCTCGACGCTGAACCCGGAGGCGAGCAGGTCGCGGACGTTTCGGACCCGGGTCACCGCGTGCGGGCTGTAGACGCGGTAGCCCGACGGTGTCCGGTCGGACTCCAGCAGGCCCTGCTCCTCGTAGTAGCGCAGGGCACGGGTCGTGGTCCCTGTCTGTGCGGCCAGTTCACCGATCAACACGCGGCCACCTTCGGTCGGAATTGTCAGGCGTGATGTATATCTTGTGGTCAACTCCTGAGGCGGACCACGGTCTTCCCGGTGTGCCGGCCGCGAACGAGATCGAGGAGAGCCTCGGGTGCGCTCTCCAGCCTGTTGATCACTGTCTCGTCGTAGACGATAGATCCCTCGCGCAGCCAGTCGCGGAACTGTTCGCCGAACTCCGTGGACCGGTCCAGGTGGTCCCACAGGGTGAAGCCGCGGATGGTCAGACGCTTGCCCAGAACGCTGAGCAGGTCACCGGGGCCCTCGTCGGGGCGGGCGGTGCTCTGCCGGTTGAGGGCTCCGCAGACCGCGATACGGCCGTGCACTTTCATGACCTCGATGGCGGCGCGCAGCTGCTCGCCTCCCACGTTGTCGAAGTAGACGTCGATGCCGTCCGGGGCCGCTTCGCGCAGCCGGTCGAGTACCGGGCCGTCGTGGTAGTCGAAGGCCGCGTCGAACCCGAGCTTCCCGGTCAGGTGGGCAACCTTGTCAGCCGAGCCGGCGCTGCCGATCACCCGGCGGGCTCCCTTGAGCCGGGCGATCTGGCCCGCCATGCTCCCGGTCGCCCCGGCCGCGCTGGACACGAAAACGGTGTCGCCGGGTCGCAGCCTTGCTGCGTCCATGAGCCCTGTGTAGGCGACCAGACCGAAACCCAGGTGCATGGACGGGCTTGGGTAAGCCGCCTTGTCCACGCTGCGGAACGCACTGGCCTCGGCCACGGCGTACTCCCGCCAGCCGTACCGATGGAGCACCAGCTCTCCCTCGCTCAGCGATGGGTCTGCCGAGGCAAGCACCTCGCCGAGCGCGTCCCCGTACATCACCTCGCCCACCTCGTAGCGGGGCATGGGCAGTGACGACCCGCCCGCGATCAACAGGAGCATGCCGGGATCGAGCGACATGAACAGGTTACGAACCAGCGCCTGGCCCGGTGCAGGTGCTGGGACGCCGACCTCGACGATCTCGAAGTGGTCGAGGGCCGGGAGCCCAACGGGCCGTGCGGCGAGTCGAACCTCCAGACCCGTGCCGGGCAGACTGGAAAAGGCAGGCAGCGTTGCGCTCTTCGCATTGGACTTCATACCGCCGACGCTAGACATTGACCCATGCGTGAAGGTCAAGCCATCGCCCCGCTTGAGGGCTCGGCGCCGACCCGCGATCGCCGGAAATACCTCGCAGGGTGACGCAACTCCGGCCACATCTTCAACCATCGACTACCTCGGGCCGAGAGCAGGGCCGGCCGATTTCGCAGATCGGCATCAGCCACCGTCACCCGCGGCCCGCCGGCGCCGACGACGGTCGGTCGGTGGGGCGAGGCACGGGACCGCAGGAGGAGCGACCGCGCACCCCGAGTTACGTCAGGGGCCATTGAGCACCAGAGCCCTGTGACTCCTCCCCCGGATGAATCCGGGGGGCTTCTCCTGTCGGTGGCTAGGCCACGTCGGGAAGGACCAGCCCGGCCCTGATGGCGACGTTGAGTGCGCGGACTTGATCGGCGTTGGCGGTGTGTCCGCAACTCGTGCACTCGAACTTCTCTTGTGTGACGCGGTTCTCGCCGGACACGTGCCCGCAGGCGGGGC